>DASRVA010000147.1:0-8715 GCA_035687745.1 Gemmatimonadota bacterium
GGCCGGATCCTCCGGCCGAGACGGCGGGCCGCTCGCGCGCCGGCCGCGACGTAGCCCGGCAGGAGGAGCGCCCAGGCCGGGTTGCGCTCGAGCCGGTCCGGGGTCGTCTCCTCGTGGGTCAGCCGCTCCCAGCGGTCGGGCGCATAGCGGTAGCGGTGGACGACGAGATCTCCCTGCCGCTGATCCCCCAGCCCCGCATAGGACGGTGCGAGCACGTGGACCTCGTGACCGCGGGCGGCCTGACGCTCGGCCAGGGTGACCAGCCAGGGCGTGATGACGTCGCCCGGATCGCGCGGCCAGGCCGTCGGCACGTGGAGGATCCGCATCAGGGCGGGTCGGGGGCGAGCTGGAGGACGAGGACCGCGCGGTGCGGCGCCGCGTGGACGACCTCGAGCAGCTCCGCGTGGGGCGCCAGCGTCGGCCCCAGGTAGGCCCGGGTCGCCGGGTCCATGAGGATGTGGGTGATCCCCTTCTCGCGCAGGAAGGCCCACGTCCGCTCCGGGTCGCCGTGGAAGGGATAAACGAGGCTCGGACGACCTCCGCTCCAGTACCAGGCGAAGGTCGGTTTCCGGCCGGTGATGACCGCGTCCGGGGCGTGGTCGCCGATCCAGCGGGCGGCTTCGAAGTAGTCGTGCCAGAAGGGGTCGTAGCCTCCCAGCTCGTCGCCGTCCAGCCAGGCCCGGGTATTCTCCCAGGCGCGGGGGACCTGCTGCGCTGCGCCGACCGCCAATACGGCGATCAGCAGGGTGGCGGCCCACCGCGCGGGAGCGGAGCGCCCGGTGAGGAATCGGGACGCCGCGTCGAGACCGACCAGCATGACCAGCCACAGGATCGGCACCAGGGTCAGGAAGAACCGGTCCCCCGTCCATGGCCAGAGGAGGATCAACCCGAGCGACAGGAGCGCGAAGAGGTCCCACAGGGTGATCCCCCGGCGCCGGACGAGATGAAAGGCCCCCATGACGGTGAGCGCGGCCCCGGCGATCAAGCCGAACACCCTGACGACGAGTGGCGCCGGGGTTACCGGCCAGAAGAGCTGGGGCAGGTCACGGACCATGTACGTCGCCAGGTTCTCGGCCGCGCGGCGTGGATACTGAGCGATCCGCATCGGCTGGCTCTCCGGGTCCAGCCGGTCGGTGACCCGCACCTGCTCGAAGTATCCGCCCGTCTCGGGCGGGCGCTGGGAGGTCCAGGCGAGCCAGGGCACGGCGGACACGCCGATCGCGACGGCCATGATCGCGGCCCGTCTCCAGCGCCTACGCCAGACGGCCCACAGGAGCGCCGCGCCCAGGAGCGCCACGCCGGCCGTCCGGACCCCGAACGCGAGGACGGCGATCAGCGAGCCCCCGATCCACCACCGGTCGCCCGCTCCCTTTCCCACCGCATCCCCGGCCTCGTCACGCAGCGCGGCCCGCTGGAAGAAGACCAGCGCCACCATCGCGGCGGCGGTGTAGGACATGTCGGAGAGGACGTACCGCGTGTAGAGGAGGAACACCGGGGCCAGCCCGACCAGCCAGACCGAAGCGGCGGCCGCCCACTCCGGCACCACCCGCGCCTCACGCCCCAGCTTCCAGGTGGCCCACAGGGCGACCGCGGCGGCCAGCAGCGACTGCAGCTTCAGAAAGAACATGCTCCCGCCCCCGAGCCAGTAGAAGGGGACCAGAAGGAGCGGGAATCCGGGCGGGAAGAGGGTCTCGGGCGGCGTGCCGGGGGTTATCAGGTCGACGTAGCCCCGCCCGGTGGCGAGCGCCCGCGCGAGCGCGTAATAGGCGACGTTGTCCCCGCCCGTGAACAGATACGGGTCGATCAGCGCGAGCCCCAGGATGAGCGAGACGACGGCGCCCGCCAGCGCCCACCGGTCCGGCCGCCTCACCCCTCCGTCCTGCTCCGATCCGCGGCGGCGCCGAGCCGTCGCTCGAGGTGCTCGACCCGGTCCCGGACCTGGACGATCCCCTCGGCCAGGACGCCGAGGGCGAAGAACAATGCCCCCAGCACGACCAGCAGGATCACCAGGTAGAGGAGCGGGCGATACCCCTGCCCGAGCCCGAAGCGGTAGTAGAGGGCGATCACGCCGACGACCAGGCCGCTCGCGCCGAGCACGGCCCCGAGCGTCCCGAAGAAGATGAGCGGCTTCTGGAGAAGAGTGGTGATCACCTTGACCGATGCGAGGTCGAGCGTGCCGGCCACGACACGGCCCGCACCCGAATACTTGGACGCTCCGAAGCGACGGGGATAGAGGGTAATCGGGATCTCGCCCACCCGGTAGCCACGGTCGTGCGCCAGCACGACGAAGAACCGGTGCCAGTCGTGGCGCAGGGGGATCTCGTCCAGGACTTCCCGCCGGAACGCCTTCATCGAGTTGAGGTCGTGAACGGGGACCCGGAACAGCCGCCGCGAGAGCCAGTTGTAGACGCCCGAGACGAGGCGCTTCTCGTACCGACCCTGCTTCCAGCCCGTCACGACGTCGTACCCTTCGGAGAGCTTGTCCAGGAACCGCGGGATCTCCTCGGGGGAGTGCTGGAGGTCGGCGTCGAAGAGGACGAGCCAGCGGCGGGGCGTCGCCAGGGCGGCCGTCACCATGGCCTCGGTCTTCCCCAGGTTGACCGGATGGCGTTCGATCCGGACCCGCCCGGGAAAGCGGCGCGCGGCCTCGCGCGCGGCCTGGGCCGTCCCGTCTCCCGAGCCGTCGTCGACCAGGACGACTTCCCCGGCGAGGCCGTTCCGACGCCAGGTCTCGGCGAGGGCGTCGAACAGCGGTACCATGTTCTCGACCTCGTTGTAGGCCGGAACCACTACGCCGAAGTCGGCGCGCGGCGAACCGTCTCCCCTCCCCGTCATCGCTCCCCCTCCACCGCTCGCTCGAGCACTTCCAGCGTGCGCGCGGCGGCGGTCTCCCACGAGTACCCCCGGGCGCGCTGGACGGCGGCCGCCTCCCATGCCTCCCGCTCGGCGGGGCGGTCGATCGCCCGCTCCATGGCGTTCGCCAGCGCGGCGACGTCGCCGTGCGGTACGACGAGGCCGGTCTCGCCGGGGACCACCGTCTCGCGGAGCCCCGGCGAGTCGCTCACGATCGCGATCGTCCCCACCCGCTGGGCCTCGATGCTCGAGATCCCCCACCCCTCCTTCGGGCTCGTGTAAAGGAGCGCCCACGCGCGCCTGAGAAGCGACCACTTGGCTTCGTCGTCCAGCCAGCCTGGAAACTCGACCCGTCCGTTCAAACCGCTGGCCCCGGCGCGTCGCTCGAGGACCTCCTTGTGATCGCCGTCGCCGGCGACCACGAGCCGGGCCTCCGGATGCTCACGCGCGACCAGCGCGAATGCCTCGAGCGCGAGCTCGATCGCCTTGTACCGCTTGAGCCGGGTCAGCACGACGAACAAGGGCGCCGGGTCTTTGGGCGCCTCCAGCCACCGCTCGTAGGGCAGATCCGGCAGGCCGTTCGGGACGACCGTGATCCGGTCCGGGTCGACGCCCCTCCGCTCGAGGTCGTCGGCCGTCGAGCGGGACACGGCGATGAACGACGAGCGCCGATAGATCCGGGGCACCGCCCGCTCGCTTAGCCACACGTAGCTCCCGAAGGCCGGGTTGGTCTGGTCGAAGACCGTCCCACCGAACAGATGGTGGACCAGGGCGACCACCGGACGGTCGCAGAAGAGGGGGCTGTAGAACGGGACCTTGTTCAAGTCGTCGACGACCACGTCGTACCGGTTGCGACGCAGGACCCTCCGATAGAGCCCCGGTACCGTGTAGTTGAAGAGCTCCCACCTATCCCCGCGCCGGATGACGTTGATTCCGTCGAGCCGTTCTTCGGAGGCCGCCCCGGGGAAGCCCGTGCAGACGAGGTCCACGCGGTGACCGGCCGCGGCGATCCGGCCGAACACCTCGCGGAGGTGGATCTCCGCGCCGCCGGCGCGCGGATGCGTCCAGTCCTGCCAGTTGATGACGAGGATCCTCACCTCAACCCGCCTCCGGACGCCGGCCGACCACGCCGATCGTGTGCGCTACCCAGCGTGTGGCCCGCGGCGCCAGGACCCGCTGGCGGAGGGCGCGCCGGGCGCGGGCCAGAGGCGCCGGGCCCGAGGGTTCGAGCGGCAGCTCGACCCCGGCCCGTCCGGCAACCTCCCGTGTCAGCCGGTAGGCGAGGCTCGGGACCATCCAGTCGCCATACGTCGACTGGACTTCCCAGCCCGCCTCGCCCACCAGGTCCTCCAGCTCCGTGATCGTGAACTCGGTCTCCCACCCCGCGAACCATCGGTCGGCGCGGAGGGCGGCGCGCTTGAGAAGGGTCCACGGGTGAAAGGTCTGAGGGACGTCGACGACGAGCACCCCGCCCGGGCGTGTGACCCGCAGGTTCTCGGCCAGGAACGCGGCCGGGTTGCCGAAGTGCTCCAGGACGCCCTGGTGGAAGACCGCGTCGAACGTCCGGTCCGGGAACGGCAGGTGGAAGGCGTCGCCGCCGACCAGCCCCCGGCCGCGGAGCGAGGGCTCCGCCCGCGCAGCCAGGCGCCACGCCTCGGGCGAGGCGTCCAGGGCGACCGCGTGATGGCCGCGTCTCGCGAGCTCGCCCGTGTCGCGTCCCGTCCCGGCGCCGATCTCGAGAACGCGGCCGTTCCCGTCCGGGAGCTGCTCCAGCACCGCGGCCACGACGCGCGGGCTCGAGCGGTAGACCCGGTCCAGGTCGAACTTCCCCGACCAGAACCGGTCCCAGGTGCCGGTCGAGGCGGTCACATGCCGTACGCCAGCCGGCTCGCCTCGAAGGCGGGCATCCCGCGGTCGACGATCGCCTGCTGGGCCGCGGAGACGTCGTACGGGATCCGCGCCAGGAACAGGACCTCGTCGTCGGTCTCGAAGGCGGCACACGCGGTCCGCGGGTCGCGGTCGCGCGGCTGGCCGACCGACCCCGGATTGATCAGGAACCGATACGGCCTCTCGAGCCGGACGCTCACCTCACCCGAGTTCACCGGCGGCGCCTCCGCCCAGGATGCCGGCACCACGCGCTCGGCCTCCCCGTCCTCGCCGGCCCAGAAGATCGCCGGCACGTGGGTGTGGCCGATGAATCCGATGCGGCCGGGCATCGCCTCCAGCTCGACCGTGGCCTGGGGCGGTTCGGTGACATAGCCGTAGGCGCCGGGATCCGCGAAGCCTGCGTGTCCGAGAGCCAGCTCTTCCTTCGTCGCCACGTCGGGCAACGACCGGAGCCACGCCACCTCGGCCGCGTCCAGGATCTCCGCGTGCCGCTCCACCGCGCGGCGGGCATGGTCGTTGAAATCCCTTCGCAGGGCCGGATCGAACACGGCGTGATCGTGATTTCCGAGCACGGTCACCGAGCATCGCTCCCGGACGACCTCGATGCATCGCTCGGGATCTCCCCCGTAGCCGACCACGTCGCCAAGGCACACCAGGTCGTCGACGCCACGGGCGTCCAGCCACGCCAGCGCGGTCTCGAGCGCCTGAAGGTTGGCGTGGACGTCGGCGAGGATCCCGATCAACACGAAGGAGGCGAGGCCCGCTCCGCTCTCAGGAAGGGATCAGGTCGAGCCGGTGGGCCGCGGCGTCCAGGACGCCGTTGACGAAGCGCGGGGAGTCCGCGCCGCCGTACCTGCGGGCCAGCGTCACAGCCTCGTCGATCGAGACCTTGAACGGAACGTCCGGAAGGTGCAGCAGCTCGGCCAGGCCGATCCGAAGAACGTTGCGGTCGATGATCGACATCCTGGCCGGATCCCAGTTCTCGGCGCTCTCCCCCAGGATGCGGTCGATCTCGTCCAGGTGAGCGTCCAGCACGGCGATGAGCTCCTCGGCGAAGCCGCGGGTGTCCACGCCGATCCGGCGGCGCTCGAAGAATCCTGCCGCTTCCTCCGCCAGCCGGCCCGGGCGGTCACGCACCTCCCACGCGTAGAGGATCTGGAGGACCCAGCGGCGGGCCTTGTGCCGGCGCCTCATGACGCGCGGAACCCGCGTACGGGCGAGCGGTTCTCCCGCAACCTCTCGTAGAGACCCGCCTGGGCGAGGGCCGCGCGTGCGGTCTCGCCGCCCTTGTCCAGGCCGTCCGGGTCGGACCTCGAGAGCGCCTGCTCGGCCGTCTCGGTCGTCAGGACGCCGAAGCCGATCGGGACGTTGGCGTCGACGGCCAGCGACTGGATCGCTTCCGCGGCCGCCCCGGCCACGAAGTCGAAGTGCGGGGTCTCGCCCCGGATCACCGCCCCGAGCGCGATCACGAGGTCCGGGACGGGATCCTGGCCCAGGATCTGGCGGATGGCGGGGGCCAGCTCGAACGCACCGGCAACCCCGAACTCGTCGATGTCGGAGTCCTTCAGGCCGGCGGCGATCAGGGCCGCCCGCGCACCCTCCACGAGCCGGTCGGCGATCTCGCCGTGAAAGCGCGCCACCACGAGGGCCGCGCGCTTGCCGCGTCCGTCGGCCGAGAGGCCCGAGCCCTTACCGGGCATGGCCCGTCGTACAGGGAGGACCGCCGCGACCCCTCACCGTCGGCCCAACGAGTGGCCCAGCTTGTCGCGCTTCGTATCCAGGTATCGCCGGCTGTGATCGGTCGGCTCGACCTCGATCGGCACGTGCTCGGTGATCCTGAGGCCGTACCCCTCGATCGCCGCGCGTTTGCGGGGATTGTTGGTCAACAGGCGCAGCGTCGTGAGGCCCAGGTCGACCAGGATCTGGCAGCCGATCCCGTAATCCCGGGGATCGGGCCGGAAGCCCAGGTGCTCGTTGGCCTCGACCGTATCCAGCCCCTGATCCTGCAGCATGTACGCCTTGAGCTTGTTGACGAGCCCGATCCCGCGCCCCTCCTGATGCATGTAGAGGACGACCCCCTCCCCTTCTTCGGCCACCTGGCGCAGTGCCTGATGCAGCTGGTCCCCGCAGTCGCACCGCAGGCTCCCCAGGACGTCCCCGGTGAAGCAGGACGAGTGGACGCGCACCAGAACGTCCTCTTTCCCCTCGACCCGCCCCCGCACGAGGGCCACGTGGTGCTCGTCGTTGATCGTCGTTCCGTAGAGGATGAGGCGGAACTCCCCGTAGCGGGTCGGGAGCGGGGTCTCGGCCAGCCTCACGACCAGCTTCTCCTTGAGCCGGCGGTACAGGATCAGGTCCTCGATCGTGATGATCCCGAGCCCGTGCTCGCGGGCCATTTCGAGGAGCCGCGGGAGACGCGCCATCGTGCCGTCGTCGTCGACGACTTCGCACAGGACCGCGACCGGGGCGAAGCCGGCCAGCCGCGCCAGGTCCACCGCGGCCTCGGTGTGGCCGGCCCGGCGCAGGACGCCGCCGTCCTTGGCGCGCAGCGGGAAGACATGCCCTGGCCGCGCCAGGTCCGCCGGGTGGGTCTCGGGGTCCACCAATGCGCGAACGGTGGCGGCGCGATCGGCGGCGCTGATCCCCGTCGTCGTGCCTTGCCGGGCGTCCACCGATACCGTGAACGCGGTCTCGTGGAGCGCCGTGTTGTCGGTGACCATGAGGTCCAGGCGCAGCTCTTGCGCCCGGGCACCGCCGATCGGCGCGCAGATCAAACCACGGCCGTGACGGGCCATGAAGTTGATCGCCTGCGGGGTGACCCGCTCGGCGGCCATGACGAAGTCGCCCTCGTTCTCCCGGTCCTCGTCGTCGACGACGATCAGGATCTCCCCACGGCGGATCGCCGCCAGGGCTTCCTCGATGGGCGTGAACGTGACGGGCTGGATCATGGCCGGGCCTCGATCAGGCGCTGCAGGTATCGTGCGATCAGGTCGTACTCGACGTTCACGGGGTCGCCGGTTTCGAGCTCCGGGAAGGCCGTCGCCGCCCACGTGTGGGGGACGATCGAGAGACGGACCCCGTCCGGGGCCAGGGCCAGGACGGTCAGGCTGACCCCGTTCACGGCGATCGACCCCCGCTCCACCACCAGGGGCCGTCCGGCTGCCGGAAGCGACAGGTCAATGTACCGGTTCTCCCCTTGTCGTTCAATCGCTTGCACGGTCGCGACGCCGTCCACGTGGCCCTGGACGAAGTGGCCTCCGAGCCGGTCTCCGACGGCGAGCGCGCGCTCCAGGTTGACCTTTCGGCCGGGCTCGAGGCGGCCCAGCGTGGTCCGCGCCAGGGTCTCCCGGACGGCCTCGACCGCGAAGGGGCCCTCGCCGCGCTCGACGACCGTCAGGCAGACGCCATCGACCGCCACCGACTCGCCGATCGAGAGCTCGGCGGCGAAGGGCGCGGCGATCGACAGGCGCCGTCCTTCCCCCAATGGCTCCACCCTGCGCACGGTTCCGATCGCTTCGACGAGTCCGGTAAACATGGCGGAAAGCTAACAGGCTGGCTCGGCTACCAACCCACGTCCAGTGGCGGGGGCGAATCGAGCGCGGCCTCCTACTTCAGGCCGATCCTCTCGACCATCGCCTGGAACCGCGGGTCCTCGCGGAGAGAATCGTACATCGGGTCGAGATGGAGATAGATGAGGCCGGCGGAGCGCTCGGCGTAGGCGCGATCGAGGTGCCGGAACGCATGGTCCGGTTCCCCCAAGGCCCCGTAGACGGCGGCCAGGCATTCGCTGCGCACGTAGTCGCCTCCATCCGCGTGAGCGATTCTTTTCAGGGCCTCCCGGGATTCCTCTTCGTGGCCCGTCGCCGCCAACCCGTACGCGAGGTAGGCCTGGAACGTGTTCGATCTCGAGAGTTCGGCGCTGCGACGAAGCGAAGCCACGGCCTCCTCGTTTGCTCCTTGGAGCAGCTGTGCCCG
>DASRVA010000148.1:0-20837 GCA_035687745.1 Gemmatimonadota bacterium
CCCTGAGCCCACGGCGAGACCGGCCCCCGAGCCCGCGGCCCCCGATGTCGCGGCGGCCGACGTCCAGGCCCCCGTCATCTCCGGCGATACCGAGGTTCAGGGCCTCCTCGAGGCGCTCCGGAGGAACCCGCGCGACGTGGCCGCCTCGACGCGGTTGGCCGAGGTCCATCTGGACCGGGGCCTCCACGACCTGGCCCTCGCCCAGCTCCTGGAGACGCGCGAGTTCCTCCCCGATTCGGTCGAGACCGCGATCGCCCTTGGCTCGGCGTACTGCCGGGCCGGCAACTACGGGGAGGCAGAGGAGGAGCTCAGCCGCGCGCTCCGGCTCGAGCCCGACAACCCGACGGCGCACCGCGAGCTCGGCATCGTCCTCGGCAAGAAGGGGCTCTACGAAGAGGCGATCGCCCAGCTCCGGAAGGCGATCGACCTGGCGCCCGGCGAGGCCCGTGGCCACTACTACCTGGGCGTGTGCCTCAACCACCTCGATCGCATCGACGAGGCGGCCCAGTCGTTCGAGCGCGCGATCGAGGCCGACCCGAACGACTCGAAGTCGTTCCACCACCTCGGCATCATCTGGGACCGGAAGGGTCGAACGGAGCGCGCCCGGGAGATGTACCGGCAAGCGCGCGCGGTCGCCGGGACCGCGCGTGGCTGAGACGCCGCCGAAAGACGGTCGCCGCTTCGGCACCCTGGCCATCCACGCCGGCCAGGAGCCCGACCCCGTGACCGGCGCGGTCATGGTCCCCATCTACCAGACCTCGACCTACGTCCAGCGGGGGGTCGGCGACCACAAGGGATACGAGTACGCACGGACCCACAACCGGACCCGCGAGGCCCTCGAGGCGTGCATCGCCGCTCTCGAGGGCGCCGACGAGGGGATCGCCTTCGGTTCCGGGACCGCCGCCATCCATGCGATCCTGACGCTCCTGGAAGGCGGCGACCACGTGGTCGCGGGCGAGAACCTCTACGGCGGGACCCATCGGTTGTTCGATCAGGTCCTGTCGCGCTTCGGCCTCACGTTCGACTACGTGGACACGCGCGACGTTGCCGCCGTCGAGGCGGCGATAGGACCCGCCTCCAAGATGCTCTACATCGAGACGCCGTCGAACCCGCTCATGCGGCTCGCCGACCTCGAGGCGATGGCGGCTCTGGCCGACCGGGCCGGGCTCCTCCTCGTCGTGGACAACACGTTCATGACGCCCTTCTTCCAGCGCCCGATCGAGATGGGCGCACGGCTCGTCGTCCACTCGACGACCAAGTTCCTGAACGGCCACAGCGACATGGTGGGAGGGGTGGTCGTGACCAGGGACGCCGACCTCGCGTCGCGACTCCGGTTCATCCAGAACTCGGTCGGCGCGGTCCCGGGGCCGCTCGACTGCTGGCTCGCGCTCCGTGGACTCAAGACCCTCCACGTCCGGATGGAGCGGAGCGAGGCCAGCGCGCGCGAGCTGGCCGCCTGGCTGGCCGATCATCCGAAGGTCGGGTCGGTCTACTATCCGGGCCTCCCGGATCATCCCCAGCACGACCTCGCGCGCCGCCAGATGAGCGGTTTCGGCGGCGTGATCTCGCTCGAGTTCGACGAGCGCGACAAGGGGCGCCGGTTCCTCGAGGCGCTCCGGGTCTTCCAGCTCGCCGAGAGTCTGGGCGGGGTCGAGAGCCTCTGCAGCCACCCGGTGTCGATGACCCACGCGGCCGTGCCGGAGGCCGAGCGCGAGCGGATGGGGTTCTCCGATCGCCTGGTCCGTCTCTCGGTCGGGATCGAGGACGTCCTGGACCTGCGCGAGGATCTGGCCCGGGCGCTCGAGGCGGTCTGATGCGGATCCTGATCGTCGGGAACGGCGGGCGCGAGCACGCGTTCGTGTGGAAGCTCCACCGGGACCATCCGGAGCACGACTATCTGATCACGAAGGGAAACGGCGGGACTTCGTCCCTGGCGCGCGCCGTCGACGTGTCGCCCACCGACGTCGACGCGCTGGTCGGGCTCGCGGAGCGGGAGGCGATCGACTTCACGGTCGTGGGCCCCGAGGCGCCGCTGGCCGCCGGGATCGTCGACGCCTTTCGCGCGGGGGGGCAGCGGATCTTCGGCCCGACCCGCTCCGCCGCCCGGCTCGAGTCATCCAAGGCGTTCGCCAAGGAACTCATGGACGACCTCGGGATCCCGACCGCCGCGTTCCAGGTCTTCCGTGATCGTGCCGCCGCGGCTCATTACGCGGCGGAGATCGGCCCGCCGTGCGTGGTCAAGGCGAGCGGGCTGGCGGCCGGGAAGGGCGCCCTGGTCTGCACGACCGGGGACGAGGTCCGGGACGCGCTCGGCGCATGCTTCGAACGCCGCGAGTTCGGTACGGCGGGGGACGAGGTCGTGATCGAGGAGTTCCTGGAGGGGGAGGAGCTCTCGATGATCGCCCTGACCGACGGGCGAACGCTCGTCCCCCTGCTTCCCTCCCAGGACCACAAGCGGGCCCTGGACGGGGACCGGGGCCCGAACACGGGGGGGATGGGGGCCTGCGCGCCGGTCTCGCTCCTGGACGACGCGTTCCGGGAACACGTCCTCGACGAGATCTTCCGGCCGCTCCTCGGCGGGCTCGCGGAGCGGGGCGAGGCCTACACCGGCTGCCTCTACGCCGGCCTCATCCTGACCTCCGACGGCCCCAAGGTCCTCGAGTGGAACGCCCGCTTCGGCGACCCCGAGACCCAGGCCATCCTGCCGCTCCTGGAGAGCGATCTTCTGGAGCTCCTCGCGGCGTGCGAGCCGGGCCAGGGGTTGGAGCGCGTCGAGCCAGCGTGGGGGGCCGGCGCCTGCATGACGGTCGTGGCCGCCCAGGTCGGCTATCCCGGCCCCTACGAGACCGGCGCCGCGATCGAGCTGCCAGCGGACCTAGGACCTTCCGCCTTCGACCGGGAGGGCGTGGTCGTCTTCCATGCCGGGACGGCGCGCGAGGGCGGGCGGCTCGTGACCGACGGCGGACGGGTGCTGAACGTGACCGCCATCGGCGCCGACCTGGAAGAGGCCCGCGAGCGTGCCTACGCGGCCCTCGAGCGGATCCATGCCCCGACCCTTCGCTGGCGAAGCGACATCGGCGGGCGTGAGCTCGCGCGGACCCGGGTCTAGGCCCTCGGCGGCGGTTTTCCCCTTCGCCGCGCCCGTCTAGCTTTCCGCGTCATGCCCGAGCTTCCCGAGGTCGAGACGATCGTCCGCCGGCTCTCCGAGACCCTTCCGGGCCGCCGGATCGAGCGCGCGAAGATCCTGCGCGCCAACATCGTCCGCGGGACGACCCGCCGGTTCGCGCGGGCGATCGAGGGGCGGACGGTCGAACGGGTCCGCCGCCGGGCCAAGTTCATCGCCGCCGAGCTGGACGACGGGCGGGTATGGGTGACTCATCTCCGGATGAGTGGGCGCTACTTGGTCGTGCCGGGAAGCCGGCGGAACGGGCGCTCTCCCGACCGTTCTCGTGAGGTCCGCCTAGGAGTCTCCGACGCGGCCGACCTCCCCGAATACACGCGCGCGGTCTTCACGCTGGACGACGGGACGCGGCTCCTCTACATCGACGCCCGGACCTTGGGCGGAATGGAGCTCCTGTCGGCGAGGGAGTGGGAGGCCCGCTCGGCCGGGCTCGGGCCGGAGCCGCTCGAGCCCGGCTTCACACCCGAGGTCCTCGAGTCGCGTCTCGCGGCCAGCCGCCAGCCCGTCAAGCCCTTTCTCCTCGATCAGACCAGGGTAGCCGGGATCGGCAACATCTACGCGGTCGAGTCGCTCTGGCGGGCGCGCGTGAGCCCGAGGCGGCGGGCCAAGAACGTGGGCCCGGTCCGCGCCCGCCGGCTCCATCGGGCGATCGTCGACGTCCTCGAGGAGGCGCTCGGGCGCTCCGGAACCTCTCTCGGGTCCACCTACCTGGACTACGCGGACGGGGATGGCGAGCCGGGCGCCTTCTACGAGCTCCTGAACGTGTACGACCGGGAGGGACTTCCCTGTCCCCGGTGCGGGACCCTCATCCGGCGGATCGTCCAGGCCCAGCGATCGACCTACTACTGTCCCGGGTGCCAGCGATGATCGAGATCGACCAGCGGAGCGGCGGCCGCGTGATCGGCCTCCGCGCTACGGGGAAGATCGCGAGCGCCGAGCTCAAGCAGGTTCTCGAACGACTCGAGCGGACGATCGCCGAGCATGGGAAGGTCCGCCTTCTTGTCCACGTAGAGAACCTGGGGACCTTCTCTCCCGGGGCGTTCAAGGACGACGCCCGCTTCTCGCTCGAGCACGCCGCCGACGTCGAACGGGTGGCGGTCGTGGCCGACGGCCTTCTCTTCGGGACCTATGTCAAGGCGGCCGCGAAGTTCGTGCCCGGCGAGGTCCGGCGCTTCAAGACGAAGGAGCTGGACGAGGCGTGGCGCTGGCTCGAGGAGTGACCGCCGGGCCAAGCACCTGCGCTCCCCAGGGGTTATCCACCGCGATCAGCCAACGGCCATCCCCGTGCCGCCGCAGGATGTCCGTCGACTCCCCTCTGAGCGTCACCGGCTGGCCGGCCGGATCCGTACCCCGGAGGCTCCAGCGGCCGAGGTACAGCGCCAGACCGCCGGCCTCGAGAACGTGCTGAGCCTCTGACGTGAGGGTTGCCCGGAGGGCGACAAACCCCGCCAGTGCTTCGCGCAGCTCCGACCGGCCGCGAGCGACCTGGCCCGGGCGCACGACGAGAACGGCCTCGGGCTCGTAGAGCTCCACAGCGGTCGTCAGGTCACCGGCATTGATGGCTCGTACGAGTCGGTTCACTGTGTCGAGCGGCGTCTCCATCGGGCCCTCGAGGGGGAGTCAGCAAGCAGCGGGTTCGAGATGCCGGACTGTCCCCGTTTCAATACTCGTTTACACTACCCTATGCGCTGAAATGACCGTGAAAAAGTTCATCCGGGTCGTATTTTCGGCGAAGCGACTGGAGGCGTCGCCAGTTTGCGCCCGCGAATGACCGTTCGGCCCGCCCAGGCTCTGCCACGATGTCGGACTCGCCCACGTAATGGCCTACGGCAAACGGGTCCAATGACGCCATCGTCTCGCGATGCCACACGGTGTTCGCGACGTCATCGTCCGGTCGCTCCCAAATTGCATAGCATAGGAAGAGCGTCTTTGCCGTCATGGAGAATGCGACATCGGGTAGCACAGCAGCGTTGTCACCGGCCCCGGTGGAAAACGCGCATACCGCCAGTGACTTCGGTGACGGCGCGCGCAGGAAATGCTCGCGCAGAACCGCCAGCAGCCGCGCGGGCGGTGAATCCGACCAGAGCGTGTCGGCCAGGTAGCGGTGGCGCTCCGGCCACAGCACACCGCCCAGATCAAGCAAGGAAGCAAACGAATTGGGCTGGTTCACTTCCTTTTTCAGGCACTCGTGCGCGACAGGGCAGCTCCCCAGGGGGCTGAGCGCGGCTGTTGCCTCGCGCTCCGTGTCGAGGAAGGCTGTCGCGCTCAGGATACCCACGAAGCCATTGGTGGACCCGCATTGCTCGGCGAGGTCGGGGGGCGCGGGCGCGATGAAAAGCGCCAGCTCCACTTCACTCGGTAGTTGAGCGGAGATGCTCCCTGCCCACGCGCCGACCTCCTCAATGTGCTGCAAAGGGTAAAAGTATGTGCTGGTCGTGATGGCGCGCGGCGTCGGATAGAGCTTGAGCAGGTATTGTGTGACCACCGCGAAGAAGCCCGGCCCAGCACCGCGTATCGCCCAGAGCAGGTCGGTGTGTTGCTCCTGGTTTGCCTCGACGAAGCGGCCATCGGCAGTGACGACCTTTGCGGTTTCGACGCTCAAGCAGGCGGGCCCCCAGGTGTTGGAGTTCCATCCAAGCCCCCCGTTCAGCAGATAGCCGCTGAGTGGAACCGATGGGCAGTGCCCGATGGGGAAGGCCAGCCCGTGCGCAGCCGACTGATTGTTGAGTTCCCGACCTGTTACCCCGGGTTCAATCGCCGCCAGGCGAGCCTTAGGGTCGATCGAGAGCTGTCTGAGGCGCCCTAGATCGATCAACAGGCTTTCGTCGCGAAGCGAGAAACCGACCCAACTATGACCCCCGCCACGCACCGCGATCTTCATACCGTGAGTGCGGGCCATCTGCACCGCCTCGACGACATCATGGGCCTTCGCGGCCTGCACGACGAGCCGCGGGTAACGCGCAGGCGTCAGCTGATTCCAGATGATCCCACGCCTGAGATTTTCGTACCCAGCGTCGGCAGAGGTCGTCACATCCCCCTCGATGCGACTCCGCAGTTCTTTGACTTCCATGTGAATGTCGTTCAATAGATGACTGAAGGTAGAAACACTCCGCCGGGCTCATTGTACAGGCCTATGCTCATCAGCGTCATGGGCTGAACAACGCGCAAACCGTTCCCCAGACACCAGCGTAGAAGCTCACTGTTGCGCGTCGGTAGCAGAAATCCCGGACCAGGAAACTCTGTGGCCGCGCCGATTAGCGCCTTCAGATCCTCGTTGGTTTCGCCGACAGCGTACCCGAAGAACCCAACCATTGTTGCGTAACCCGTAACGCGACCATGGTGTGTGACGACGGTCGCGGTTCCTTGCTTGATTGCCTCCAGCAGTTCCGCCCCGCGGTCGTGGCCGTGAACTCTGACACACAACTTGTTGCAGGCATCCAGATCAGCTTCGTTTGCTGAACGGACGGCATAGCCGGGTATTTCCAATCCGAACGCTGGGCCTTGGACGGTAGAGAGGGGCTCGCGCGCGTCGAAACCGAGTTTTGCATACAGAGACAGTGAGCGGTTGTGATAAGCCGCCTGCACCAGCCTGATTCCCGCAAAACCGCGATCCTGCGCCCGCCGAATCACATCTTCCATCAGTCGCCTTCCTACAGCCACATTCTGCAGAGCGGGATCAACAGTGATCGGGCCGACGCCGGCAATCATGGCGTTCTCCCAAAGGAAATTGCTGCCGACCACTCGCCTTTCAACTTCGGCTACGACCGAATAGATGTCGCTGCGGGAGAACAGCTGGGACAATAATCCTGCGGCAACCTCCGGAGTGGGAAAATCACGTGGAAAATTGTGCTGGTCGGCAATCGTTCTGAAGGCCTCGTAGCAGATAGAGCCGCAGCTTTCGCCATCATCGGGTCTGCCGGCCCGCAAATTGATAGTGGTCACGCGTTATCTCCTTCTGCTCTTCGCATCCGCTTTTGTTGATTCTCTCTTACTCGGGCCTGCACAAGCCTCTTGTTCCGGGTCATCTCCATGCCCTCATCGTGTGGCAACGCACTATAGGATCGTCTTCCCCAGCGCCGACAGGATCAGCTCGACGGCCAGCCGCCCGGTCCGGTTGTGCTCGTCCAGAATCGGGTTCGTCTCGACGACGTCGATCGAGAGCATGCGGTCCGAGTCGCTCACGATCTCGAGCGCGAGGTGGCCTTCACGGTAGTCGACGCCTCCCTTGACCGTGGTGCCGACGCCGGGCGCGAAGTTGGGATCGATGAAGTCCATGTCGAGCGAGACGTGGAAGCCGAGCGTTCCCTCGCCGACGATGGCCAGCGCCTCCTCCAGGATCGGGACGATCCCCTGCTCGTCGATCTCGCGCATGGTGAAGACGCGGATCCCGGTCTCGTGGATGAGGTCGCGCTCGCCCGGGTCCAGCTCCCGAGCCCCGATCAGGACGACCTTGGTCTCCTTGACCTTGGGAGAGAAGCCACCGATCCCGGTCAGCTCGGGATGGCCGTAGCCGAGCGCCACCGCGAGCGGCATGCCGTGGATGTTGCCGCTCGGCGTCGTCTCGGGCGTGTTCATGTCGGAGTGGGCGTCGAACCAGAGGAGCCCGACCTCGCCCTTCCGCTCCCTCGCCCACCCCGCCACGCCGGCGATCGAGCCGATCGCGATCGAATGGTCCCCGCCGAGCACGACCGGCACGGCGCCCGCCTCGAGCGACCCCTTCACGCGCTCGGCCAGCACGTGGTTGACGGCGGCGATCTCGGCCAGAAAGTGGACGCGCTCGTCTCCGCGCTCCGCCGACTCGGGGATCGTGGCCGAAACGTCCCCCAGGTCCGACACGTCGTAGCCCAGCCGGGCGATCCGGTCCTGGAGACCCGCGATCCGCAGGGCCGAAGGCCCCATGTCGACGCCGCGCCGGCCGGCCCCCAGGTCGATCGGGACGCCGATCAGGTGCACCTTGTCGGGATAGGGTCTAGGCACTACGACCGGCCAGCCTCATCGTCAAGAACCTACACCCGAGTGCCCGTGTGGAGCGCGGCGATGCCGCGCGTGAGGTAGCCGAACCGGACGTCCGCGAAGCCGGCGTCCCGGACCAGCGCCGCCAGAGACGCCCCGTCGGGGAACGCCGATACCGACTCCGGGAGGTACCGGGCCGCCGCCCGGTCGCCGGCGATCATCCCGCCGGCCACCGGGAGGACGTGGTGGAAGTAGAGGTGGTAGGCCCTCCGGAAGATCGGCCCGGGCGGCGTCGTGAACTCGAGGATCACGAGCCGGCCCCCGGGCTCGAGGACCCGTCGCATCTCGACCAGCCCGCCGGCGAAGTCGGCGAGGTTCCTGAGCCCGAAGGCGATCGTGCAGCCGGCGAACGTGCGGTCGGCGAAGGGAAGCCGGAGGGCGTCCCCGGCCACCGCGGACGGCGCGTCCGGGCCCAGCTTGGACGCCCCGCGGGCGAGCATCGGGAGCGAGAAGTCGGCGCCCACGACCGAGGCCCGGGGGGTGCGCTCCCGGATCGCGGCCGCCAGGTCGAGCGTGCCGGCGCACAGATCCAGGTACCGCCGCCCGGGGCGTGGCGAGAGCGCGTCGACCGCCCTCTCCCGCCAGCGCCGGTGGACTCCCGCGGAGAGTAGATCGTTGAACAGGTCGTACCTGGGCGCGATCCGGTCGAACATCCGGCGCACGGCGGCCGCCTTGTCCTCGGCCCGCGCGGAGGACGAAACTTGGGGCGAGGGCGTATCGTATCGGGAGCGTGTGGGCATGCTTGACGAGCAACTCGTGGACGAGGCGCTCTCGGGGTCGCAGAGCGCCTTTCGGGAGCTCGTGCGCCGTTTCGAGCGCCCGGTCTTCAACCTCGTCGCCCGCATGGTCCGGGACCACACGCTCGCCGAGGACCTCGCTCAGGACTCGTTCGTCAAGGCGTTCAGCCGCCTCGACAGCTACCGTTCCGAGCAGGGGAAGTTCTCGAACTGGCTGTTCAAGATCGCCCACAACACGGCCATCGACCACCTCCGTAAGTCGAACCCGGAGACCTACTCGCTGGACAAGGGGGACGACCCCGACGAGCCTGACTTCCACGCCCTGCTGGCCGATCACGAGGCCGACACCCCCCTCGACGCCGCCGAGCGGGCCGACCTCGGCCGGGCGCTGGGGGAGGCCGTGGAGCGCCTCCGGCCCGAGTACCGCGAGGTGATCGTCCTCCGTCACCAGGAGGGGTTCGCGTACGAGGAGATCGCCGAGGTCACGGAGCTGCCGCTGGGGACGGTCAAGACGTATATCCACCGGGCCCGGAAGGAGTTGGCGGCCTACCTGGTGGCCGCCGGCTGGGGTCCTGCCGGCAGCGGGCGAAACCCCCGCGGGAAGGCTTTCGTAGGACGCGCAGGATGATGACGAATCGCAAGCTCCAGAAGGACATAGAGCGCTGGCTGGCGGCCGAGGCCGAGGCCGGGACGGAGGAGGCCGAGAGGGCCTTCGGGGCCGCCTTCCAGGCCCTGCCGCGTCTCGAGCCGAGGGCCGGCTTCGCCGAGCGCGTGATGTACGCCTTCCAGCCCACCCAGGTGGTCCGTCCGAGCGAGTGGGGGTGGAAGGCCGCCACCGCCGGCGCCCTGGCGCTGGTCGCGGTCGCCCTCGGCCTGGTGCCGCTGACGGGAATCACCGTCAATCTGCCGACCGCCGGAGCCATGGTCCGCGCTGCGACCGGCGGAATGACCTGGCTCGCCGGCTGGCTGGCGAACGGGCTCGAGGTCTGGAGCTTCCTGGTCCGTATCGGAAATGCCATCGGCGTGGGGATCGCCACGCCGCAGATCGGAGCCGCCCTCCTGGCGACTGCCTTGATCGGCGCGGCCGCGTTGTACGAACTCAATCGACTGCTGGTCCCCGAGAGGAGAACCGCATGATGCGTCGGTCCTGTCTCGCCCTGTCCAGGGGCCGCGCCTTCCTGCTCGCCCTGCTGCTGACGACGGTGCCCGCCGTGACCCTCGCGCAGACCGTGAGCCAGGTGGCGCCCGACACCGTTTCCCAGCCCGAGCCCTCGCTGGCCGAGCTCCGGGACCGGGTCGAGGCCCGCTACCAGGTGTTGCCGCTGCGGGGCGGGATCGCCCTGTTGCCCAAGTACGGCGACACCGACATCCAGTCGCTCGAGCTCTCCGACGGGCAGATCGCAATCAACGGCATGCCCGTGACCGGAGCCGAGCTCGATGAGCGGGTGGGGGCGGACGCCGCCGACATCCGGCGCCTCTCCTTCATGGACCCCGACGCGCGACGGGTCCTGTTCGGGATCGGGCCCTCGCCCGCGACGGCCGAAGGGATCGTGCCGGACACGACCGGCGCCGACACGACGCGGGTCGACGAAGAGGACTACGTCGAGGAAGAGGACTACGAGAACGAGGAAGGAATCGACGTCGGGGGCTCGGGCGACCGGGTCCGTGTCGGCGCGGGAATCCGGGTCGCCGAGGGCGAGGTCATCTCCGGGGACGTGGTGGCGGTCGGCGGCTCGGTCGACGTGGACGGGACCGTCCGGGGCGACGTGGTGGCGGTCGGCGGCGGCGTCGACCTGGGACCCAACGCGGTGGTCAACGGAGAGGTGACCTCGGTCGGCGGAACGATCGACCGTGACCCCGGCGCCGTCGTCCGCGGGACCGTCAACGAGGTCGCGTTCGGGGCCCCCCACATCGCCTGGGGCTCCGACTGGGCCGGCCCCGGTCCTTTCTTCGCCGGCGTGGCCGGGCTGATCGGCACGATCGTGTGGATCGCGGTGCTGGTCCTGCTCGTGTGCCTGGCCTACCTCTTCGCCCGGCGGCCGATCGAGCGGATGGAGTACCGCGTGAGGACGAGCGCGTGGAAGGCGGCGCTGGTCGGGCTCGTGGCGCAGCTCCTGTTCATCCCGGCGCTCGTCCTGACGTGCGTGGTGCTGGCGATCTCGATCATCGGGATCCCGTTCCTGCTGCTCGTTCCCTTCGCAATCCTCGCGCTCGTGATCGGCGCTTTGCTAGGCTTCACGGCGGTCGCGAAGCGCCTCGGCCACGCGGCCGAGGACCGGTTCGGGTGGCGGCACGCCAATCCCTACTTTTCGCTCATCATCGGGGTCGGCCTCATCATGCTGATGAGCTTCTTCGGCCACGCGGTAGGAGTCGCCGGGGGTCCGCTCAAGCTCTTCGGCGCCGTGCTGACGATCCTCGGCTTCGTCGCCCAGTACGTGGCGTGGACGATCGGCCTCGGGGTGCTCCTCCTGACCCGGTTCGGCACTCGCTACCGGTGGAGCGACGGCGAGACGCCCGAGCCCGTCCCGGCCCCGCCGCCGCCCGTCCCGGCGACGCACGGGGACCCCGGAGCTCCGCCACCGCCCGCAGTCTGACCGAGCGAGGAACAAGGCCCCTCCCAGGCTGGTATATTATGGCCGAGGAGGGGCCATCATGCGCAATTGCCACACGATCATCGGTCTCGCCATCGTCCTCGCCCTCGCGGCCGCGGCCAACCCGGCCGGCGCCCGCGGGCAGGGCGAGGCGCCGACCTACCGCGTCATCCTGTACCTGGCCGAGCAGGGCGCTCCCCAGCAGGTCCAGATCCAGCGTCTCGACGAGGTCTGGTCGGAGGAGGACGGGGCCCAGCGCCTCCAGAGCCTGCTCAACAGCGGGGCCGTCCGCCAGCTCGAGGAGGTCACGCTGGTGCCGGGCCAGGAAACGCCGACCATCCGCTTCGGCGACGTCACCTTCCGGGTGAGGGGCGTTCTCAAGCAGCCGCACATGGACAGCATGTTCCTGCGGCTCGAGGTGGACGGCGGCCGGGAGGCCCTGGTCAAGGAGATGATCGCGGGCTTCGACGAGACGATCGTGCTGGCGTATCCGCTCGCGGAAGGCGATAGGTCCGTCGTGGCGCTCCTCGTCCCCGTCCCCTGACAGCCTGACACCTCGCTCGACTTTTCGGGCACCGGTCCTCCGGCTACGTTCGGGCGCCGTGAGCGGATTCCGGGCCACAGGACCGATTCCGGTCGCCCTGGCGGCGGGGCTCCTGGCCGCCGTCGCCTGCGGGAGCGACGACGAGAGATATCCCTCGCGCGACTGGAGCGGTCGCTACGCGACCCAGGTCGTCGAGGCGTCCACCGACTGCCAGGGCGCGACCGCCCCGCCCCCGATGACCGGCCTCATCGTCTCCCTGGAGCACTACGACAACAACCGGGTCGCCGTCCAGATGACGCCGGTCATCCGACTGGCCGGCGGGTTCGAGGGCGACCACCTGGAGACCACCAACTTCATCCAGGAGCCGGTGTCGCTGCCGGACACCCTCCTCGCCCGCGTCACGTCCGCCGATTCGATCGAGACCATCACCTACCGCTTCGAGGCGGACTTCGAGAGGAACGGCTTCCAGGGTCGCTACGTGATCCGGGCTCCCGATCTGCGCGCGCTGGTCCTCGACGGAATGGGAAAGCGGTGCCAGATCCGCTACACGCTCTCGGGGCAACGGATCCGGGAGGCGTCGGAGCAGCCGCTGACCGCGTCCGGCTAGCCGGGCAGGACCCGCCGGATTCCGCTCAGCCATCCGGCCAGGCGCTCTCCCAGGGGAGTGCTCGTCCCGGCCGGCGGCAGAACGTCCCAGGCGACCCCGTTGCGGGTCGTGGAGGCGTGGATCAGCCGGCCCCCCGGGGCCAGGATCCCGACGTGCGTCACACCGGTTCCGGGGGGCTCCACGAAGAAGGCGAGGTCGCCAGCTCGAACGTTCCGCCAGCCCGGGCCCGGGTCCACCGGCTCCCCGGACCTGGACTGGGGACCCGCGTCCCGCGGCAGCCGGATCCCGTGGAGCCCGTAGATTCGCTGGACCAGCCCTGAGCAGTCGAACCCCTTCTCCGACGTGCCGCCCCAGAGGTACGGCAGGCCGAGGAAGTCGGCCGCGTGCTCGACCAGCGCTTCGCCATTCGGGGGGAACCGCTCGGCCAGGCGGGTCGCGGGGAGCGCGGCCTGACGGTCGAGCCAGCCCGTGGTTCCGTCGGGCAGGGTGGCGGCGAGGGGGTCATGGCCGGGGTCCTCGACCCGCACTCGGGCGCCCTGGACGAGGTCCGCGGCCTGGGGCGAGCCCGGCTCGGGGCCCTCGCGGAGGACCTGGCCGCGCGCGACGACGATCCACGCGCCGGGATCCTCCCCGGGCGGCCCGTCGAGCGCGCGGGCGAACGCCTCCAGGTCGTCCACGGCCGAGCGGACGACCGAGCCCTGGTGGACCCACCCGGTGTAGCCGTCGGCCAGCCGGACCTGGAGCCAGGGGACCCGGGCGCTCAGGACGAGCGCCTGCTCGCCCAGGATCATCTGCGTGACGAGCTCGGCCGCGTGGCGGGGCTCGGCGCGCACGTGGGCCAGGCTCCGGTGGGCGGTCGCCCGGTGGGGCGCCGCGGCGGGGTCGGGCGCGACCCGTGCCGGTGCCTCGCTCACGGCCTCTCCGCGCCCGATTCGATCATGCCGGCCCGCTCCACGAACTGGAGCTCGTAGAGAAGGGCGTACAGCCCGCCGGCCGCGCGGAGCTCCTCGTGCGTGCCCTGTTCCCGCACCTCGCCGTGGTGGAGGACGACGATCCGGTCGGCGCTCCGGACGGTCGACAGCCGGTGGGCGATCACGAGCGACGTCCGGCCGGCCAGGAGCGTCCGGATGGCGTCCTCGATCAGGGCCTCGCTCTCGCTGTCGACGCTCGAGGTGGCTTCGTCGAGGATCAGGACGGGGGGGTCGAACGCCAGCGCGCGAGCCAGGGAGACGAGCTGCTTCTGCCCCGTCGAGAGGGTTCGCCCGCGTTCGCCGACCCGCGCGTCGAGGCCGCCCGGCAGGCCGGCCACGAACCGGTCGGCGCCGACCGCCTTGATCGCGGCTTCGAGACGAGCCTGACCGATCGCCGCCTCGTCAAGGTCCACGTTCTCGCCCACCGTGCGCGAGAAGAGAAACGGGTCCTGAAGGACGAGGCCGACCCGCCTGCGAAGCTCCTCGGGCGGGTACTCCCGGATGTCCACGCCGTCCAGGAGAATCCGGCCCCGGGTCACCTGGTAGAAGCCGGCCAGAAGGCTCGCGCAGGTCGTCTTGCCGGATCCCGTGGGGCCGACCAGGGCGACCCTGCTCCCCGGCTCGATCCGGAACGTGACGCCCTCGAGGATCCAGGCCTCGGGGTTGTAGCGGAACCACACGTCCTCGAACCGGACCTCGCCGGCGGGCTCGGGCAACCGGTCCGCCCGCCGGACGGAGGGCGCGGGCTCCGGCAAAGGCTCGTCCAGCAGATCGACCAGCCGCTCCCCCGACGCCATCGCCGCCTGCAGCAGGTTGTACTTCTCGGCCAGGTCCCGGATGGGCGCGAAGAACTTCTCCCCGTACTGGATGAATGCCACCAGCGAGCCGAACGTGAGCGCGCCCTGCAGGATCTCCCCACCGCCGTACCAGATCACGAGCGCGATCGACAGCGCGCCGAGGACCTCGACGATCGGGTAGAAGAGCGCGTAGTAGAGGATCGACCGGACCTGGGCGTCCCGATGGCCGCGGTTCAAGGCGCCGAACTCGAGTGCGCTGCGGCGCTCCTGGCGGAAGAGCTGTACGACATCCAGCCCGGTCACGTGCTCCTGGAGGTAGGCGTTCATCCGCGCCACCCACATCCGGATCTCGCGGTAGACCGAACGCATCCGGATGCGAAAGAAGAGCGAGACGACGAGGATGAGGGGGACGACAGCCAGCGTGACGAGCGCGAGCCGCGGGTCGACCAGGAACATCGTCACCGCGATGGCGACCAGCATGAAGAGGTCGCTCAGGACCGCGATCACCCCCGAAGAGAAGAGGTCGTTCAGGACCTCGACGTCGCTGGTGACCCGGGTCACGAGCCGTCCCACCGCCTGGCGGTCGAAGAAGGGGACGGGAAGCCGTTGGAGGTGGTCGAAGAGCCGCTCCCGAAGGTCGTGCATGGCGCGCTGGCCGATCCACGCGGTGAGCCACGTCTGAAAGAACCCCAGCACGAGGTCGAGGACGAGGAGGCCGAAGTAGAGCACGGCCACGACGAGAAGCCCGCGCGCGTCGCCGACCGCGATATGGCGGTCGATCGCCACCTTGATCAGGTACGGCTGGAGGGCCTGGATCCCCGCCAGGACGAGAAGCAGGAGGAGCGCTGCCGCCATCGCCTTCCGGTAGGGAACCAGAAAGGCGAGCATCCGCCTGGCCAGGCGCCGGTCGAACGGTGCGTAGCGGATCTCGTCGGCGTGCTTCACGTCCCGAGAAAGTGCCTGGAGCGCGGTGGCCCGGTCAACCCGCCACCGCATGGTTGGAGCGGGAGCGGGCACCGGCTACCTTCACGCCAGGGAAACCGGTCGGCAGAGCGGGGTACCACCGGCGGGTCGCACGGGCTGGATCGGAGGACGACATGCGAGGACGTACGGTGCTCACGGTGGCGTTGGCGACGCTGGCGCTCCTGGGATGCCAGCGAGGCGGAGATGAGGAGGACGGCGGTCGTGCCGGTGGATCCGAGGATGCGCGGGTCGAGGAGGGCCTCGGGACGCTCCGGGTGATGAACGGGGCGTCGGAGCCGGTCGCGATCCACCTCGATGGGCGCGAGATCTACTCCGTGCCGCCCGGCCGCGCCTACACGTTCCGTAACCTGCCGCTGGGCGAGGTCAACCTTTACGGCGTCGGGCGCGTGTCCGAGCGCCACTATGGGCTGCCGGTGCTGACGATCGAAGAGGGGGAAGACTACGAGTGGACGATCCGGCCGTAGCACGCACCGAAGGTCGGCGGCTGGGTCCGGCCGCGAGCCTGGGGGTCCTCGGGCTCCTGACCGGGCTCGCGATCGGCTGGCTGGTCTGGCGCTCGGCGCCCGAAGACATCGGCGGAGGGTCGGCGGAGGCACTCCCCGGACCCGGTCCGGAGGCGTCCGTCGAGGGCGTCAGCATCGCCCACGACCCCGTCCTCGGCCCCGACGACGCGCGGATCACGATCGTCGAGTTCTCGGACTTCGAGTGCCCGTTCTGCACGCGGTTCGTGCAGGAGACGGCGCCTCTCCTCCGCCGGCAGTACGGCGACGAGGTCCGGTGGGTGTTCGTCAACAACCCGCTCCAGGCGATCCACCCGCGCGCCTACGACCTCGCGCTGGCGGGCGAGTGCGCCCACGAGCAGGACCTGTTCTGGCCCTTCTACGACGCCATGTTCAGCGACCGCTACGGGACGTCGGACGGCGGGATCGCGAACGCCGCGCGCGACATCGGGGTCGAAACGCAGCGCTTCGAGGCCTGCTACCGGAACGCGGACCACGCCGAAGAGGTGGCGGCGGACCTGAAGGAGGCCCAGAAGTTCTACATCCTGGGGACGCCGACCTTCTTCGTGAATGGCCGGCGGATGGAGGGCGCGCTCCCCGCCGAGACGTTCGCGATGGTGATCGACTCGATCCTGGCGGCGCCCCAGACGCCCTAGCTTCTTTCGATCTCGTTCTCGAGCCGCTGGCGCCGGTAGAGGGCCGCGTACCAACCCTTCCGAGCAAGCAGCTCGTCGTGAGCGCCGCTCTCGATGACACGGCCCGCATCGAGGACGACGATCCGGTCGGCCGCCCGGAGGGTCGACGCACGGTGGCTGACGAGGATCGTCGTCCGCTCGGCCATGAACATCCGGAGCCGGAAGAGGATTCGCTCCTCGGTGGCGGTGTCGACCGACGAGAAGGCGTCGTCCAGGATCAGGATGGCCGGGTCGACGACGAGCGCCCGGGCAAGGGCGGCGCGCTGTCTCTGTCCGCCCGACAGCGTGATGCCGCGCTCTCCCAGGAGCGTATCGAACCCGTCGGGGAAGCCCGCCACGTCCGCCTCGAGGCCCGCGATCCGGGCCGCTTCCTCGACGGTGAGGCGTGAAGGCCGGCCGTCCCCGTCGCCCGGGGCCCGCCCGACGATCCCGCGCGCAGCGGGTTCGGCGTGCCCGTCGGCCCCCGCGCCGAACAGGATGTTGGCGCGGAGCGTGTCGCTGAAGAGGAAGGGCTCCTGCTGGACGACCCCGAGCGCGCCGCGCAGCTCCTCGAGCGGCCATGTCTCGATCGTCCGGCCATCGACGAGGATCGTACCCGACGTGGGCTCGTAGAGCCGGGCCAGCAGGCGCACGAGGGTCGACTTGCCGGAACCGGTCGGCCCGGTGATCCCGACCGTCGAGCCGGCCGGGATCTCGAGATCCACCCCGTCCAGGACGAGCGGCGTGTCGGGGCGGTAGCGGAAGGCGACGTCCCGGAAGGCGACCGACGAGCGGCCTCCCTGCGGGCCCGCGCCGTGTGTGCCGTCCTCCCCGGCGACGTTCGGGATGCCGGGCTCGGCCAGGAGCACGCGGTTGATCCGTCCCATGGCGGCCGCCGCCCGCTGGAAGAGATGGGTGATCCAACCGAAGGCGATGAGCGGCCAGCCGATCATGCCCAGGTACATGAGAAACGCCACCAGGTCGCCCAGGGTCAGGGTGCCGGCGGCGACTCGCGAGCCTCCCAGCCACAGGACGAGCAGTACGCTCGAGCCAAGCAGGAAGCCGAGGAGGGGGCTCAGGAAGGCCTGGATCCGGGCCAGGCGAAGATTGGCGTCCACGTACGCACCGCTCTCGGCCCGGAAGCGCGTCCGCTCGGCCGACTCACGCCCGTACGCACGGACGACGCGGAGACCGGCTAGACTCTCCTGGACGACGGTCGTGACGTCGGCCAGCGCCGCCTGCGCCGCTTCGCTCCGGCGGTGGATCCGCTGTCCCATCGTCTGGACGGCGAGCGTCACGAAGGGAAGGGGCAGAAGGGCCCACAGCGTGAGGCCGGAGTCGATCCAGGCCATGAAGCCGACCGCCAGGAGGAGCGTCACGATCGTGTTGACGCCGAACATGTACCCCGGGCCGACCGCCATCCGGACGGCGCCCAGGTCGTTGACGAACCGGCTCATCACGTCACCGGTCGGGAACTCGTCGAACCAGGCGGGGGATTGCCGGAGGAGGTTCCGGTAGAGCGCGTCCCGGACATCCGCCTCGACGCGACGCGAGACGTCGTTGACGAGCCGCCTCTGTCCGTAGCGGAAGACCCCGCGCACGAGCGCGAGAACCAGGATGGCGGCCGCGTAGACCGCGATCCCGCCCGGGGTCACCTCCGTCTGCAGGGCGTCGATGGCCTCCTTTACCACGATCGGACTCAGGGAACCAAAGGCCGCACTCAGGGCTATACAAACCGCCCCCCAGACGAGAGGACCCCGGTACGGACGAACGAAGGGAAGCAGCGGCTTGAGCGCGTCCACGATGGGTAAGGTCCGCGTCGCGAAGACCCGCCGCCAGGGCCTGCTCCGGGCCTCGCTGCTCGGGCTCGCGCTCCAGGCCTGCGGCCCCGACGCGGCCCGGACCGTCCTCATCGAGGCGGATACCACGGAAGGCTCGCTCCAGGCGGTCGATTCCCCGCCCGGTTCGGGAGAGCCCGCCGAGCTGGTGTTCCTGGACGCCGACTCGCTCGCGCTCGAGCAGGGCTCGGCCGAGGAGGAGGCGCTCAGAGAGGAACCCTCCGCGGTCGCCCGCTCGGGATCCGACACCCGCCGCGGCGCGGTCCGGACCCGCGCTGCGCGCGGTGACGCCGGCGCGACCGACGATCGCGTCGCGGTAGCCGCGGATCCGGAGGAGGCCCGGGAGCCGGGGGGCCGGCCCCCACCTCCGGTCCTCCTCACCTCCGGCCGCGTCCTCCTGCCCGCCGGTACCGTCCTCGCCGCCGAGCTCCGGACCCCTCTCCACACCGCGACCACCGTCGTCGGCGACCGCTTCGCCGCGCGCCTGACCCAGGCGATAGCGGCGGGAGGCCGGGTGGTGATCCCGGTCGGCGCCGTGGTCGAGGGGCGGGTGAGCCACGTCGGGAACGCGAGCGAGCCCGGTTACATCGCCTTCCTCCGCCTCGAGGCGCGGAAGATTCAGTTGGGCGATGGTCGCCGCCTGCGGATCCGGGCGGACGTCCTGGACGTGACCGGCCAGGAGGTCGTGGAGCGGGGCCGGGATGGCCGGCGGTCGGAAGTCCGAAGGGGCGCGATAACCCTGAGCAGCGCCGCGGCCGACGCCCGGCGGGCCATGCTGGACAGCATCCTGATCGGCCTCGCGGGCCGGGCCATCGTGGCGCGCACGGCGGACAAGGAGATCATCGTCGCCGCGGGGACGACGTTCACGCTGGAGCTGGTGGAGCCGCTGGAGATCCCCGCGTCCGGCTAGAAACCGTCGGCGAGGCCTCCGCCGCGGAGGTCGCTCCGCCCGTAGAGGAGCCCCGTCTCCGCGCCCACCTCGATCCCCTCCGCGCGTCCCGAATAGTCCCCCCGCGTGCGGAGCGCGTGCCCCATCGCCTCGAGCGCCCGTACCGTGTCCTCGGAGAGCCCGAACGGCTCGACGGCGATCGTGTCCGGAAGGTGCTGATGGTGGACGCGCCGGGCGTCCAAGGCCTCGGCGAACGTCATCCCGTAGTCGATGGCGTCGATCAGGATCTGGGTCACGGTCGTGATGATCGTCGAGCCTCCGGGTGTGCCCACCACGTATCGGACCCGGCCCTCCTTCTCGACGATCGTGGGCGTCATGGCCGAAAGCGGCCGCTTCAAAGGCTCGATCGCGTTCGCCTCTCCCTGCACGAGCCCGTACTCGTTGGGGACTCCGGGCTTGATCGTGAAGTCGTCCATCTCGTCGTTCAGGAAGATCCCGGCCGCGGTCTCGAGCGAGCCGAACCAGCCGTTGATCGTGGTCGTGGACGACACCGCGTTGCCTTCGGGATCGACGATCGAGAAGTGGGTGGTCTGCTCGGCCTCCGCCGCGGCCACCGGAACCGGGACGCCGGGGAGGGGCTCGATCTCCTCCGACCGTGTCGCGCGGAGCGTGTCGATCGTGGCCGCCAGCCCGCGCGCGAAGGCCTCGGTCATGATCGTGTCGGGGATGTCGACGAAGTCGGCGTCGCCGAGAACCGCGTTCCGCACCGCATAGGCCCGCTTCATCGACTCGACGATTCGGTGCACGGACCGCGCCCCGTGCCACGGATACTCGCGCAGGTCGAACGCCTCGACCTGGTCCAGGATCAGCTTCATGGTGATCCCGCCCGAGGAGGCCGGGCCCATCGAGTGGACGCGAAAGCCGCGGTAATCGAACGTGACCGGATCCCGCTCCTTGGCCTCGTAGCGGGCCAGATCCTCGTGCGTGACGAGGCCCCCCGTCCGCTCCATCGCGCTCACGATCGAGTCCGCGATCTCGCCCCGATAGAAAGGTTCCGGGCCGTGCCCGGCGATGAGCCGCAGCGAGTGCGCGAGCGCGGGCTGGCGCAGCGTGTCGCCGATGGCCGGGACCTGTCCGCGCGGAAGCAGGATCGCCGCGGCGCCGGGGAAGCGGCGGATGTCGCTAGCCTTGGCCGCGATCACGTCGTGGAAGTAGGCGTCGACCGGGAATCCCTCCTCGGCCAGCCGGACGGCCGGCTCGACCAGGTCCCGCCACGGGAGCGACCCGTGGCGCTCGTGGACGAGCCACATCCCGGCCACCGAGCCCGGGGTCGCGACCGCCAGAGGGCCGAACCAGGAGGGCCGACCGGGAAGCGGCTCGCCGGATTCGTCCAGGTACATGTCGGCGGTCGCCGCGAGCGGCGCCGCCTCGCGATAGTCGTAGCTGCGGACCCGCCCGTCGGTCCCGCGCCAGAGCAGGAACCCGCCCCCCCCGATGTTGCCGGCGTAGGG
>DASRVA010000149.1:0-20080 GCA_035687745.1 Gemmatimonadota bacterium
GGACGGTCGGCCGCCGCGACCTTCTCCCCGTGCGCCGCGATCGACTCGATGGGCCCGGCAGCGGGTGGATCCACCCGGACGTCCGAGGCCAGCCGGATGGCCGCCTCCTCGGCGCCTCCGGACCTCAGGACGACCTCGAAGCCGCGCGGCTCCCGGAGCGGCGCCACCGCGTAGACCGAGGCCCGGGGGTCGAGCCAGAGGGTGAGCGCGGAGCCGTCGCCCTCGTGCTCGACCGCCACGCTGTCCACCAGGCCGATTCCCCGGAGCCCGTACGCCGCGGCGGCCGGGATCGCCTGCGCGGCGACACGGATCCGGAGCCGGCCCGCGGCTGCGTCGTCGACCTCGAGGTCCGGGACCGCCGACAGCCGGAAGCCGAGCCGGGTCCGGTAGGCCTCGACCCGCAGGTCGATCCTCTCGAGGTCACCGGGGGCCGGGCGCTCGGCGATCGCACCTCCGCCCGGATCCACCGATTCGCCGGACGGCAGGGGGCGGGGCGCCTCGGACGTCGAGACCGGGGGCGGGAAGCGGCCCGGCCAGAGGAGCGGCAGCAGATTGTCGAGCGCGGTGGCCGGAATGAAGAACCCGGAGGCGTCCTTCTGGGCGGGGCGGACGAGCTGGTACCACCGTCCGTCCACCTCGACGTAGGGGATCCGCCGGTGGACCACGAGCCGGCGGTCGTCGACGACGAGCGCCGCCTTCTCGGAGCCGTCGGCCTCGATCCGGCCGCCGAGGAGCCGGGCCACCATCGAGAGCGCGACGTATCGCTCGCCCTGCACCTCGATCACCGGGACCTCGCGGACGACGCCGTCGACCGCGACCTCGACGGACTGGGCCGCGCACGGGACGGCCACCGCCAGCAGGAGGGCCGCCAGAACGACCCGGCTCGTCATCGGCGCCGTCCGATCTCGCGCTCGACCTCGCGGTCGAGCTGCCGGCGCTTCAAGGCCTCGCGCTTGTCGTGCTGTCTCTTCCCGCGCGCCAGGCCGAGCGTGACCTTCGCCCAGCCACCCCTGAAGTGGACGTCCAGCGGGACGATCGTGAGCCCCTTCTGCTCGGTCCGGCCGGCCAGGGCGTGGAGCTCGGTCTTGTTCAGGAGCAGCTTCCTCCGACGTCGGGGATCGGCGTTCCACCGGTTGGCGGGATCGTAGGGGCTGATATGGACGCCATGGAGCCACGCCTCGCCGCCCTCGATCGTGGCGTACCCGTCCTGAAGGTTCACGTTCCCCTCCCGCATGGACTTCACCTCCGGGCCCGTGAGCACGAGACCTGCCTCGAAGGTCTCGACGATCTCGTACTCATGGCGGGCCTTGCGGTTCTGCGCGACAAGGGCGGTCTTCTCGGCCATGGCCAGACGGTTGCGACTGAATCAGCAAGGGATGGGTGGAAGAAGCATACGGAAGGACGGTCGCGCGAGCAACACAGGTATGGGCCGACCGCGAATTGACAACTTTCCTGCCCCGGCGATATTTGCCCCGTCCCCGGCATGCTGCCCAAGTGGCGGAACTGGTAGACGCGCACGATTCAGGGTCGTGTGGGCTCACGCCCGTGGGGGTTCGACTCCCTCCTTGGGCACCATGCCGGAACGGTCCTCGCGCCCCCTGGGGCGCGTTGTCTTTTGGGGACCTGCGGGGTACAATTCCGGCGATGCTGAAGCTGATCATCCTCGTCATTCTCTTCTTCTGGCTCGCTCGTCAGATAGCCCGTCTGATCCCCAAGATCGAGATCACGATCGACCAGGGAGGTCGCGAGGACGTCCGGGTCTTCGCCGTCATGCGCGAGCACTTTCCCGACCAGTACGAGCGCTACAAGCACGGGCTCCTCTCCGAGACGGAGGAGCGCGAACTCTACCTCGATTGCGTCGAGATCCTGGGCGCCCGTCAGGAGATCGAACGTCTCTAGTCTTCCCGGAGACAGCATGCCCCACGTACTCGAGCAGGAGATCCGCCTGTTCTCTCGCGACGAGGCCGAGCGCATGCTCCCCCTCGTCCGCTCGATCGTGCGCGGCATGATGGAGGACCACGCCGAGCGGCAGGCACTCCTGGACCGGCTCGACCCGGGTGAGGAGGTCGGCCGCGTCCGGCCCGAGATCGACGCGCTCACCGACCGGCTCGTGGAGGGCGCCCGGGAGCTGGAGCGGCTGGGAGCGGAGTTCAAGGGGGTCGAGCTCGGCCTCGTCGATTTCCCGACCCTCCGCGACGGACAGCTCGCCTACCTCTGCTGGCAGTACGGCGAGGACAGGATCCGCTTCTGGCACTCCGTCGAAACGGGCTACGCCGGTCGCCGGCTCCTGGACGACGACTGAGCACGGCGCCCCCACGATCGCGTAACGGCGGTCGCCCCGGAAAGGGCCGCCGGACCGGCCTCCTGGACATCCGAGCCTCCGAATGGCCCATCGTATGGGCGCTCTTCGGCTGGTTCTTCCTCCTCACCTCGCTCCAGCACCTCATCAAGCCGGCACGGAACGCCTTCTTCCTGAGCACGGCCAGCGCGGCCAATCTCCCCTGGGCCTACATCGCGGGAGCGGTCGTTTCGGCCGTCGCCACGCTGGCGTATGGTCGCTGGATCGCTCCGCTCGGTCGGCGCCGCCAGATCCTCGGCACGCTGGCCGCCGTGGCGGCGTCGCTGGCCTTCTTCTGGCTCGTTCTGCGACGCCCGACGGCGTGGACAGCCGGCTCGTTCTACGTCTGGGTCAACGTCTTCACGCTCTTCCTGGTGAGCCAGTTCTTCCTCGTCGTCAACGACGTCTTCGACCCGCGCCAGGCCAAGCGACTGCTGGGGTTCGTCGGCGCGGGCGGTCTGGCGGGCGGCGTCGTCGGCAGCGCGGGAGCCGGATTCCTGGCCCACCCCCTTGGGTCCGAGAACCTGCTCCTCCTCGGAGCCGGTCTCCTCGGGACCTGTGCGATCCTCGCCGAACGGGCGTTCCGGATCGGCGAGTTCCGCACCTCACGGGCGCGCACCGGGCAGCCGGAAGAGGAACTGGGGGTCACGGGCGGGCTGCGCATCATCAGGCGGGTTCGTCACCTGAGGCGGATCGCGGTCCTGCTGTTCGTGGGGACCCTCGCCGTCACGTTCGTGGACTGGATGTTCAACGCGGCGGTCGAAGCGGCTGTCCCCGGTCAGGACGCCCAGACCCGCTACTTCGGCGTGGTCTTCGCGGTCTTCAACGGCGCCGCGCTCCTGATCCAGCTCTTCTTCGCGAGCCTGGCCCTCCGGATTCTCGGTCTCGCCGGCTCGCTCGTCGTCCTGCCGGTCGCGATGGGGTTCGGCGTGGGCGGGCTGCTCGCGGCGCCGAGCCTGCTGACCGCCACGCTCGCCAAGTCTGGGGACGCCACGCTCAAGAACTCCCTCGACCAGTCGGCGCGGGAGCTCCTCTACCTGCCCGTCCCGACCGTTCTCAAGCGCCGCGCAAAGCCGTTCATCGACATCGTCGTGCAGCGCGGCGCGGACGGCCTGGCGGGGGTGCTGATCCTGGCCGGGAGCGGGCTCATGGCGATGCAGGGGCCGGGCCTCAAGGTGGTCACCCTGGTCCTCATCGTGGCCTGGATCGGCGCCGTCTGGGGCGTGCGTCAGAGCTACCGTCAGATCCTCGAGCGGCTGCTGGCGATCCGGGACGTCGACCTCGAGGAGGCGGTCGAGGAGAGCCTGGACAGCGAGACGATCCGGGCGCTCCGGGAGGAGCTGAGCCCAGGGGCCGACGCCGAGCGGATCCAGTACACGCTGGACCTGTTCCGCGATGTCCCGCCGCGGGTTCTCCGGGACGATCTCCTCCGGCTGCTGGAGCACACCGACCCGCGCGTACGCGCCCGGTCCCTTAGCCTCCTGGCCGCGATCGAGGATGGGATCCCGCTCGAGCCGGTGCGCCGACTGGTCGAGGATCCGGACCGACGCGTCCAGGCGCGGGCCCATCGCGTCCTCTGCGCGGCCGACCCGGAAACGTGGCTGCCGCGAATGCGGGGGTGGCTGGACGAGGACGATCCGGACCGGATCGAGGCCGCGCTCGTCTGCCTCGTGCGATACGGCGGCGAGGTTGGCGAGCGGGAAGCCGCCGAAGCGATGTCGCGGCTCGTGCGGAAGGTCGGGAGCGAGGGGGCGCCCGTGCGCGCGGCCTGCGCCCGCGCTATGGGCCTCCTGGGCGAGCCCCATCCCCTGCAGCGGCATCTCGAGACCCTGCTCGGCGATTCCGACCCCGACGTCGTCCGGGCGGCGATCGTGAGCGCCGGGCGCGAGCCGCGTCCGAGCCTGATCTCGAACCTCCTCCCGCACCTGGCCGCCATCCCCACACGGCCGTTCGCGATCCGGGCCCTGGCCGCCTACGGCGAGGCGGGGATCCCGTACCTGAGCGCCTCGCTGCGCGATCCCGAGCTGTCCGAGGCGGCTCGCCGCTGGCTTCCGAGCGTCTTCGTCCACATCGCCAGCCCGGCCGCCTTGCGGGCGCTGGCCGAGGGGCTCCCATCCATGTCCCGCGAGAGCCATCGACTGTACGCCCTCAAGGCGCTGGGAAAGCTCCGCCGGCGATATCCGCGCTGGGCGGTACCGGTCGAGACCGTGCGCGAGGAGCTGGACGCGGAGCTGGGAGAGTCGTACGACATCGAGCGCCAGCTCGTCGCCCTGCGCGCCCTGGCACGCGATCTGGAGGAGCAGGACGCGGGGGCGATGGGGGCGTACGCGTGGGCGCTGGGGTTCCAGGCCGAGCGCACGATCGAGCGCGCGTTCCGGCTCCAGGCCTTGCTGTACAGCCAGAAGACGATTTACTTCGCCTATGCGGGACTGACGAGCGGGGGATCGCTATATGGCGCCCACGCGCTCGAGCTTCTGGAGACCGTGCTCGACCGGAGCGACGCGCGGCGGCTGATCCCGCTCATCGATCCGGACTGGAGCACCGACCAGCGCGTCGAGCTGGGTCGCCGCTGGTACCCGCTCGACGAGCGTGAGCCGGCCGAGGATCTCGAGTCCGTCCTGGAGGAGGCGGAGCCGTGGCTTCGCGCCTACGCTGTCCCGGTGGCCGCCCGGGCATACCCGGATCGTCTCGGGCCCGAGCTGGAGCGACTGGCCGCGTCGGGCGATCCCATCGTGCGGCGGCTCGCCCGACGTTACGAGAAGGAGAGGGAGGAAGAGGAATCCATGGCGATGAGCTCGGTCGAGAAGGCGGCGGCGCTGCGCCGCACGGACCTCCTGAGCCAGCTCGGCGCGGACGATCTGCTCCAGCTGGCGGCGGTCGCCGAGGAGCGGCCGTTCGAGCCCGGCGAGTACCTGTTCTACGAGGGGGAGGAGGGGGACTACCTGTACGTCGTCCTTTCCGGTAGCCTGCGCGCGGAGAAGGGCGGACAGGAGGTGACGATGGCCGGTCCCGGCGAGGCGATCGGGACCTTCTCCGTCCTGGACGGCGGATCGCGCTCGACCGACATGGTGGCCGTCGAGAGGACACGGACGCTGGCGATTCACAGGGCCGACATGGCCCAGATCCTGGCCGACAACTACAGCCTGGTCGAGGGCCTTTTCAAGCACCTCACGGGGATCATCCGGGCGATGAACGAGCGGGTGTTCACCGACGGCGGGCCGGGGGAGGAGAAGCCGCCGACGGCGTGAGGTTTGGGGGGCGGCGGCGGCGGCGAGCGGGGACGCCTGTCGGAAGCCCTATGTAAATGGAATGGAACACGGCTTTGGAAGTAGCCAACTCTCCGTTGTCGGCGGCAACGTACGGCAACAGCGCCTGGTTCTCCTCAGCCACTCAGCCCTCTCCTAAAACCGTCCCGCCAGGTCGGCCAGCGCGGAGCCCAGCCGAGCGCGCGCTTCGCTCAGATGTGGAGGACGTCTCCGTGGACGTCGAGCGCGGCTTCCTTGACCGCCTCGGCGAGGGTCGGGTGGGCGTGGACGGTCAGGGCGATGTCCTCGGCGCTGGCGCGGAAGGCGGCCCCGGCCACCAGCTCGGCGATCAGATCTCCGGCGCGGGGGCCCAGGATGTGGCACCCCAGCATGCGGTCGGTCTGGGCGTCGGCCACCATCTTCACGAAACCGGTCGTGTCGTTCATGCAGCGGGCGCGGCCGTTGGCGGTGAACGGGAAGCGGCCGACCTTGATCTCGTGGCCTTCGTCCACAGCTTCCTGCTCGGAAAGCCCGACGGTCGCGATCTCGGGATGGGTGTAGACCACGCCCGGGATCGGGACGTAGTCCATCTCGCTTTCCCGGCCCGCGATCCGCTCGACAGCGACGATCCCCTCCTCGGAACCCTTGTGGGCCAGCATCTTTCCGCCGATCACGTCCCCGACCGCATAGACGTTGGGGACCCCCGTCTCGAAGTGCTGGTTGACCTGGATGAAGCCCCTGTCGACGGTCTTCACCCCGATCCGCTCGAGGTTGAGACCGTTGGTGACCGGCTTCCGACCGATGGCGACCAGCATACGGCTGGCCGAGAGCGACTCCTCGCCCTGGGCGCCGGACAGCTTCACCTCGACGCCTCCTTGGCCGATCTTCGCCTGGGTGACCTTGGTGCCGGTCCGGATGTCCAGCCCCTGCTTCCGGAAGACCTTGATCCCCTCCTTGGCCAGGTCGGCATCCATCCCGGGGAGGATCGTGTCCAGCATCTCGACGACCGTGACCTTGGTTCCGACCCGGGCGTAAACCGAGCCCATCTCGAGCCCGATGTAGCCGCCCCCGACGACCAGGACCGACTCCGGGATGTCCCCCAGCGAAAGCCCCTCGGTGGAGGAGATCACGCGCTCGCCGTCGAACGGCGTGCCGGGAAGCGGGACGGGGGCCGAGCCGGTCGCGATCAGGACGGCGCTCGCCCGGACGCGCCGGGCGTGGTCCCGTGCCGTGACCTCGATCAGGCCCGGCTCGACGAACCCGCCCTCCCCCTCGACGTGCTCGATCTCGTGCTTCTTGAAGAGGTAGGCGACCCCCTTCGTGCTCGCGTCGACGACCTTCTGACGATGCTTCTGCATGGTCGGCCAGTCGACCGACACGTCCCCGACCTTGATCCCGATCTTCCCCGCGCTCTCCCGGATCCATGCCACGTGCTCGCTGGCGTCGAGGAGCGCCTTGGAGGGGATGCAGCCGACGTTCAGGCACGTTCCGCCCAGATACTCGCGCTCGATGCAGGCGACCTTCATGCCCAGCTGGGCGGCCCGGATCGCGCCCACGTAGCCGGCCGGGCCGGAGCCGATGACGGCAAGGTCGACTTGGAGGTCGGAATCCACTAGCCGCTCAGCCCGATCTGCTTCATGAACGTCACCAGATCGTAGAAGAGGTTTTCCTCGACGATCTGCCCCTTGTCCCAGCGTGCGATCGTGCAGAAGTCCACCTCGAACGCCTTGCCGGTGGGAGGGATCTCTCCGCCGTCCAGGCCCTGCATCGGGCCCGTCATGGTGCCGGTGAAGTGCGCGATCGAGCAGGTCCAATCGCCGGAAGCGAAGAAGACCTTGTACGGCCGGTTGTCGAGGTGCTGGTCCGGGAACGTCTTGAAGAACTCGACAGCTTCATCCGTGTGATCGTGGATTCCGTGCGTCGGCGGCTTCCCGGGCCAGCGAACGACGACATCCTCCTTGTGTCGCTTTGCAAACGTATCCAGATCCTGCGCGTTCCACGCGTCATCGAGCGTCTGCATGAGCTCCATGTTCCGTTCCTCAGCGCTCATCGGCTCCTCAGGGCCTCTTCGCGGCTCGCGCCCTGTGATATGCAACCTTGAAGTGCGGGAACTTCGGCGACGAAGACCCCGTCCTCGTCGGGTTCGATCAGAACTCTATACTTCATCTACGCCTCCAATAGCAGCCGCTCCGGCTCCTCGAGCAGCTCGCAGATCCGCCTCAGGAACTGGACGGCGGGGGTACCGTCGACCAGGCGATGGTCGTACGAGAGGCCGAACCACATCATCGGCCGGATCACGACCTGACCGCGCCGGGCGACCGGCCGCTCGACGATCTTGTGGATCCCGAGCACCGCCGACTCGGGCTGGCTGATGATCGGGGTCGAGAGAATGGCGCCGAAGCCACCCGCGTTCGAGAGCGTGAAGGTTCCGCCCTGGATGTCCTCCATCGCGAGCTTCCGCTCGCGGGCCTTCTTCGCCAGCTCGTCGATCTCGCCCGCGACCTCGACCATCGATTTCCGGTCGGCGTGCTTCACCACCGGCACGATGAGACCGGCCTCGGTGTGGACGGCGACCCCGATGTGGTAGAAGCGGTGGTAGACGATGTCGTCGCCCTGGATCGATGCGTTCACCTGCGGGAACTCGCGGAGTGCCGCGATCGACGCCTTCATGACGAACGGCATGTACGTGAGCTTGTAGCCGTGCCGGGCGAGGAAGTCATCCTTGATCCGCTCGCGGAGCTCGACCAGGTGGCCGAAGTCGCATTCGTCCACGGTCGTGACGTGGGCGGCCGTGTGCTTCGACTCCGCCATCCGGTGGGCGATCGTCTTCCGGATCGAAGTCATGGCCACGACCTCGATCGGCTCGTCGGGGCCGTACTCGCGGCCCGGCGCAGCGGCGGCCGGTCTGGCCGGCGCGGCTTCCGCAGGGGCGGGTGCCGCCTCCGCCTCGGGCGCGGCGTCCAGGTACGCCTGGACGTCCTCGCGGGTGACGCGCCCCCCCTTCCCCGACCCTTCGATCACGGTCAGATCCAGCTTGTGCTCGCGGGCGAGCCTACGGACCGCGGGCGAGGTCTTCGTGTCCTCGGGGATGACCGCTTCGCGGCCGGCGGCGGGACGCGCCGGGGCCGTCGCGGCAGGCCGGCGGGCCGGCTCTTCCTCGGCCGGCTTCTCCCGGGCAGCTTCCTTCGCCGCCTTCCTGGGCTTCTTCTCCTCGGCCCTCCCCTTTGGTTTCTCAGCCCCTTCCGGCGTCTCTTCCTCCGGCTCCTCTCCTGCCCCCACCTCCTCGCCCTCCTGGGCGATCAGGCCGAGAACCTCGCCGACGGCGACGGTGGCGCCCTCCTCCTTCTTGATCTGCGCCAGGGTGCCCGCCCGGAAGGCGGTCACCTCCATGTTGATCTTGTCGGTCTCGAGCTCGACGACGGCCTCGTCGGCCTGGACCGGGTCGCCCTCCTTCTTGAGCCACTTCCCGACCGTCGCCTCGGGGACACTCTGCCCCAGCGAGGGGACCTTGATCTCCAGCGGCATCTAGGGCTCCTCCTCGGGCTAGACGGTCGCGGTGGCGCGGATCCCCGCCGCCACCTGTTCGACGTCGGGCATGTAGTGGGCCTCCATCGTGGCGGCCGCCGGGAACGACGTGTTGTGGCCGCAGATCCGCTTGACCGGAGCGTCCAGGTCCCAGAAGCAGCGGTCGGCGATCACGGCCGCGATCTCGCCGCCGATTCCGCCCGTCCGGGGCGCCTCGTGGATGATCACCGCGCGGCCGGTCCTCGTGACCGATTCCAGGATGGTCGGGAAGTCGATCGGAAGCAGCGTCCGGAGATCGATCACCTCGACCTCGATCCCGTCCTCTTCCGCGAGCCGCTCGGCGGCCCGCATGGTGACGTGGTACATGTACCCGAACGTGACCGCGGTGACGTCGCCCCCCTCGCGGGCCACATGGGCCTCGCCGATCGGCGTCGTGACCTGGTCCCCCTCCGGCAGATCGTCCTTGATCGAGCGGTAGAGCTTCTTGTTCTCCCAGTAGATGACCGGATCCTGGCTGCGGATCGCCGACCTGAGCAGCCCGGCGGCGTCGCGGACCGTGGAGGGTGCCACCATGACCAGACCCGGCACGTTCATGAAGAGGGCCTCGTTCGACTGGCTGTGGTAAACGCCGCCCCCGACGCCGCCCCCCCACGGGCAGCGGATCGTGATCGGCATGTCGTAGCGCCCCGCCGTCCGCCACCGGTAGCGCGCGACCTGCTGGACGATCTGGTCGAACGCGGGATGGATGAAGTCGGCGAACTGGATCTCGGGCAAAGGCCGGCAGCCCACCATCGCCGCCCCCACGCACATGCCGGCGATCAGCGACTCGGAGATCGGGCTGTCGATGATCCGCTCGGGGCCGAACTCCTCGAGGAGCCCGCGCGTCGCCTTGAAGACCCCGCCGTAGATGCCCGTGTCCTCGCCGATCAGGAACGTCATCTCGTCCCGCGCCATCTCCTCATGGAGGACGCGGTTGATCGCGTCGATGTACGTGATCGCCGCCATCTCCCTAGGCCTCCTCGGACTCGCGGCCCAGGACCTCGAAGCCACGGTACTCTTCGGCGTACACCTCCGAGAGGTAGTCTTCGGGCTCGGGCCTGGCGCTCGCCTCGGCGAACTCGATCGCCTCTTCGACTTCCTTTCGGATCCGCTCCTGGGTCGTGGCGAGCCCCTCCTCGTCGAGAAGCCCCTTCTCGCGCAGATAGCCCGCGTAGCGGGGGATCGGGTCGCGGTCCATCCAGGTCTGAACCTCGTCCTCCGAGCGGTAGTCGGCGGGGTCGATGTCGGAATGGCCGAACCAGCGATAGGTCTTCATCTCGATCAGGGTCGGTCCCTCGCCCTTGCGGGCGCGGTCCAGGGCTTCGCGGGTCGTGTTCCAGACCTGGACGACGTCGTTGCCGTCGATCGTGATGCCCGGGAAGCCGTAGGCGTCCGCGCGGTGGCTGAGATCGGTGAGGGCGGTCGTGAGCGAGACCGGCAGAGACTCCGCCCACAGGTTGTTCTGGACGACGTAGACGATCGGCAGCGCGTGGACGCCCGCGAAGTTGCACGCCTCGTGGAAGTCGCCATGGGCGGTGGCGCCATCACCGCAGAAGGCCACCGCCACATTCTCCTTCTTCAGCATCTTGAAGCCGAACGCGGCGCCCGTCGCGGCGACCCAGTTCATGGCGATCGAGGTCGCCGGCTGCATGACCCACCAGTCGGGGTGCCAGTAGTGGCACGCCGTGTAACGTCCCTGGTCCGGCGAGTCGACGCGCCCGTAGACCTGGGCGGCAAGGTACTTGAGCGGGATCCCCTTGCCCGTCGAGGCGCCAAGGTCGCGGTGGCTCGGGCCCACGAAGTCTTCCTTCCGCATCTGGAACGCGATGACGACGTCGCACGCTTCCTGCCCGATCTGGCTGTAGAAGGTCCCCTCGAACCGTCCCTGCCGGAAGAGCCGCCGCATCCGGGCGTCGAACTCGCGCGTCAGGACGAGGCGGTGGAAGAGCTGCAGCTTCTTGTCGTCCGACGCCCCCTTCATCTCCCCATCGAGGCGGTGCTTTTCCGGAAACGCACGGCCGATGTCGACCGCCCGGGCCTCCTTCCGCCGCTGGTCCTCGAGAAACGCCTTCTTCTCGTCGACGGGAGCGGCCTGCGCCTCCGCCTCCGCCTGCTCGGCGGTCGGTTCCTCGGCCTTGGCCTCTTCGACCTCCTCGACGTCCTGGGCCACCGTCGTCTCCGTGGCGTCCTCGGTGCGCATGCCGCGGTCGTCGCTCATCGTTCCCTCTCTCGCATCGTCATCGGCCGGCCGACGCCTTGAGGAGCCGGCTCTTCATGAGCTGACGGTCGGCGCGGTAGGAGCTCCTGACCAGCGGCCCCGCCTCCACGTGCTGGAACCCCATCGTCTCCCCGAGCCGGGCCAGCTCGGCGAACTCGTCGGGGTGGACGTACCGCTCGACCTCCAGGTGCCACGCCGAGGGGCGCAGATACTGCCCCAGGGTGAGGATGTCGACGTCGCGCTCGACCAGGTCGCGCATGACCGCCAGGACCTCGGCCGTCTCCTCGCCCAGGCCCAGCATCATCCCGGTCTTGGTGACCATCTCCGGCCTCCACTCACGTACCCGCCGGAGAAGCTCCAGCGTGACACCGTAATCGCCCCCGCCGCGCGCCCGGCGGTAGAGACGCGGTACCGTCTCCACGTTGTGGTTCAGGACGTCCGGTCCGGCGTCGAGCACGGTCTCGAGCGCGTCAGGGTTCCCCTGGAAGTCGGGGATCAGGACCTCGACCGACGTCCCCTCCGAGCGGGCGCGGATCTCGCGGATGCACTCGGCGAAGATGCCGGCGCCGCCGTCGGAGAGGTCGTCGCGGTCGACCGAGGTGATCACCACGTACGAGAGCCCCATCCGCAGGACCGCCTCGGCCAGCCGTGACGGCTCCTCCAGGTCGAGCTCGGTCGGCATCCCCTTGTTGACAGCGCAGTAGCGGCAGCCGCGCGTGCAGGTATCGCCCAGGATCATGAAGGTGGCGGTGCCGTGTCCCCAGCACTCGCCGATGTTCGGGCAGCGCGCCTCCTCGCAGACCGTGTGGAGACCCTGGCCCTGCACGACCTCCTTGACCGCCACGAAGCCAGGTCCGCCACCGGCCCGGATCTTGAGCCACTCGGGCCGCCGGCCGCGAGCCGGGGTTCCGGACGGCCTGGCGGGTCGGGCGATCGTGGTCACGGCATCGCCTCCGAAACTCCGAAGACCTGGTCGAAGGCACGCGCGAGGGCGTCCTCGACCCGTTCGCGCTCGACCGGACGGCCGAGGAGCTCGGTCATCGACGTCACGCGGCGGTCGGCGATCCCGCACGGCACGATCAGATCGAAGAACGACAGGTCGGTGTCGACGTTGAGGGCGAACCCGTGGTGGGTGATCCAGCGCGAGACGCGGATCCCGATCGCCGCCACCTTGGCATCGCCGACCCAGACTCCGGTCTGACCCGGGCTCCTGCCGGAGGCGAGCCCGAAGGCCGCCAGCGCGCGGATCAGGACCTCCTCCAGGTCGCGCAGGAAGCGGTGCAGGTCGCGGTCCCTGGACGCCAGATCCACGATCGCGTAACCGACGATCTGGCCTGGACCATGGAAGGTGATGTCGCCGCCCCGGTCGGTCTCGACGAACTCGACCCCGCGCCGCTCGAGCTCGGCGCCGGAGCCCAGCAGGTGGTCGATCGAGCCGCCCTTGCCGAGCGTCACCACCGGCGGGTGGGAAAGCAGGATGAGGGTATCCGGGATCCTGCCGGCGGCCCGCCGGGCGACCCGTTCCCGCTGGAGGTCCCACGCTTCCCGGTACGGCACGCTCCCCAGCCGCTCCACCGCCACGGCCGTGGGCCGGGCGGAGGCGTGCGTCGGTCGGGGTCGGGCCGTGGTCGTCGTCATACTCTCCCGGGAAGGCCTGGGATCAGGGTCGCAAAGGTATTCCGGGCCGCCACGCCTTGCAACGCGGAACGGTACGAATTCGAACTATCTGCCGGTGGAGGGCTCCATCCACGGGGTCAGCGCGGGCCGGTCCGGGGCGAAGGCGGTCAGGTCGACCGGCGGCCGGCGGCCCGCGGCGAGGGCCGCCAGACAGGCCGCCGTCAGCGGGGCGAGCAGGATCCCGTTCCGGTAGTGGCCGGTCGCGTAGAGGAGCCCTTCGAGCTCCGGGTCCGCCCCGACGACGGGGAGGCTGTCGGGCGTGCCCGGCCGAAGACCCGCCCACCGCTCGACCACCGGCGCCTCGGCCAGCCCGGCCACCACGTCCCCGGCGGCCGCGATCAGGGCGTCCACCTCGACCCGGCTCACCCGGGCGTCGTAGCCGCGCTCCTCGACCGTGGCCCCGATCACGATCCGGCCGTCGTCCCGGGGGACGCAGTACGCGCCTCGTCCCCCGACGACGCGGCGGATGAGGAGGCGGTCCGGCAGAACGGCCGCCATCTGCCCCTTGACCGGCCGGACGGGAAGGGCGCGGGGAAGGCCGGCGAGCCGGCCGCTCCAGGCCCCGGCGGCCAGCACCACCCGAGGCGCGGAGAGGGGGCCCGTCCCGGTCTCGATCCCGGTCACCCGCCCGGCTTCCGAGAGAAGCGCCCGCGCCCCGGTCCCGGTCGTGACCTCGATCCCCGGCGTCGAGCGGACCGCCACGGCCACCGCCTCCATCAGGGGAACCGGGTCCACCTGCTGGTCGTCGGGCAGGAGGAGCGCGGCCGCGATCCCCGGACGGACGGCGGGCTCGAGCCTGCGCGCCTCGGCCGGATCCAGGAGCTCGGCCCGGAGCCCGCGGGCCTTCTGGGCCCCGGCCGAACGCTCGAGACGGCCCGCCTCGACCGGCGTCAGCGCCACGACGAGCGTTCCCTCCGACCGCAGGTGGACGTCCCGGCCGGTCTCCGACTCGAGCTTGCCGGCGAACGACGGCCAGCCGTTTCGCGCCGCCAGACAGAGCTCCAGCATCGCCCGCCCGGAGCTCGCTTCCGGCGCCTCGACCAGGAGGTCCTCGGCCGCTTCCATCTGCGGGGAGAGCATCCCGGCCGCCGCGGTCGACGCCTCGCGGCCGAGCTCGGGCCCCCGCTCGACCACTCGCACGCGGAATCCCTCACGGGCCAGCTCTCGCGCCGCCAGGCACCCGACCAGGCCCCCACCCACGACGACGACGTCGGCGCTCGATCCCCCGTCCATCGCGCCAATGTACGCCGACGCGCATTTTTCTAGCCCGTCCGGGGGGGCGATCTTATACTGACGGATTCGACGATGAGGATCATCGCCAACCCGCGCGCCGGGCACGGGACGGGAGCGCGCAGCATCCAGGCACTGCGCGACGCGATCCGGCGGCGGGACCTTGACGCCACGATCGTTCTGACGGAGCGCCCGGGGCACGCCACCGGGATCGCCCGGGAGCTCGCCGGCTCCGAGCCGCGCCTGGCGGTCCTCGGAGGGGACGGCACGATCGGGGAGGTGGCCGACGCGATCGCCGGAACGGACACCGAGCTCGCCATCCTTTCGATGGGGACCGGGAACGACGTGGCCAGGAGCCTGGGCCTTCCGCTCAACGACCTGGATGCCGCGCTGGACGTGGCGTTCCGGGGCCAGGTCCGCGCCATCGACGTGGGCCGGGAGCGGGACCGCCACTTCGTCTCCGTGCTCGGGCTCGGCTTCCCCGCCATCGTCGCCGAGCAGGCCAACCAGACCCGGCTGCGCGGGTCGCCCGCGTTCTTCGTGGCCGTCTACCGGGCGATGAGCCGCCTCCGCCCGACCCCCATGACGATCCGGCTCGACGACCGCACGCTGGAAGGCGAGTGCGTGGCGGTGATGGTCCAGAACACACCGTACACGGGCGGCGGTCTGCACATGGCACCAGGTGCCAAGGTCGACGACGGGCTGCTGGACGTGGTCGTCGTCGACGGGATCGGCCGGCTCGACCTGATGATCCACTTCCCCAGGGTCTACCAGGGGCGCCATCTGGAGCACGCCAGCTTCTCGCTTCACCGGACACGGACCGTCCGCATCGACACCGAGTCGCCGCTCCCCAAGATGTTCGACGGGGACATCGTGGGCGTCGCGCCCGTGGAGGCGTCGGTCGTCCCGGGTGCGCTCAAGGTCGTGGTCCCCGTTGACGGTGGCTGAGGGCGTGGAGCGGATCGCCGACTTCCTCGCCGGCAAGCGGCTCCTCGTCACCGGCTCGACGGGGTTTCTAGGCCAGCCATTGGTCGAGAAGATCCTTTGGGCGGCCCCCGACGTGGAGCGGATCTGGGTCCTGATCCGGCCCAAGCGCCGCTTCGGCGGCGGTGTGGAGTCGCCGGGCGACAGGCTGCGGAAGGAGCTCTTCGGCTCGAGCGTCTTCGACCGGCTCCGGTACCGGCACGGCGAGGAGCTGGAGGCGTTCCTCGAGACCAAGGTCGTCGCGGTCGGTGGCGACATCGCCGAGGACGACCTCGGAATCGAGCCCGGGCTCAAGGCCGAGCTCCAGCGCACGCTCGACATCGTCATCAACGGCGCGGCGGTCGTCTCGTTCGACGCCCCGATCGACGAAGCCCTCGCCCTCAACACGATGGGCGCGGCCCGGGTCGCCGACTTCGCGGCGGGATGCGACCACGCCATCCTCATGCACGTTTCGACGGCCTACGTCTGCGGGACCACCAACCAGACGGTGCCCGAGACGATCCATCACGCCGCCGGGCCCTCCGCCGCGGAGCCTTTCCCGCCGCGGCAGTTCACCGATCCCGCGCTCGACATCGAGCACATCCGGGAGATCATCGAGCGAGTCCACGCCGAGGGCGAGAGCCCCGAGGTGCGGCGCGAGCTCGTCCATTCGCTCGTCCAGCGGCGTCAGAGCCGGGGCGGCGACCGCTCCGAGCCGCGCCGGGACATGATCCAGAGCCTGCGCGCCCGCTGGGTCAAGAACCGGCTCGTCGAGGAGGGGATGGCGTGGGCCCGCGAGCGTGGCTGGAACGACACCTACACCTACACCAAGGCGCTCGGCGAGCAGATGGTCCTCGCCCGGCGCGGCGACACCCCGACGGCGATCGTACGGCCGGCGATCATCGAGAGCAGCATGTCGGAGCCGAGCCCGGGATGGCTGGACGGCCTGCGGATGGCCGACCCGCTGATCGCCGCGATCGGCAAGGGGCGGCTCCGCTCGCTCCCGCTCGACCCCGAGGTCACCCTCGACCTCGTGCCGGTGGACATGGTCGTCAACGCCATGCTGGCGGGGCTCCCGCGGCTGGCCCGGGACGGGGGACTGTCCGTGTACCAGGTCGCCACGGGCGCGCGGAACCCGGCCAAGATGCGGCACCTCCACGACCTCATCGTCCGGTACTTCCAGGCCAACCCGATGTTCGACCGGGACGGAAGGCCGATCCGCGTCAGGCCGCTGCGGTTCCCCCCGCCGGCCCTCTTCCGGCTGCAGCATCGTCTGAAGGCGGCTCCGCTGGCGTGGGCCGAGCGCGCGCTGGAGTGGCTCATGGACCGCGGGATCGCGGCCGGACGGGCGGGCCGGCTGCGACGCCGGATCGCCGCGGCCCGCGCCGCGCTCGACAAGCTCCAGGATTACGGCGAGCTCTACGAGCCGTACCTGAACCTCGACTGCCGCTTCCTCGTGGACGAAACGATGCGGCTCTACGAGACCCTGACCCCCGAGGATCGCCGGCGCTTCAACTTCGACGTCTCGCGGGTCAACTGGCGCCACTACATGCAGGTCCACATCTCGGGCGTCAAGAAGCACATCCTGAAGGTCGAGCGGGCCGGGACCCTGGAGGTCGACGACGAGGACGCCGCCCGACAGGCCTCGGTCTCGACCATCTTCGACCTCCTCGAGCACTCCGCCCGCCGGTTCCCCGACCGGGTGGCGCTCCAGCACAAGCGCGGTGAGGCGTGGCAGCGCTGGACGTTCACCGAGCTCCGTGAGGCGGCGCTCGACATCGGCGAGCGGCTGCTCAAGCTCGGACTGCGGAAGGGCGACCGGGTGGTCGTGTGGTCGGAGAACCAGCCCGCCTGGGGGGCGACCTACTTCGGCGCCACGTCGATCGGCCTCGTCGTCGTCCCGCTGGACGCCCAGACCTGGCACCGCGAGGTGTGGGCGGTTGCCCGGTTCACCGAGGCCCGGGCGATCCTCGCCTCCCCGGCCTGCTTCGCCGAGTTCACCGCCGAGGAGCTCGCCGCCAACGAGCGCGCCCGGCATCCGGTCCCGCTCCTGGACCTGGAGGAGGGCGGCCGCCCCTTCGACCGGGACGAGTACCCGCGCTCGACCCGTCCACCCATCGACGGGGGGCCGGTCGAGCGCCCGACGGTCGAGTCCGACGATCCGGCGTCCATCATCTTCACGACCGGCACGGCGGTGGACCCGAGGGGGGCGGTGCATACGCACCGGAACTTCCTCAGCAACCTGTTCGGGATCAGCCGCGTCCTCTCGGTGAGCGAGGAGGACCACTTCCTCTCGGTCCTGCCGCTCTATCACGCCCTCGAGTTCACGTGCGGCTTCCTGGCCCCGATCCACCACGGCGGCACGGTGACCTACGCCCGCTCGCTCAAGCCGCGGGTGATCCTCGAGACGATGCGTGAAACCGGCGTCACGATCATGCTCGGTGTCCCGACCCTCTACGCCCTCCTGCGCGACGACCTCGAACGGCGCGTCCTGGGGATGGGGAAATCCCCGATCCGGTCGAACCTCATGGAGACCAGCAAGACCATCAGCCGCTCGGTGGAGCGGACCTTCAGCCGCAACATCGGGCGCCAGATCTTCGGCCGAGTGCACCAGGAGATGGGGGGGCGGATCCGCTTCTTCGTGAGCGGGGGCTCGGCCCTGGGTCGCGAGCTGTACGAGGACTACCGGACGATGGGGCTCACGGTCTACGAGGGGTACGGCCTCACCGAGACCGCGCCCGTCCTGACGGTGAACCCGCTCTACCAGAGCCGCTCCGGCTCGTGCGGGAGGCCGCTGCCGGGGGTCGAGCTGAGGCTCTGGCACACCGACGGCGATGGGGTCGGCGAGATCATCGTCCAGAGCCCGAGCCTGATGCAGGGGTACTTCCGAAACCCCGCCGCCACCGACCGCGTCGTCGTCGACGGCTGGTTCCACACGGGTGACCTGGGATGGGTGGACGCGGACGGCTACCTGTACATCACCGGGCGCATCAAGGACGTGATCGTGACCGGCGCCGGGAAGAACGTCTACCCGATCGACCTGGAGGCCATCTACAGGTCGATCCCGACCGTGCGGGAGATCTGCGTCGTGGGGGTCCCGAGCGGGCTTACCGAGGAGGTCCACGCGGTCGTCGTCCCGGAGCGGAGCGCGGTCGAGGAGGCGGGCGATCTGGCCGCCGTCCGGAAACGGATCCAGCGCGACATCCAGGCCCTGGCCCGCGAGCTCCCGAGCTACCACCGGGTCCAGCAGCTCCACGTGTGGCGGGAGCCCCTGCCTCGCAACCGGGACGGCGAGATCGACCGGGCGGCCGTGCGGGAGCGGGTCCGGAAGAGCGTCCGGATTCCCGAGGCGCCGCCCACTCACCGGAGCCGCGAGCAGCTCGCCGAGGCGATCGGCCGCGAGCTGGCCCGTCTGTCCGGGCTGCCGGCCGAGGACATCGCCGTCGACCGCGACCTCTACGACGACCTCGGACTGGACAGCCTCAAGGCGATCGAGCTCCACCTCTTCCTCGAGCACGAGCTCGGGATCTCGCTCGAGGACGACGAGGCGGCCCGCGTCCGGACGGTCGAGGAGCTCCTGGTCGCTGCGGGCGTGCCGTCGCGGTCCAGGGAGCCGAGCGCGGCGGCGCGCCGGCCGGGGCTCCGCTCCGCGCTCCCGTTCGACGAGCGGTCGACGCTCGATCGATGGCTCTTCGAGTCGGCGGTCATGGGCCTCGAGACCCTCTACGGCTCCTTCTTCGACCTGACCGTCGAGCACCCCGAGCGGCTCCCGCGCCGGAGCCCGTACCTGCTCGCCGCCAACCACTCGAGCCACCTGGACGCGCCGGCGATCCTGTCCGCCGTGCGGAAGGTCCGGGGCGCGGAGGCGGCGCGGACGCTGCACGTCCTGGGGGCTCGCGACTACTTCTTCGACACCGCGCTCAAGAGGTGGTTCTTCAGCACCTTCCTGAACGTGGTCCCGATCGAGCGCGAGGAGTCGTCGCTGGCCGGCCTCCGGATGGTGAAGTCGATCCTGGCGAGCGGAGAGTCCGCGCTCATCTTCCCCGAGGGAACCCGCTCCCGCTCGGGCCAGATCCAGCCGTTCAAGCCCGGACTGGGGCTCCTGGCCTGGGAGCTCGGCGTCCCGATCGTCCCGGTCCGGATCACGGGCACGCACGACGCCCTGCCGGCCGGCCGCTCGCTCCCCCGCCGCGGCAAGGTCACGGTCACTTTCGGGGAGCCGATCACGATGGACGCCTACCGGGAGGCGGGGACCACTCTCCCGCACGACGCCCTCTTCCGGACGATCGCGTCGGATGTGCGCCGGACGATCCTCGAGCTCGGCAACGGCGCGGGCTCCGGGGGCGCGGAGGCTCCGCCGGGCGAGCGCGAAATCGCCGGCCCGTCCCCATGAGCGGGACGACGGCCGCCTTCTTCGACGTCGACGGGACCCTGGTCGACAGCGACATCGTGCGCTACGGGGTCGAGATCCGGACGGCCGAGATGTCGAAGCCCCGGCGGGCCCTCTGGATCGCCGCCTTCCTGCCGCGGATCCCGTATTACCTGGCGCTGGACCGGAAGAGCCGGGGCGCCTTCCAGCGCGCCTTCTACCGGGTGTACCGCGGGCTCTCGGCCGACGAGCTCGGGGAGCGCTCGGAGGCCCTTTTCCACCATTACGTCGAGCCGCGCCTCTTCCGCGCCGGTCTCGTCCGGCTCGCCGACCACCGGCGGCGGGGCCACCGGGTCGTCCTGGTCAGCGGCTCGGTCGAGGCGATCGTCCGCCCGCTGGCGGACCGGCTCGAGGTGCGGGACGTCCTGGCGCCGCGTCTCGAGGCCGCGAACGGCCGGCTGACGGGGCTCCTGGAC
>DASRVA010000150.1:0-42370 GCA_035687745.1 Gemmatimonadota bacterium
CTCGCGAATGCGGGAGACCCGCTCGCCGAGCTCGAGCCGGACGGCGCTCCCCCTGCGGACCCGCTGGCCGGCCTGCGGGTTCTGGGCGCTCACCACGACCCGCGCCTCGCTCGCCGTAGGGCCGCCGCGAACGGTCCGGACCTCCCCCACGGTCAGCGTATGGAGGTCGAGCGTGTCGCGGGCGGCGGCCAGGCTCAACCCCCGGACGTCCGGCATCGGCAGGAAGCTCCCGCCCCCGCTCAGGATCAGCGTCACGGCCGTGCCCGGCCCGACCGTCGTGCCGACCGGGGGCACCGACCCGACCACCGCCCCGTCGGGATGGAGGTTGCTGAACTCCCGCCGTGGCGGAGTCGTAGACAGCCCGAGCCCGTGCAAGATCGAAGCGGCGAGCTCCGGCTGGAGCCCTTCCAGCCGCGGTATCTCGGTCCGCACCGGTCCCCGGCTCACCACGACGCGGACGGTGTCCCCACGCGGCAGGTAGAATTCGGGGGGCGGGATCTGGTACACGATCCGTCCCTCCTCGACGTCCTCCCAGGCGAGACGGCCGCTCTCGACGAGCTCGTAGCCGGACGCCTCGGCCTGGGAGCGGCCATCCTCCAGCTCGCGGCCGCTGAGATCGGGCACCTGCGCGACGCGTTGATCGGCCAGGGTCTCCGGCAAGTAGAAGAGCTGAACGGCGAGATAGCCGATCCCGGCGGCCCCCAGCGTGGCGAGGGCGAGCGCCAGGACGATCTGCCACGTGACGCCGCGGGAGGTCACGCCGGGCCACGGACGAGCCGGGCGGCGAACATGCCGTCCAGGTCCGCCTCCCATGGGCGGGTCACGAGATAAGGGCCGTCTCGAAGGGTGGCCGGGATCCGATCCCCGACCGGCTCGACGTGAAAGTCGTCCCGCCTTGCCAGGAGGGCTTCCACCACCCCCGCGTTCTCCTCGGGCTCGAGCGAGCAGGTGGCATACAGGAGGACGCCCCCCGGATCGACGCGATCGGCGAGCGACTCCAGAAGCCCGAGCTGGTAGAGGGCGAAGCGGTCCGGGTCGCCCGGCTCCCGGCGCCAACGGGCGTCGGGGCGCCGGCCGAGCACCCCCGTTCCGGTGCAGGGCGCGTCCACGACGACCAGCGGGAAGGTCGCTCGCGCCGGGATCGCGCGGGCATCGGCGGCGACCGGCCAGCCTCTGTCCAGGGCCATCCGGTCGAGATTCTCGCGGACCCGGGCGAGCCGCGCCGGATCGCGGTCGATCGCGACGGCCCGCGCCGAGGGATGCCCGGCCAGGATGGCGATCAGCTTCCCCCCGGGGGCGGCGCACGCGTCGAGGAACGGACGCCCCACGGGCGGGTCGGCCAGGGTCGCGACCCACTGCGCCCCGGCATCCTGGACCCAGATCCGGCCCGCGCCCCAGCCCGGCAGCTCCTCCGGCCGGACGCCGCCCTCTACCACGACGGCACCGGGGTGGTCCGGGTGGACCCGCGCGTCGAAACCGGCGCGGCGGATCTCGTCCACGACCTCCGCCGCCGTCGTCGTCCGGGGATCGACGGCCAGGTGAAGGGTGGGCGCGCGGTTGTTCCTTTCCAGGAGCGCGGCCGTGGCCTCCGCCCCGAGCCGCTCGACCCACCGCTCGACCATCCAGAGGGGGTGGCTGTGGAGGACGGCCAGCCGCTCCGCCGGCCGGTCCTCGCCTGGCAAGGGGAGAGCGTCGCCCCGCCGAGCCAGGTTCCGGAGCACGCCGTTGACGAGACCGGGTGCCCACGCGGACGCCGGCGGCAGGACCTCCCGCGCGAGCCGTACGCTCTCGTCGACCGCCGACCAGACGGGCACCCGGTCCAGGAAGAGGATCTGGTAGGCGCCCAGCTCGAGGATCGACACGACCTCGGAGGGAAGGCTGGCGAGGCCCCGGTCGAGGAGGCGGTCGAGGTGATGGTCGATCCGGCCGCGCCACCGGATCGCCCCGTAGGCGAGCTCCATGACGAATGCCCGATCCCGGCGATCCAGGCCCCGCGTGCGGCGCTCCAGGCTCTCGTCGGCCCGGGCCCCGCCACGGACGTCCAGCAGGACCTCGAGCGCCCGCCCCCTGGCCGCGCCCGCTCCTCGTCGCACGGCCGGCGCCGCGGGTCTACTCCCCGACACGGCCCTCGAGGGGGCTGGTGGGCCGGGCCCATTCGCGGCGCGGCATCCGGCCCGCCTCGAACGCCAGACGCCCCGCCTCGACCGCGAGGCGCATCGCGCGCGACATCCGCACCGGGTCCTGGGCCATTGCGACCGCCGTGTTCATGAGGATGCCGTCGACGCCCAGCTCCATCGCCACCGCGGCGTCCGAGGCGGTCCCCACGCCGGCGTCCACGATCACCGGGACCGAGACCGCGTCGAGGATGAACCTGAGGCTCAGCGGATCCACGACCCCGAGACCCGAGCCGATCGGCGACGCGAGGGGCATGACGGCCGCCGCGCCCGCCTCCTCGAGCCGGCGCGCAACGACCACGTCGTCGCTCGTGTACGGGAGCACCACGAACCCCTCGTCCACGAGGATCCGGGTCGCCTCGACGAGCTCGACCACGTCCGGGTAGAGGGTCCGCTCATCGCCGATCACCTCCAGCTTCACGAACTCGCTGAGCCCGGCCGCCCGCGCCAGGCGCGCGACCCTGACGGCCTGCTCGGCCGTGTAGCAGCCGGCCGTGTTGGGCAGGATCATGACGCCAGTTCCCTCGAGGTGACGGAAGAGCCCGCCCTCGTCGGCGCGGTCCAGGCTGACCCTGCGGACCGCCACGGTGACGACCTCCGCGCCCGACGCCTCCACGCACCGAACGAGCGTCTCGGGGGAATCGAACCGGCCCGAGCCCAGGATGAGCCGCGAGCCGAAGGTGCGGCCCCCGATCGTCATCCCGCTGGCCCCGCTCGCCGGCTCCGTCCTCGTCGTCACGGCGTCCATCCTCCTCTCAACCCCCACCGACGATATGGACGACCTCGAGCCGGTCGTCCGCCACGAGGCGCAGCTCGCGGAAGCGCGAGCGGGGCACGATCTCGCCGTTCCGCTCGACGACCACGACGTCAGGGTCGAGCCCCCGCCCGGCCAGGAACGCGGCCACGGTCTGGCCGACCGGGATCGTGCGGGGCTCCCCGTTGGCGATGATCTCGATGGTCGGGGCGGTCTTCGTCCGGCTCACGGGGATCTCAATCTAGCAGGGGCTTTCGAAAGTCACAGGTTTCGGACGGGATCGATGCCGGAGCGCGCGAGGGCCTCCAGGAATCGCTCGACCCCGCGCCCCGGCGGCTCGACGTCCCAGAGGGCGCGGATGGCCACGACGCCGCTGGCTCCCGCCCGCACCGCTTCCTCGACGCGCTCCGGGGTCAGGCCGCCGATGGCCAGGAGCGGCGGAACCGGCGCTCGGGCCTCCCGGACCGCCCGGCCGATCGCCCTGAGGAGCGCCGGACCGGCATCCGCGCCGGGGTGGGCCGGGGTCTCGAAAAGGGTCCCGACGACCAGGTGGTCGACCCCCAGCAGGGTCGCGGCCACGGCTTCTTCGGCCCTGTGCACGGAGCGGCCGATCCGGAGCCCCGGCGCGGCCGCTCGGGCGCCGGGGATCGAGAGCCCCGCGGCCGGGAGTTGAACGAGGTCCGCGCCGGCGGCGACGGCGAGGTCGGCCCTGTCGCCGACCCAGAGCTGGGCGCCGTGACGCCGGCACCGCTCCCGGACGTCGATCAGGAGCTCGAGGAGCCCGGCGGCCGTCCGGGCCTTCCGGTTTCGAACGAGGATGGCCGGCAGCCCGGCCGCCAGGAGGGACTCCAGCCGTGCCTGGAAGTCCGCCCGGTCCAGGATCCGGTCGTCGGTCGCGGCGACCAGCGCCGGGGCCGCCATCATTCCCCGAGCCGCTGGCCAGGTCGAGCCTTCCTGCCGCGGGCCCAGTCGGCGCCGCTCATCCGCCGACCCCCCGCCGGCTGGACGAGGACCAGACCGACCGCGCCGTCCCCCGTCCGGACGACCGGGGCCAGGTCGGTCTCCAGGATCTCACCGGGTCCGCCATCACCGGCGCCGGCCCGGATCTCCAGACGGAAGACCTTGAGCCGTTCTCCGCGCCACGTCGTCCACGCCCCCGGCCGCGGGTCGAAGGCGCGGACGGCCCGCTCCAGGAACACGGTCGGCCGGCTCCAGTCGATGCGCGCCTCTTCTGGCTCGACCCTGGGCGCCATGCTGGCGGCCCGGTCGTCCTGAGGGATCTCGACCAGCCGCCCCGCCTCGAGCAGGTCCAGCGCCTCGACGGCCATCCCCGCCCCTCGCTCGGCCAACCGTCCGGCCAGGCTTCCCGCCGTATCGTCGGGACGGATGGGCTCCTCGGACTGCAGGCACATCGGCCCCGTGTCCAGCCCGGTCTCCATCCGCATGATCGTGACGCCGGTGACCTTCAGTCCGTCCAGCAGAGCGCGCGTGACGGGGGCCGCACCCCGATACGCGGGCAGGAGGGAGGCGTGGACGTTGAGGGCTCCGTGCGGCGGCGTCTCGAGGACGGCGGGTGGCAGGATCTCGCCGTAGGCGGCCACCACGAAGACGTCGGCGTCGAGCGCCCGCAGGCGCTCGAGGAAGGCGTCGCCACGAGGCTTTTCGGGGGTCAGAACCGGAAGGCCGGCACCCGCTGCCCGCTCGGCCACCGGCGTCGTCGTCACGCCCCGCCCGCGGCCCTTCGGGCGGGCCGGCTGACTCACCGCTCCGACCACCTGGTGGGGGCTCGCCAGGAGGGCCTCGAGGGTGGGAACGGCGAAGTCGGGGCTGCCCCAGAAGACGACGCGCACGCCGTTACGCCGAGCCGGCCGGGATCCCCTTCTCCTCCAGCGCCTTCCGGAACTCGCGGACGGCCAGCCGCCGCCTGAGGGGACCCAGGCGGTCGATGAAGAGGACACCGTCCAGGTGGTCGATCTCGTGCTGCAGCGCCCGTGAGAAAAGGTCCACGCCCGCGATCGTCCGGGGCTCCCCCTCACGGTCCTGATACTCGACCACCACCTCGGCCGCGCGGTCGATCGTCTCGATCACGCCGGGAATGGAGAGGCATCCTTCCTCGCTCCGGACATCGCCGCGCCGCTCGACGATCCGGGGGTTCACGAGGATGGTCGCCTCGGTGCCGTCCCGGAGCTCGCCCACGTCGATCACCGCCACCCGCCGTTCGTCGCCCACCTGGGGCGCCGCGAGCCCGACGCCCTCGGCGGCGTACATGGTATCGAGGAGGTCGTCGACGAAGCGCTGGAGTTCGTCGTCGAACGACTCAACGGGACGAGTCGCCCGCCGCAGGATCGGGTCACCGAGGTAGCGGATCTCAAGGATCGCCATCTACGAACCCTCCTCGTCCGACCCTTCCTTGAGCACGCGGAGCACCTTGCCGCGCTCGACGTCCACCTTGACCCCGTCCGCGATCTTCAGCGAGATCCGATCCTCGTTAATCGACATGATCCGCCCGTACAGCCCTCCGACCGTCACGACCTCGTCCCCCTTCCGGAGCGCGCGGATCATCTCCCGGTGACGCTGCTGCTCCTTCTGCTGCGGACGGAACAGGAGGAACCACAGGATCGCGATCATCGCCACGACCGGCAGGAGCGACGCGAAGATCCCGGCTACGCCGGCGCCCTCGGGCGGAGCCGAGAACAGGAGCGGGATCAGGACGTCCATGAAGCCTCCCTGGATCTTGCCAAGTAGCGCCCGGTCCAGGCGCCGGCCCAGCGCTCGAAGCGACCTTCCTCGATCGCCCGCCGGGCCGCGTCCACGAGCTGGACAAGGAACGCGACGTTGTGATGCGAGAGAAGGCGCGGACCGAGCATCTCGCGCGCCTTGAACAGGTGACGAATGTAGGCCCGGCTCCACGTCCTGCACACCCGGCAGGCGCAGTCCGGGTCGAGCGGCCGCTCGTCATCGGCGAAGCGGCGGTTCTCGACGTTGATGCGGCCGTCCGAGGTGAACGCGGCTCCGGTCCGCCCGTGGCGGGTCGGCGCCACGCAGTCGAAGAGGTCGATGCCACGGGCGATCGCCGCCACCACGTCCTCGGGAAAGCCGACCCCCATGAGATAGCGCGGCTTCGCCGCCGGGATCTCGGGCAGGGAGATTTCCAGCATCTCCATCATGAGCGGCTTCTCCTCTCCCACCGAGAGGCCGCCGATCGCCACGCCGCTGAAGCCGAGCCCGGCGATCCGCCGGGCGCTCTCGCGGCGGAGGCGGGGATAGACCGACCCCTGCACGATCCCGTACAGGAACCGCCGGTGGCCGGCCGGATCGGAGTCGGCGAGCGAGCGGTGGGCCGTCAGGCACCGCTCGGCCCAACGCGCGGTCCGGTCGGCGGCGGCCTCGGCGGCGGCCTCGACGCAGGGGTACGGCGCACAGTCGTCGAACGCCATGACGATGTCGGCGCCCAGATCGCGCTCGAGACGCATCACCGACTCGGGCGTGAAGCGATGGGTCGAGCCGTCCAGGTGCGAGCGGAAGGTGACGCCGTCCGCGTCGATCTCGCGGAGCGCGGCCAGGCTGAACACCTGGTAGCCGCCGCTGTCGGTCAGGATCGGGCCGTCCCACCCCATGAAGCGGTGGAGACCCCCCTGCCCGTGGACGACGCCGCTCCCGGGGCGGAGGTGCAGGTGGTAGGCGTTGGCGAGCAGGATCTCCACGCCGAGCTCCCGCAGATCCGCCGGCGTAAGGCCCTTGACCGTCGCCTGCGTGCCGACCGGCATGAAGGCGGGGGTGCGGACCGGGCCATGATCGGTGGCGAGCACGCCCGTCCGGGCGGCACCGTCCGTGGCGCTGGGACGCCAGTGCAAGCCCGGACCGTCAGATCGAGGTATCGAGGGGTTGCCCCAGGGCCGCCAGTACCTTGGCGATCACGACCTTCCGCTGTTTCAGCATGTCGCGGAATTCCTGGCGGTCCGTGTCAGCGATCTCCATCCGCAGGTCGGACAGGTAGCTCTTGAGCACCGTGCCCAGGATCTCCCGCTCGCCCTTGTCGAGATCGAGCTCGATCATCGCGTCTCCCTCCTGTGAGGTACCGGCCGGGTTCGTCGCCGCCCCCTGAAGTCCGTCATGGTGTCGCTTTCGGCCCGCATTCAGCGAGTCCAATGGAGATGGAACGGCCCGGGAAGAACGTGCAGGACCGGAACCGCCAGGATCACCAGCAGGCTGAGCCGCGGGTCCAGGAAGGAGACGGCGATGGCCGCCAGATACAGCGCCGGACCGACCAGGATCTGTCGGGTCGCCAACGGAACGAGATCCCCGTCGGCCTCCTCGCGCAGCAATCCCCTCCACGCCGCGTACCGCCAGTGGGCCAGCAGCAGCAGGCTGATCAGGATGAAGTTGCAGCCATAAAGCCAGAGACCGATCCCTTCGCTTCCGTAATGACCTACCAGGTGGGTCGTGAACGGAACCAGGCACACGGCCATCAGGAAGAGGAGGTTCACCCACAGGAGCCCGAGGTCGACGCGGCGCAGGAAACGGAACTGGGTATGGTGCCCCATCCAATAGATGCCGAGGACGATGAAGCTCACCCCGAACGCCGCGATCCGGGGCCAGAGCCGGAGCACCTCGCGGACGAGCGTCTCGTCCAGCTCCTCGCGTGGCACGCGCGGCGGATCGATCACCAGGACGAGCAGCGTCATCACGATGGCGAACACCCCGTCGACCAGGGTCGCGACCCGCGCCCCGCTGGAGACCCCGAAATCCTCCGCAGCGGAGACCTCGGGGCCTGGATCTTTCTGCGGCGGCATTTGTCGATAAGTTAGCTCCCGGCGTCCGGCCCGTCCGTGCACGCGATCGCCGTGGCGAACCGAGTGGAGGTGCGATGGCCGAGATTCAGGTAACCGCAGAAAGAGGCGACGTCTATCACGTGCGCGTGACGGAGGCGGACGGCTCGTCCGAGCACCACGTCACGGCGACGGCCGCCCACGTCGAGGCGTACGGCGCCGGCGCGGGGCCCGAGGCCCTGATCGAGGAGTCGTTCCGGTTCCTGCTCGAGCGGGAGCCCAAGGAATCGATCCTCGGCCGATTCGAGCTGCCTGTGATCGCGCGTTACTTCCCCGCGTATCCAAAGGAGATCCGGCGCCGGCTCGCGGGCTGAGCCGACCCCGACGCCGGCGGGCCTTCACACGATCAGCATCGCATCCCCGTACGAATAGAAGCGGTATCCCGCGTCGACCGCGTGGCGATAGGCGGCGAGGACGCGCTCCCGCCCCGCGAACGCCGCCACCAGCAGGAGCAGGCTCGAGCGGGGCAGGTGGAAGTTGGTCACCATCGCGTCGACCGCGCGGAACTCGTAACCGGGCACGATCGTGAGATCGGTCCATCCCGAGGCGGGCCGAGCGGCGTCGGCCGTCCTGCCCCACACCCTGGCCGCCGATTCGAGCGCCCTGACGGTCGTCGTCCCGACGGCCACGATCCGGCCGCCGGAGGCCCGCGTCCGGGCCAGCGTCTCGGCGGTCTCCGACGGCACATCGTACCACTCTCCCTCCATCGCGTGGTCCTCGACCCGCTCGGCGACGACGGGCCGGAAGGTGCCCGGGCCCACGTGCAGGGTCAGCGTCGCCCGCCCGATTCCGCGCCGCTCGAGCGCGTCCAGCAGCCCCGGCGTGAAGTGAAGCCCGGCGGTCGGCGCGGCGACGGCGCCTCGCCGGCGGGCGTACACGGTCTGGTAGCGGTCCCGGTCGCGCGGCTCGTCGGGACGGCGGATGTACGGGGGGAGCGGCACGTGGCCGTGGGCCGAGATCCAGCCCCACGCGTCGCCCGGAACGTGGAGCCGGATGCGCCGCGCTCCGGCCTCCCCCACCTCGAGGACCTCGATCGCGGCCTCGGCTCCGACCGGTGCGACGATCGCCAGACGCCGGCCGGCCTCTGCCCTCCGCGCCGGACGCGCGAGCGCCCACCACTCGGTTCCGGCCGCCCGCTCGGGATCGTCGGCATCGGCGGGCCGGGTGAGCAGGAACTCCAGACGCCCGCCTCTCGCGTCTTCGGCGAAGAGCCGCGCCGGGAAGACCCGCGTGTCGTTGATGACGAGGAGATCCCCCGGAGCCAGGAGCTCCGCAAGGTCCGGGAAGCGGGCGTCGCGACAGGACCCCGACGAGCGATCGAGGACGAGGAGCCGGCTCGCGTCCCGCGGCTCCAGAGGGCGCTGGGCGATCCTCTCCGGCGGGAGCGCGTAGTCGTAGTCGGCCATCCGCACGGCGGCTCGGAGGGAGGCCGGCCCCGGCTCGCTCAGCGTCGGAAGACGATGTTGAGCAGGATCGTCAGGACGAGGGAAAGGAGGAGCGAAGTCGCCAGGGGGATGTAGACGGTGGCGCTCCCCTTCCGGAACAGAAGGTCGCCGGGGAGGCGTCCCAGGAAGGGGATCCGTTGACCGGCTAGGAGGATCAGCCCGACCACGATGCTGATTCCCCCGAACAGGATCAGGAAGCGCGCGAGTCCACCCACTCCTGGTTGCCCTCCGCGAGACGATCGATCTCGCGAACCCGATCCACGGACACCACGAGATGCCGCACTCCGTCGCCGTCCTCGTTCCAGTACGCCACGTAGTCCATGACCTTCCGCTGGACCTCAGGCGTGGGCTGGTGCTCCTTCTCGAGGAACTTGAAGCAGAGGGTGCCCAGGTTGATCGCGAAGCGCCGCTCGACGCGGCGGAGGGCCCGGCAGAGCTCGAGCTTGCCCCGGTCGTCGCGCTCACGGTAGTGCCTCGCGATTCGCGTCGCGGAGTTGTCGTGGGCCGCGAAACGGTACGCGGCCAGCTCGACTTGCTCGGGGGTCAGTCCGATCAGCTGCATCTCTTCCTCATGCCGGAAGCTAAGGAAGCTTCGACCGTGAACGCAACGCGGAACAACGCAGCAACGATCGTGCCGCACGCGATCGCGCCCCGCTCGACGTTGATCGACCAGGGGACCTCGTACGGGCGGATCATGCGGTCGACGGACCGCCCCGGGCCGCGAGGGCGGCGGCCAGCGCCAGGCCCCACGGGCCCCAGAGGACATAGGCGAAGCGGACGGGAATGGCGCCAGCCGGAGGCGAAGTCCAGACGAACTGGGTGAGCAGGGAGAGCGCGGCCCCGGCCGCGCAGACGAAGGAGAACGCCGCGAACTTCGGCGCGCGGGAGCGACCGAGGACGCCGACCGCACCCCACCAGAGTCCGAGCGCGACGACGGCCGCGATCTCGCCAGTGACCAGCGGGCTCTCGATCAGGTCGCCGACCAGACCGTAGCCGGACACGACGAAGCCCGCCGCTCCCAGGATGGCCCACGAGCGCAGCCCGCCGCTCCCGTGACGTGCGGATCGGCCTGCGAACGCCATCGACGCGGCCGCGAGGAGAAGGCCCGCCGCGAAGAAGAGCCAGGCGATCCAGCCCCCCAGTCCGCCTCCGGCATGGAACGGAAGGAGTGCCGACGCGGCCAGCGCACAGAGCCCGCCGGCCCCGGCCGCGAGCGCCCCGGCGCTCACTCGCCGAACAGCCTCTCCTGACCGCCCTCCACTTCCGGCGGCCGACCGGCGATCCCCAGGTGACGGTAGGCCCGCTCGGTCGCCACCCGGCCACGGGACGTCCGGTGCAGAAAGCCGCTCTGGATCAGGAACGGCTCGTGCACCTCCTCGAGCGTCTCCGGCTCCTCGCCCACCGCCACGGCCAGCGATCCCACCCCCACCGGTCCGCCGCCGAACTTCTCGATCAGCGCGCTCAGGATCCGGGCGTCCATCTCGTCGAGCCCCACTTCGTCCACCTCCAGCGCCGAGAGAGCGGCCTCGGCGATCGGCCCCGTGATCGCCCCCTCCCCTTCGACCTGGGCGTAGTCCCGAGCCCACTTGAGGAGCCGGTTGGCGACTCGGGCCGTGCCGCGCGACCGGGCGGCGATCACCGCCACGCCCTCCCCGGTGATCGGAACGTCGAGGATGCGTGCCGAGCGCTCGACGATCCTCCCCAGCTCCTCCGGCGTGTAGAAGTCGAGGCGGGCGGCGTGCTCGAACCGCGAGCGGAGCGGCCCGGTCAGGAGTCCCCGCTTGGTCGTCGCGCCGACCAGCGTGAACCGCTCGAGCGGGAGCGTTACCGAGCGCGCCGCCGGCCCCGAGTCGATCACGATGTCGAGCTGGAACTCCTCCATCGCCGGGTACAGATACTCCTCGACCACGGTCTTCAGGCGATGGATCTCGTCGATGAAGAGGATGTCGCCCCGCTCGAGCCCGGTCAGAAGGCCGGCCAGGTCGCCCGGCTTCTCCAGGACCGGCCCGCTCGTCACCCGGATCCGGACGACCATCTCATGGGCCAGGATGTGGGCCAGCGTCGTCTTGCCGAGTCCGGGCGGCCCCGAGAAGAGGCAGTGGCCGAGCGGCTCCTCCCGCTTACGGGCGGCGGCGATCGAGATCGCCAGGTTGCGCTTCAGCTTCTCCTGGCCGGCGAACTCCTCGAGCGTCCGGGGACGCAGGGTCTCCTCGAACGCCTCCTCCTCCGGCATACCCTCGGGACGGGTCGCCGTGCGGCCGGTCAGGTAGCTCTTGAAGGGCGGGTCGGCCATGGGCTACTCCTTGAGCGCGCCGAGGGCGTGACGGGTGAGAACCGGCGCCGGAGCGCCGGGATGATCGGCGAGCGACCTCTGGACCGCCTGCTCGGCCTGGGCGCGGCGGATCCCGAGCGCGATCAGCGCCTTGACCGCGTCCTCGCCGCCCGCCGTCAGGACCGCCCCGCGCTCGCCCGCCTCGACGTCGGCCATGTCGGCCACCTTGTCCTTGAGCTCCAGCACCATGCGCTCGGCCGTCTTCTTCCCCACGCCGCTGATGCCGGTCAGCGTGGTCAGGTCGCCGCGGGAGATCGCGCCCACGAACCGCTCGGGGGTGAGCCGCGAGAGGACGTGGAGGGCGAGCCGGGGGCCGATCCCGCTCACCCCGATCAGGATCTCGAAGAGCCGCCGCTCGCGGTCGCTCGCGAAGCCGTACAGGGCGAGCTCGTCCTCGCGAACGTGGAGGTGCGTGAGAAGGCGGACCTCCTCCCCCTCGGCGGGCAGGTCCTCGTAGGTGGAGAGCGGGATCGACACCCGGTAGCCCACCCCCTGCACGTCGACCAGGACCTCGTCGATGTCCTTGACGGCGAGCCGTCCGTTGAGGGATCCGATCATCCGGCCCTTCCGTTGGGGGCGGCCCGGTGGAGGTGGCAGAGGGCCGCGGCCAGGCTGTCGGTCGCGTCACGAGGCAGCCCGCGATCGGTCAGACCCAGGAGCGAGCCGACCATGTAGGCGATCTGGGCCTTGCTGGCACGGCCGGTCCCGACCACCGCGCGCTTGATCTCGCGTGGGGCGTACTCGAAGACGGGAAGCTCCGCCCGGCGCGCCGCCAGCACCAGCACGCCACGCGTCTGGCTCATCACCGCCATCGCCTTGACGTTCCGGCCCAGGAAGGCGTTCTCGATCACGACCGCGTCCGGATGGTAGGTCTCGACCACCGCCTGGAGCCCGTCGTAGACGGCCACCAGACGTTCCGGCAACGCGCCGTTGCCGCCCACGATCGTGCCGCAGTCCACGCAGCGGAGCGACGGGCCGCTCCGCTCGACGATCCCGTAGCCCGTGATCCGGCTTCCGGGATCCACGCCGAGGACGCGCAGGGTCGTCAGCTTCCGCTCATCAGCTCGCTCGGGCCAGAATCTCCTCGGGGATGTCGAAGTTGGCCGCCACCTTCTGGACGTCGTCCTCCTCCTCGAGCGCGTCGACGAGCCGGAGGACCCTCTCCGCCGTCGAGCCCTCGACCGCGACCAGGCTCTTGGGAATCATGGCGAGCTCGGCTTCCACCAGCTCGAACCCGCCCTCGTGGAGGGCGTCCTGAACCGCCTGGAACGCGGTGAACGGCGTGGTCACGCGGAAGTACCCCTCGTCGGCGACCACGTCCTCCGCGCCGGCCTCGATCGCCGCCAGGAACACGGCCTCCTCGTCGTGCGAGCCCGCGTCCACCAGGATCTGACCCTTCGGGTCGAACATCCAGGCAACCGACCCGTCCTTGCCGAGGTTGCCACCGTGCTTGCCGAGTATGTGGCGGACCGACGCCACCGTGCGTTTCTCGTTGTCGGTCAGGCATTCGATGAAGAGGGCGACGCCGCCCGGGCCGTACCCCTCGTACGTCACCTCGACGTAGCTGACCCCCTCGAGCTCACCCGTGCCGCGCTTGATGGCCTTCTCGATGTTGTCGGAGGGCATGTTCCGGGCGCGCGCGTTGTCGACCGCCGTCCGGAGGCGCGGGTTGGACTCCGGATCGCCGCCGCCGGCGCGGGCGGCCACCGTGATCTCGCGGATCAGCTTGGTATAGACCTTACCGCGCCTGGCGTCGACCGCCGCCTTCTTGCGCTTGATGGTGGACCATTTGCTGTGGCCGGACATGCTCCCTCGGGTGGCTCGTCGGTACGTGGATGGGGACGGAAATATACGCAGCGGGACGCCCCACTCCAACATAGGTTCTCGACGGCGTGTGAGGACTTCCTCAGTCGAAACCCGTGATTGCCCGACAGGAAAGGCAATCATGGCCGGCACCGCCGACAGCTGCCGGGCCGGACACCGTCGGCACGGCTGGCGAGCCGAAGGGATCGAAACGCTAAGTGGCCACGTCGACCTGCAGCACCTCGTAGTGGGTGACCAGCGGCTCCCGCTCGAGCAGATAGGCGTCGTCCTCGGGGTAGTACCGCGCCCGCTCGTAATCATCGCCCGCGAAGGACCGGATCGCGTCCACCGAATCCCACAGCGTCGTCAGGACGAAGTGGGTCACGTCGCCCTCGGTGCGGCGGAAGACCAGGACGCCGCGGTTCCCCGGCGTCGCCGTATAGTCGGGGAGGCCGGTGCGACGGAGATAGGCGTGATACAGATCCGCCTTGGCCGCCGGGACCCGGCCGTGCCACGTGCGGGCGATCATGTCCGGTCGTGCGACCGGCTGTCTCGGGTCGCCTCCGCAGAGTGGACCGCCACGGCGTCGTCAGCGAGAACTTCCACGAGCAGATCCGCCAGACGCGCCGCCCCGTTCCGATCCGGATCGAGCGCCGGATCGTAGATCGTGAGCTCCAGGCCGATCGCCCCCGGGTGACGGACCAGCGGCCTGACCAGCCCGGCCAGCTCTTCGAGCCCAAGGCCGCCCGGCGTGGGCGAATCGACCGCGGGCAGGAGCTCCGGATCGAGGACGTCCGCGTCCACGTGGATCCAGAACCCATCCACGCCGTTGCCGACAAGCCGCTCGAGCGCGGCACGCGCGGCCCCGCCCGGCCCGCTCGCGCGGACCGCATCGTGCGGTAGATCCAGGATCGCCGAGGCGGCCAGGGCGTCGTGACCGTACCACGATTCTCCGTGGTCCCGGCGAGCGAGGAGGACCACGTCCTCCGGGCGCACCAGGGGTCGCTCTCCGCTCAGGCGCGCCAGCGGCGTGTCGCCGCGTCCCACGGCGAGCGCGAGGCACATGCTGGCGGCCGATCCCGTACTCGACTCCTCGGGAGAGGCGAAGTCGGCATGAGCGTCCACGTAGATGAGACCGACGCGCCCGTTCCCCCGTGCGCCGAGCAGACAGCCCAGCACGATGCTGCAGTCGCCGCCGAGGACCAGCACGAACTCGCCGTCGGCGGACGCGGCGGCGACCCGCTCGGCGAGCGCCCGCGAGTAGGCGGCTACGTCGTCCTCGTTCCGAGGCCGAACCCCCCGGCGTTCGAAGTCACGGTAAGGCGGTGGGGTCACGTCGCCGCGGTCGCGAGCGGCGAGACGGGCGACCAGACCCTGCTCGCGCAAGGCGCGGGGCGCCAGGTCCAGACGGCGGTGGCCGCCCTCGTCGTACGGGCGGATGCCGATGCTGGACGGGGCGCCGACGATGGCGATCGGAGTTGTCATGGGTTGCTCCCTTGGCGGGTCGCGGACTTAAGCCAGGCGATCCGCAGAGGGTAACGGTCCCGTTATAACCTGTCAACCGTATATGACTGGTTAGCGAGTGGCCCCGCTGCTCTTCCCGGCAGCCGGCTACGGCACGATGACTCGTTCTCGACCGTCGGCGCCCCGCAGGGTTACGCTCGTGGTGGTCGGGGTCGCCGTCGTTCCGGCCCGCCGGGCGATGATGTGCACGCCTGGCTCGGTGGCTTCGTCGAGAAGGAGCAGGCCCGAGCCGCTCTCGCCGGCGCCGAGCTTGACGCGAATCGTCCCTTTCTCGTCGAGCAGCCGGAGCACGGCCTCGCTGTCTTCCACATTGATCCGCACCCGGATCTGATCGCTTTCGTCGAACAGCTCCAGCGCGCGACCGCGAAGAATCGGAGCGACCGTCCGTTCCGCCGCGGTCGGCGCCTCTGCCAATCCCGAAACCGTCGCCCGTGCCGTGGATGGCAGCAGCCTGGCGAGGATGAGGGTCAGCAGCAGGAGGTTGGCGGCCGTAAGGCCCAACGCGAGTCTCTCCGTCTTCATCCGTTCCCCCTTTCGAGCGCCATGGTTCCTCCTCACTTCAGGCCGAGCGTCACGGACCGGCCGAGAAACGCGCCGTACCGATCCGCGGCCGCCGCGACGGCTTCCTTCTGGGGTCGCGTCAGCCGGGCGAAGATATCGGCCTGGATGTCGACCGTGGTCTTCCTGAGCCTTCTCTTCCACGTCCCCACGATTCGACCGTCGACGACGACGATGCAGGTCAACGCGTTGCCCATGGCCGAGAGCCTGGCGGCATGCCGGCCGTCGACCATCGCGCCGCGATCCTTGTAGCCGGAGACGTATTCGTCGTAGATGGAAAGGAGATGGGCGGTGGGAGGTCCGTCCGCCTTCGGTCCCCGGCCGGGCGGGGACCAGAAGGTCCGTCCGTCCACGACCACGTGGTGGAGCCCGGCCTGCGTGGCTTCGAGGCCGCTGCGGGCGTCGGCGAGCGTCAGCCCCGACCATTTCGCGAAATCGTGCACGGTGGCCGGCCCGCGGCTCGCAAAGTAGCGACGGGCGAGCTCCGCCAAGGCCTCCTCGCGCGTCAGAGTCCTGGCTTCCGGCGCCCGTTCGTCCACGAGCGCGTAGGTGAACTGCTTCCCCCGCCGTGGACCGCTGCAGACGATCCCGTCCAGCTCGGCCCACATCATGAGATAGACCATCCGGAACTCGCGATCGATCGTGACGCCAGCCTTCTGAAGCACGCGTCGCAACTCCTCGCGCGTCCGGTACCGGCCGCCTCGCAGCGCCCTGGCCAGCGCCGCGTTGCTTCGATCGATGGCGCGGCCATCCAATCCCAGCTTCCGGTACATGTGCCCGTTGGCCGCGTGAACCCGCGGCGCCGTGAGGTCGAGCATCCAGCGAATGTCGGCGGGCGTCACGAAGTGCCACGTGGGTCGCAGGACGTGGGTGCGCAGGATGGCGCCCTCGTCGAAAGCACGCTCCACGTCGTGATCCGTGATGTCCCGCAAGCGCGATCCGAGCGCCCACCTGGCGCCCGCGTAGTCCTGCGCCTGCACGCCGACCAGCCATCCGACCACGTCCGCCGCTCCCCCGCGCATGGGTCGGAAGAGCCGCTGGTTGCGTAGTCGCCGGCGTGCGATCTCCCCTTCAGTCATCGACGATCCTCTCGCTCCTCCCTCGCCGGACATGCCTCGAGGGCGTCATGACAGGTCGAAGCTCATCGCCACCCGGCAATGCCGGCGTGACCTTTTCGGCGCTTCGGACGACAGGTTATCGTCTGGAGCATGGGCCGGCTCGACTCGACCTCGCGTGCCAAGCTCCCCGACAGCGCCTTCGCCTATGTGGATTCGCGCGGTCGGCGCCGGCTTCCCATCCATGACGAGGCGCACGTCCGGAATGCGCTGGCCCGGTTCGAGCAGGTGGCCTTCGAGAACGCGGCGGCGCGGGAGCGAGCCCGGAAGCGGCTCCTGAACGCGGCAAAGAAATATCGGATCGTTCCGGTCGGGTTCATCGCGAGCCAGCTGGAGACGGAGCGCCGGCACGCTGCGACGGGCCTCGACCCGACCGCGCTTCCAAGAGGATCGGTGACGCTCCTGATGACCGACATCGAAGGCTCGACGGCCCTCCTTCACCGACTGGAGAACCGTTATCGCAACCTGCTGAGGGACGTGCGAAAGATCCTCCGGAACTCCGTGACGCGGTCGGGCGGCCACCCGATCGACGCACGTGCCGACGACTTCTTCGCCGTCTTCGAGTCGGCGGGGAGCGCGCTCGAAGCGGCGACCGACATCCATCGCTCGCTGGACCGGCATCGCTGGCCCAAAGACCTCGAGGTCCAGGTCCGGATCGGAATCCACACCGGACGCCCGAAGCTCACCGACGTCGGGTACATCGGCGTGGCCGTGCACACGGTGGCCCGGATCTGCGCGGCGGCGCACGGCGGTCAGGTCGTGGTGTCCGGGAAGACGCGTGAAGCGATCGGAAATCCGATGCCGGCGGGCATCCGCCTCAAGAGCCTAGGCCGGCACCGCCTGCGCGGCCTGGAGGAGACCCTGACCCTCTACCAGATCCAGGCGGAAGGCCTGAGGCGCAGGTTCCCGCCGCTCCGGGTCGCCACCCCGACGGAGCCGCCGGTCCGGCGGGCCGGCCGCTCCCGCTAGCTCCCTCCGGGTCCGGCGCCGGCCAGCGCCGCGGCCCCTTCCCAACTCCGCATGGCCCGGCGCCATTCCTCCACGACCAGATCGACGGCCGGCCCACCCGCCTCGCGCCACGTGGGAAAAACGAGGTCCTCGAGCCGTGAAGCGAGCAGGTCGGCGCCATGGTCATCCATGGCCGTCGCCCTGAGCCATCCGGCGGCACCGACCCGCCAGGCATCGCGGAAGCGACCGTCGTGCCACGCGATCCGGAGGGCCTGGTCGGCGAGACCCGGTGGATACGGCAGCCCCGAATCGTCGAGCGCACTCTCGGCCAGGCGTTCGAGATCCCGAAGCCGGTCCTCACGCTCGTCCGGCTCCCACTCCCACCGGTCCAGCGACTCGAGCCCCGCCTGGAGGGCGCCCTCGGCCAGCGCCTGCTCGGCCGGCTCCGGGTCATCCCCGGCGGCCTCGAGCCCCGCCCGATAGTAGAGGTCGGCCAGCTCCGGCAGGCCGACCCGCATGAGCCAGTCGGCGAAGCCGGCCGCGAGCTCCTGGTTCGCCCACTCCTCGCGGAAGGGATACCCGCGCGCGGCCGCGCGCAGATCGACGGCCACGACCGCGAGCGCCGCCGAACCGGCCCGCTCGTCCTCACCCAGCAGCCGCGCCCCGGCACGAGCCGCGATCAGCCGTGCCTGCGGATCGTCGCTCAGCCGGCCGGCGGAAGACCGTGCGGCCGCGAAATCGCCTCGGTTGTAGGCGTTCTTGGCGTCCCTGAGAGAGCCGCTGGCGCACCCGGCCACGAGCAGGAGCGCGACCCAGGCCAGGACCGGCCTACGACAGGGCATTCTGGGCCGAGGGCTGCCGCGTGAACACGTCTTCCAGCTTGTCGGCGATCCGTCTCAGGAGGAGGCGCCGCTCCCCGGTCGGGAGGTCGCGGACGCCCGACTCGACCAGGATCTCGAGAAACCCGTCGATCTCCTCGACCGCGCCGCGACGGCCGGCCAGCGGCCGGGCCAGCTCCGACTGGGCAAGGCCGACGGCCCGACGGAGAGCCTCCCATCGGCGATCGCGCTCGCGCCCGGTGGCCCGCTCGGCGGCGTCCAGGGCCGACGCCAGATGCGCGAGCCCGGATCCGGCGCGAACGTACACAGCGAGCTCGCGCCGCGTGGGACGATGGGCGATGGCATAGGGGACGATCGGAGCCGCGCGGACCCGCTCGACGTACTGGGCCAGCGACCGGACCCCCGCGCTCACGGCGGCGGTCAGCAGCGTGGCCAGAAACGGACGCACCGCCAGCCCGGGGATTCGGGCCAGGAGCGGCAGCAGGTCGGGGAGGTGACGATCTACGACCTCTCCGGGATCATCCATTCGCTTTTCTACGGGCGGCGCGCGGGGTAGGATTCAGGCGATCGTCCCTGGTGAGCTCGATCCCGGAGGGAGGCCCATGACCGACGAGACCACGACCAACGGACCCGAGCCCCGACCGGAGCCCGGCATCGAGGAGGAGCTCCGCACTCTCGGCCGGCGATTCGCCGACGTGCTCCAGGCCGCCTGGGAAAGCGAGGAACGCCGCAAGGTGGAGAGCGAAATAAAGGACAGCATGAAGCGGTTTTCGGCCGAGATGGAACGACTCCTCGAACGGACGCGCGAGAGCCCGACCGGAGAACGCGTTCGCACGAAGTTCGGGGAGGCGAAGGGACGGGCCGCGAAGAGCGAGGCCGGACGCCGCACCCGTGAGGCCCTCGCCCAGGGCCTGCACCGGATGAGCGAGGAGCTGGCCCGTCTGGCCGAGCGGTTCACCCCGGCGGATGACCCGGGCGCGGCCCACCGACCTCCGGAAGATCCCGTGGAATGAGGGTCGGGTCGGGTTTGCATCCAGCGAACCGCTACCTGGTGCCTAACCGAGGAGGGGATCTCCGCGGCGCGGCACGCGCGCGTCAGTGCCTGATGGCCGCCCCCTCGCGCTCCGCCTCCGCCTCCTCGACGATCCGCTGCGCGATGTGGTGGGGGACCTCCTCGTAGCCGCGGAACTTCCGTGAGTGGTCCCCGCGGCCCTGGGTGATCGATCGGAGCGTGGTCGAGTAGCGGTACAGCTCCGCCTGCGGGACATGAGCGACGATCTTCTGCTTCCCCGTTCCCGCCGGCTCCATCCCGAGCACCCGCCCCCGACGCTGATTCAGATCGCCGATCACGTCGCCCAGGTATTCGTCGGGCGTGACGACCACGACCTCCATGACCGGCTCGAGCAGGACCGGGTCGCACCGATCCGCGGCCGCCTGGAACGCCATCGACCCGGCGATCTTGAACGCCATCTCGCTCGAGTCGACTGTGTGGTACGAACCGTCGTAGAGCTCGACGCGGAGATCGACCACCGGATAGCCTGCGAGAATCCCCTTCGACATCGCTTCCTGGATCCCCTTGTCGACGGCGGGGATGAATTTGTTGGGGATGACACCGCCCGTGATCTGGTCCACGAACTCGTATCCCTCGCCGCGCGACCGCGGGATGAGCCGCACCCAGCAGTCCCCGAACTGACCGCGACCGCCGGTCTGCTTCTTGTACCGACCCTGGGCGTCGCCTTTCCGCTTGATCGTTTCGCGGTAGGCGATCCTGGGCTGCAGCATGTTGGCCCTGACGTTGAACTTCCGCTCCATCCGCTCGAGCACGACCTGGAGGTGGAGCTCCCCCATCCCCCGGATGATCGTCTGGCCGAGCTCGGCGTTGTAGGCATGGACGAAGGTGGGATCCTCCTCGTGGAGCCGGGAGAGAGCGTTGCCGATCTTCTCCTCTTCCCCTTCGCGGGTCGGCTCGATCGCCACCGCGATGACCGGCTGCGGGAAATCGATCCGCCGCAGGAGCAGCGGGTTCGACCGGAAACAGAGCGTGTCCCCGGTGTGCGTGGCCTTGAGCTTCGGCACGACCCCGAGGTCGCCGGCGTTCAGCCGGGGCACCTCGGTCCGCTCCTTCCCCTGCATGATGCCGATGTGCGCGAGCCGCTCGTCCTTGTCCTGGGTCGAGTTGTAGACGTCCTGGCCGCCCTGGAGTCCGCCGCTGAAGACGCGGAAGTAGGAGAGTTCCCCGACGTGAGGCTCAGTTGTCGTCTTGAAGACGAGGGCCGAGAGCGGCGCGTCGCTCTTCGGCGGCACGAACACCTTCTCGCCGTCTCCGGGCCGGGTGGCACGGACTTCCCGCCGCTCCGTCGGCGCGGGGGACAGCTCGACGACCTTCTGAAGCAGCGAACGGACTCCCTTCAGCTCCGATGCGGCGCCGCAGAAGACCGGGAAGAGCTCGCCACGGGACATCCCGGCCTTCATGGCCTGGAGCACCTCCCCGCGCTCGAACGCCTCGCCTTCCAGGTAGCGCTCGATCAGTGTGTCGTCGGTCTCGGCAACGGTCTCGATCAGAGATTGCCGGTAGCGATCGTAGTCGGCCCGGACCTCGTCGGGGATCTCCCCGATCTCGCGCTCGCCTTTGGGACCGTCCTTGTAGAGGTGGGCCTTCTCGCTGAACAGGTTGCAAAGCCCGCGGAAGGCGGGACCCTCGCCAATGGGGACCTCGACGGGAATCGCCCGTGGCGAGAGGCCCTCCCGGATCTGCCGGAAGACGGCCTCGAAGTCGGCGTGGTCCTTGTCCATCATGCTGACGAAGATGAACCGCGGGAGGTTCTCCTCGGCGGCGAACTCCCAAACACGCTCGGTCCCGACCTCCACGCCGGCCACGCCGTTGACGACGATGCACGCGCTGTCGGCCACCCTCAGCCCCGCCCTGACCTCGCCGACGAAGTCCAGATATCCCGGCGTGTCGATCAGGTTGACCTTGGTGTCCATGTGCTCGGCGTAGGCGAGGGCGACGTTGATCGAGATCTGGTGCTCGATCTCGTCGGGCGTGAAATCGGTGAGCGCGTTGCCCTGCTCCACCGAGCCCATCCGGCCGCACGAGCCGGCCAGCCACGCCATGGCGTTGACCAGCGTCGTCTTGCCGGACGCCCCGTGGCCGACCAGGGCCAGGTTCCGGATGTGCTCGCTGTCGTAAACCTTCATTCGGACTCCTTGGATCTCGAAGTTTGGGGGCCGCGGGCGGCCCAAAAATGCTTCGTTCAGCGGCCCTCGACCACGCGCTTCATGATCCGGCCCGCTTCGAGCTGCGTGCCCGGGGATACCGCATTGATGAGCGCAACCTGCTCGACCGGGATCGTCGACGGGTAGCGGCCGACGTACTGCTCCAGCGTCATGGCCGAGGCGAGCGTGACCAGGTCGATACGGTCGGGCCTCTCCGCGAGGAGCGCCGGATCGGTCAGCGGCCGGAAGGTCGAGAGGGACCGCTCGACCGCATCGGCGCTGGAACGCCACCGCGACCGGGGACCGTAGCCGATCACCTGGTAGACCCGGCCGCCATGCTCGACGAACATGACCAGCCCGGCGAGGACGGAGTTGTCCTGCGCCAGCGCCTCGAACTCGGCCACCCTGACCGCGAGGCCGTTCGAGGTGCCGCGGGTGAACCCGGAAGTCCGGACGGCCGAGCTGGCTGCGAACGCGCGCGCCGCGGCGTCCGCCGACTGCGCCTCGGAGAAGGTCAGCACCTCGAGCGCGTCCTCCTGGGGGCTCAAGGCGAGCACTTGCTGGCGCTGGTTGACGGCCCGCCACCCGTCCGGAAACTTCATCCGGAAGCGCAGCTCAGGATGGATGAGCTCGTTGTTCCGGAAGAAACCCTGTCGCGGATCCTGGCCGTAGACGAGGCCGTCGAGCTGCCGCTGATAGGCCTCGCGAGCGATCGTCCCCTCGCGCTCGGCGGGAGCGAGGGCGGCCAGCGCATCGGCCGCGCGCTGCCCACGCTCCTCGGGTCCCGGATGGGTGGCCAGCCAGTCCGGCACGCGCTCCGACTCCGACAGGCCGCTCGCCCGCTCGAGCTGGGCGAACACATCCACCATGGCGTCCGGGTCGTAGCCCACCCTCAGCATGTACCGGAGGCCCAGTTCGTCCGATTCGCGCTCGTCGTCGCGGCTGTACTTGAGGAAGAGCAGGTTGAGGCCGAGGCTCGCCAGGTCGCCGAACTGGGCCAGCTCGGGCGAGAGGATCATGCCGATTCCCAGACCCAGGCCGGTGAGCTGGGCGCGGCTGATCCGGTTGACCGCGTGGCGCGCAGTGACGTGGCCGATCTCGTGGCCGAGGACGGCCGCCAGCTCGGCCTCCGAGTTCATGGTGGCGAGGAGACCGCGGGTGACGTAGACGAAGCCACCTGGGAGGGCGAACGCGTTCACCGCGGGATCGTCCGCCACACGGAAGGTCCATGGCAGCTCGGGCCGCTCGGAAGCCTGCGCGAGGCTCGTTCCCACTCCCTCGATGTAGGCCTGGAGCGCCGGATCCTCGTAGACGCCGATCGTCGCCTGGACGTCCCGATCGGCCTGCCGGCCCATGGAGATCTCCTGCTGCTCGCCGATCAGCGAGAGCTCCCGCTCTCCGGTCGCCGGGTTGGTGGCACAGCCTGCCATGACGGCCGCCCCGAGGCCCGCGGCCACCTGCCGGCGGATCGCGTCGATGGTCATGAGACCTCCTCGAACAAGGTTCGCGTCTCCACTCGTCACCGGGCCTCGGAGCCAGCCGCCGCACGGCCATCGGCCGAACGTCGTCGAAGGTGGTCGACCTGGACCAGGACGTCCTCCGCGGGGGGCGGCGTGGCCTCGGGGCCGCTCCAGCGGAACCGGATCCGACCGCCCGCGTCGACGACGAGCAGGGTCGGCAGGTGCGCGATCCTGAACCGGGCGCGCGCCTCCTCCGGATCGTCGGGCACCAGGATCGGGAACGGGCCCGCGGGACCGGCACCCGACGACTCGCCACCCAGCCAGACCCCGACCAGCGCACCCTCGCGGCGTCTCATCTCTCCCGCCAGGCCCGTCAGCCGCGCCGCGTAGCTCGCGCAGGCGTCGCACGCGGCGTCCCAGAACGCCACGACGGCCGGGCGTCCGGACAGGCTCGCGCCGTCGAACGGGGGGCCCGTGCGGGTCGGGTACCGGAAGCCCGGCAGCCGCTCGGACAGGGCTCCGGTCACGAGCTGCTGACGGCGCTCGTCCTCGATCCGGGCACGCTCCCGGGCACGCAGTCCGTCCAGGCCGCGGAGCGATCCCCGGAGCCTCAGGTACGCCTCTTCGAGCTCCGGGGTCGCCTCGCTCCCCAGGCCCCTGGCCTCGGCGTCCACCAGCGCCTCCACGGCCGGTCCCCAGCGCGACCTCGCGGCCAGGACACGCCCGAGGTGGTAGAAATGGAGCGCGTATCCCTCGGTCGTCCCCCGGCTGTTGATCTCGGCCACCGCGCTCACCAGAGACGCCTCCGCCTGCCGCAGGTCGCCACGCCGGAAGGAGGACCACCCGAGCGCGTCGTAGAGCCGCCCGCGCCAGGGTCGCAGCGCACGGCGGGGATCGGTCTCGTCACCCGCCACGAGGGAGGGGTCGCCGAACTCCAGCCGGCCCAGCCACTCCCGAATCTCCTCCTCGAGCGCGGGCAGCCGGCCGGGGGCGAGCGTGTCGGCCCGCGCGGAGAGCGAGGACGTCAGGCTGTCCAGGTCGGGCAGGCGGACCGCTGCGACGGCCGGGATCGGGATCCCTGGCGGGGGCGAGCTGTCGGCGTGCTCGGTCCGGCAGCCGTGGGCGAAGAGACCCGCTCCCAGGACGAGCGCCGTTGCGAGAGCGCTGCCGCGGCACCATGTTGCCGGCCATGCGAGGCCGGAGAAGCGTGTCGCGGATCGAGAAAGGGCCATCGGGAGAAGGGCACGATAGCCCGTCCCCGCGGGAGCGTCCAACGCGTGGCCGGCGGGTCGTCCTGCTGGCCGGACTCGGCGTCCTGGTGGTCGCGGCCGCGCTCTGGAACTACCGGACCCGCGATTACCGCCCGGCGTTCAGCCGAGCCGCCGGCACGCTCGTCGCCGTACGCGACTCCACGCTGGTCGGCACCGCGGCCGACGGCAAGACGCTGACCGACGTCACGCTGGTGAGCGGAACAGGGCTCGAGGTCCGGCTCCGCAGCCGCGCCTTCCCGCGCAGGGATGGTGAGCGGCATCCGGCCGTCCTCATGATCGGCGGCTTCGCGACCGGCCGGAAGGCGGCCGACCTCCCGCGCTCGACCGAGAACCTCGTCGTGGCCAGCATCGACTATCCGTACGACGGCCCGTCCGACCTTCGGGGCCGGGAATGGCTCCGTCACCTCGGCGATGTCCGCCGCGGCCTTCTCCGGACACCGCCGGCGCTCCTGCTGGCGGCGCAGTACCTGTACACGCGCGAGGACGTGGATCCGTCGCGAGTGTCGATTGTGGGGATCAGCCTGGGGGTCCCGTTCGCCGTCGCCGCGGCGGCCACCGACCGCCGCCTCTCGGGCGCCGCGTACCTCCACGGCGGCGGCGACATCCGGCGCCTCTACGAGTACGCGTACGGGAGCCGGACGCCGGACTGGCTCACCCCGATCCTGTCCTGGACGGTGAGCTGGCTCACGGCGCCGCTCGAGCCCACCAAGTACGCAGGCGAGGTCGCGCCCCGCCCGACCCTGCAGGTGAACGCGACCCACGACGACTTCATCCCGCGGGCGTGCGTGACAGCGCTCTACGACGCGACCCGCGAGCCCAAGCGGCTGCTCTGGATCGACGGCGGGCACGTGGATGCCAGCGAGGCCGAGATCGTCGAAAGCCTGATGCGGCTGACGCTGGAGTGGATGGTCGGGGAGGGCCTCCGATGAGGATTACAGGGAGTCCGCCCCGGCCTCCTCGGCCGAATCTTCCTTGACCTCCGCGCCCGCCCGCTCGATGGCCCGGCCGGTCTCTTCCATCGCCTCGCCCACCGCGGTTCCCGTTTCCTCGGCCGCGTCCCCGATCGCCCGGCCGGTCTCCTCCATCGCCTCGCCCACTGCCCGGCCGGTGCGGTCCACGGCTTCGTCTACCGCTTCGCCCACCTGGTCGAGGTCCTCGTCGGTCTCGACCGTGAGGGTGTCCGCCCCGAGCTCGATCTCCTCCTCGCCCCGGTCGGCGCAGGCGGCCCCGAGAACGATCAGGGCCGGTCCGACGAGGAGCCCTCTCCAGCAGGTCGTGCGCATCTTCCCTCCCTGGCTTGACGGCCCTGGGGCCGTGTTCGCAACCATTCCCGGCGCCTGCCCGAGTATCGAGCCGGGACCGCCCGGTGGCAAGGCGCTTGACTCGGCGCCGGTCGACGATCCACATTCAATGGATGCGTGCGGGCCGAACGGGTCAGCCGCTCGGGCATCGACGGGTTGTTCCAACCAACCAGGACCCAGAGACGGAGGTTCCACGGATGCGCTTCTCGAGGATCATTCCGGTGCTGACCATCGCCGGGGCGCTGTCGATCGGCGCGTGCGGCCAGCAGGCAGGCGAGGAAGCCGATACCGAACTGACGCCGGCCGACACCGCCATGACCACACCGCCGCCGGCGGAGTTTCCGGAGGACACCATGATGATGGGTCCCGAGGACACGATGATGATGGGCGACACGATGATGATGGGCGACACCACCCACCAGATGTAGGCGCTCCTGTCCACCTGAACCACGAAGCCAGACGGGCGGCCGCCCCCTGCGGGGCGGCCGTTTCGCTTGCGTGCCGGCCCGCGTGCGCGCGGCCCGGCTCACCCCACGCTCGAGGAGACGCATGACGACGATCGACACCGTTCTCCACGAGGATCGGCGGTTCCCGCCGCCCGAGGCCTTCGCGGCCGGCGCCGTCATAGGCTCCCTGGACGAGCTGCGCCGCCTGCACTCGGAATCGCTGGCAGAGCCGGAGGAGTTCTGGGGCCGGATGGCCGACCGCCTCGACTGGGTCGAGCCGTGGAAGCGGGTTCTGGAGTGGGTCCCTCCCCACGCGCAGTGGTTCCTGGGCGGCCGGCTCAACGTGTCCGCCAATTGCGTCGACCGGCACCTCGCGACGCGCGCCGAGCGGGTGGCGATCCGGTGGGAGGGGGAGCCCCCGGGGGAGCGCCGCGACATCACCTACGGCGAGCTCCACGCCGCGACGGCGCGCTTCGCGGGGGCCCTCATGGGGCTCGGGCTCGAGCCCGGGGACCGGGTCGTCATCTACATGCCGATGGTGCCCGAGCTGCCGATCGCCATGCTCGCCTGCGCGCGCGTGGGTCTCGTCCACAGCGTCATCTTCGGCGGCTTCAGCGCAGAGGCCATCAAGGACCGGGTCCAGGACGCCGGCGCCCGCGCGGTGATCACGGCGGACGGCGGCTGGCGACGCGGCCGGCTCGTCCCGCTCAAAGCCAACGTGGACCGCGCCCTGGCCGACTGCCCGACCGTCGAGAAGGTGATCGTGCTCCGCCGCACCGGATCCGAGGTCGAGTGGAACGAGGATCGGGACGTCTGGTGGGGCGACTTCGTGCGCGAGGCCCCCGGCCCCGCCGAGCCCCTGGCTCTCGACGCCGAGCACCCGCTGTTCATCCTCTACACCTCGGGCACGACCGGGAAGCCGAAGGGGATCCTGCACACGACGGCAGGCTACCTGCTGGGCGCCGCCCTCACGACCGCGTACGTCTTCGATCTCCGGGACGAAGACGTCTTCTGGTGCACGGCCGACATCGGGTGGGTCACCGGACACTCGTACGTCGTCTACGGCCCGCTTGCCAACGGGGCGACGGTCGTCATGTACGAGGGCGCGCCCGACCACCCCGCGCCGGACCGGTTCTGGGACATCGTCGAGCGTCACGGGGTGACGATCCTCTATACCGCGCCGACCGCCATCCGCGCCTTCGAAAAGTGGGGCGACGCGTGGCCGGCCAGGCACGATCTCTCGTCGCTCCGCCTCCTCGGGACGGTCGGCGAGCCGATCAATCCCGAGGCGTGGATGTGGTACCGCCGGGTGATCGGCGGCGAGCGGTGCCCGATCGTCGACACGTGGTGGCAGACCGAGACGGGGTCCATCATGATCACGCCCCTGCCCGGCGCGACGCCAACCAAGCCGGGCTCGGCTACCCTCCCCTTCTTCGGCGTGGATCCGGCAATCGTTGACGGCGATGGCCGCGAGGTCGGGCCCGGCGCGGGCGGCTACCTCGTGATCCGGCGCCCCTGGCCCTCGATGCTGAGGACCATCTGGGGCGACGACGAGCGGTACCGGGAGCAGTACTGGTCCAGGTACGCCGAGAACGAATGGTACTTCACCGGGGATGGCGCCCACGTGGACGACGACGGCTACTTCTGGATCGTGGGCCGGGTGGACGACGTCCTGAACGTCGCCGGCCATCGGCTCGGGACGGCCGAGGTCGAGAGCGCGCTCGTGGCCCACGGAGCCGTCGTCGAGGCCGCCGTGGTGGGCCGCCCCGACGAGCTCAAGGGCCAGGCGATCGTCGCCTTCTGCACCCTCGAGTCGGGCGCCGAGCCCGGTGACGGCCTGCGCGACGAGCTCAAGGCGTTCGTCACCGCCCAGATCGGGGCGCTCGCGCGCCCCAGCGAGATCCGGTTCGCCGAGGCGCTTCCCAAGACCCGGAGCGGGAAGATCATGCGCCGGCTCCTCAAGGACATCGCGGCCGGCCTGGAGAGGGTCGGCGACACCACGACCCTCGAGGACTACTCGGTCCTCGAGCGCCTCCGCGAGGAACAGGAGACCTAGGTCCTGTCGGCTGGCCGTCGGCGCCGGCAGGGCGTCGTCCCGGTCGGCGATCAGACCTACGGCCGCGCCCGGCTATCCTGAAGGATGGCGAGCGCCGCCTCGACGACGGCTTCCGGCTCCGGTTCCAGGAAAGGGTCGAGCCCGGCCCGCTGGCGGGTCGGCCAGTGACGGACCTCGGGCCCGGCGACGACCGTCCCCGGCAGGTGGGCGGCCGGGCCGTGGACGCGCGGATCGGAGCGTCCGAAGACGGCCACGACGGGCGTCCCCATCACCCCCGCCACGTGCATGGGGCCGGTGTCCATCCCGATGAAGAGGTCGCAGCGACCGAGCAGGTGGGCGAGCTGCCGGATCGAGGTCGGCGGGACCATGGGAGCCCCGAGCGCTCCCGCGAACCCGGTCGCCTCCGCCTCCTCGGCCGGACCCCAGCCTACCAGGACGGTCCCCCCGGTCCGGTCCCGGATCCCCTCCAGCGCGCGAAGGAACCGGTCCGGGTCCCACCGCTTGTGGCTGCCGGTCGCGCTGGATCCCGGATACGCGAGGATCCACGGCCGCGCGCTCTCCAGGCCGTCCAGGAAGCGGTCGACCGCCGCCGTATCGACCTCCGAAAGATCGGGTGGCAGCGCGGGGAGGTCCGGAACGTCCAGCCAGTCGACGAGGGCCCGGTGCCGGAGATGGCGGTTGACGTCCCTGCCGGGGGGATACCGGAGCCCGTGGGTCCAGAGCCAGGTCAGGTTCTTCGTATGCCCCGGACCCCATCCGACCCGGACCGCGGGGCCACCCGCCGCCACCGCCCACACCGCCCCCTTCAGCATCCCCTGGAAGTCCAGCACGAGGTCGTAGCGGCGGGCCCGCATCCGGCGCCGGAGGTCGCGGGCGGCCGGGGTCAGCGCTTCGCTCCAGCGCACGAACGGGACGACCCACAGGCGGTCGATCTGGGGATGCCCGACCAGCAAGTCCGCGGCCTTCGACTGGACGACCCAGTCGATCTCCGCCGCCGGGAACCGTGTCCGGAGCCCGTTCACCATCGGCAGGACGCGCGCCACGTCGCCCAGCGCGCCGAGGCGTACGATCAGGATCCGCCGTGGCTCGGCGGGCATCGAGCGGAGCATGGTCAGTCGCCCCGGGGCATCGCGATCCTGCCTGACAAACGTCACCTCCCATGTTCCGACGGCCCTTGGGAAATAGCCCCGGCGCCCCCGGCCGGTCAATCGGGCACTCTCTGGCAACCCATCCGGACTTTGTCCCGCTCGTCGGCTCATGTATCTTCAAAATGGTCATGAGCGCCGACACGACCTCCCGCGAAACCGGCACCCTCGAGCTCAAGCGCGGCCTCGCCCAGATGCTGAAGGGCGGCGTCATCATGGACGTCGTCTCGGCCGACCATGCCCGCATCGCCGAGGAGGCGGGCGCGGTCGCGGTGATGGCGCTCGAGCGCGTTCCGGCCGACATCCGGGCCGCCGGCGGCGTCGCGCGCATGGCGCCGGTCCGAAGGATCCGCGAGATCATGGACGCGGTGACGATCCCGGTCATGGCCAAGTGCCGGATCGGTCACTTCGTCGAGGCCCGGATCGAGGAGGCCCTCGGCGTCGACTACGTGGACGAATCCGAGGTCCTGACGCCCGCCGACGAGACCCATCACATCGACAAGAACGCTTTTACCGTGCCGTTCGTGTGCGGGGCCCGGAACCTGGGCGAGGCGCTGCGCCGGATCGCCGAAGGGGCGGCCATGATCCGCACCAAGGGCGAGCCCGGGACCGGCAACGTGGTCGAGGCCGTGCGTCACCTCCGGCTGATCCTGAGGCAGGTCCGCGACCTGACCGTCCGACCGACGGAGGAACGGATCCATGTCGCCAAGGAGCTGGGCGCGCCCCTCGAGCTCGTGCGCGAGGTCGCCGAGACCGGCAGGCTTCCGGTCGTCAACTTCGCCGCCGGCGGCATCGCAACGCCCGCCGACGCCGCGCTCATGATGCAGCTCGGCGCGGACGGCGTCTTCGTCGGCTCGGGGATCTTCAAGTCGAACAACGCGGCCGCGTACGCCCGGGCGATCGTCCTCGCCACGACCCACCACGAGGATGCCGACATCCTGGCCCGGGTCTCCGAGGAGCTCGGCACCGATGCCGCGATGGCCGGGCTCGAGCGCCTCGCCGAAGAGGAGCTCATGCAGACCCGCTCGACCTGAGCGGCCCGCCGACTTGGGTCCTCTACCGCGCATGATCGATCGTCCGCTCGTCGGGGTTCTCGCCGTCCAGGGCGACGTATCCGAACACATGGCCGCCCTCGAGCGGGCGGGCGCACAGGGACGTCGGGTCAAGCGGCCGTTCGACCTCGAAGAAGTCGGCGGGCTGATCCTCCCCGGCGGTGAATCGACGGCGCTCCGCAGGCTCCTCGACTACGAGGGTCTGCTCGCTCGGGTCCGCGAAAAGTACGCCGCGGGGATGCCGGTCTTCGGTACGTGCGCGGGGGCGATTCTGCTGGCCACCGAAGTGGAGGGCGCCCCGGCCCCCCATCTTTCGTTGCTTCCGATGACCGTGCGGCGGAACGCCTTCGGACGGCAGCGGGAGTCGTTCGTGACCGAGCTCGACGTGGCCGGGCTGGATGGTGGTCCGCTGACCGCGGTCTTCATCCGCGCTCCGGTGATCGAGGCTGTCGGACCCGGGATGAGAGTCCTGGCCACCGTCGATGACGCCATCGTTCTCGCCGAGTCGGAGCGCGCGCTGGTGGCTTCATTCCACCCCGAGCTGACACCGGACGACCGCCTGCACCGCAGGTTCCTGGAGATGGTGAAACGCGGGGTCAGCCGATCCGTGGCCGGGAGCTGACGGCGGGGACGACCGTCACGCTCACTCCATTTCGAACGTGGCGTGGACGGTGACCGTGATCTCCTTCCGCTTCGTGGCCGTGTTGTGGACGCCGAAGTCGCTGACCTCGGTGGAAAAGGGCTCGGTGATCTGGAAGACCCCGGCCCGCGCCGACACGATGCTTTCGATGCCCAGCCCCGTTCCACCGGCGATCTCCTCGGCTCGTTTTCGCGCGTCGCCGGTCGCGCTCGCCAGCAGGTCGTGCTTCAGCGAATCGAGCTGCGAGTAGAAGTATTCGAGCTGGGATGACTCCAGCACGACACCGCCCTCGATCAGCTCGCCCGGGTTGAGCGCCAAGCCTTCCAGGCGCTCGACATCCTTCGAGATGACGTAGAAGCTCTGGTTCAGATTGTAGCCGACCCGGTTCCCGAACTGGTCGAAGTTGGGGTAGGCGTTCACCGGCTGGACGCCGATGTCTTCGAAAGCGATGCCGCTCCCCTCGAGCCGGCTCCGGACGGTCGCCAGGTCGCCCGCGATCCCGGCATAGCCGGAGGCGAGCTCCCCGGTCGCCACGTGCCTGGCCAGGACGAGACGCCACTTGAGGATGTCGGCTTCGAAGGGCCGTGTAGCCGCGCCCGTGACCTGGATCGTGTCCCGGGGCGCCCGCGCCCGCGCGAAGAAGACGCCGAAGATCAGGGCTGCCAGGACCACCCCGAGGGCCAGCACCGCGGCCGCGACCACCCCGCCCTGCCGCTCGATCACCGTGTCACGCTCGCTGTCCATTCTTCCTCCTCGCGCGGATCTGGAGTTCGGCCGGTCCCGGCGGAGCACCATGATGGAGGCGCCGGTAAGCGGTGATACCCGTCCCCCCGGGATCCGGCCCATCGGGCCGGATCCCCTCGGAACGGGCGGGCGTGTGCGCTGGAAAACTTCCGGCGGGCGATCAGCCCTGCCGGCGCGACCACCAGGCGAGAACGGCGTAGAGGATCCAGGCGTTGGCCAGGACCCCGATCGCCAGGAACAGCATGACGAGCCCGGGGGCGATCGGTCCCGAGTCGGTGAACATCATGGCGAGCATGCTCCACGGGAAGGCGAGGACGGTCACGAACGTCGTCTCCAGCCCCTCCCCGGGCCGCGTCAGACCGGCCGGAAGCAGGTACGCGATGAAGGCGAGCAGCAGGTACATCGCCGTTCCCAGCCGCGCGATCCGCGGCCGCGGCCGGTCGATCGGGGTCCTCTTGGGTCGCTTCGGGCGCTCGACCCGGATTCTCTTCGGGCGCTCCGGGCGCTCGACGCGCTCCCTTGGGGTCCGCGTCCGTCCTTCGGCCATCGATCCTCCTGATTCCCAATGGTTTACAGCGTCTGGCACGGCGTGCCCGGGCACCCGCGGGGCGGCCGAGGCCGTCCAGGGCGGGTTTCGCGCGCGGGTCGGGGGCGGCCCCGGTGACCTCTTCAGGGTGCAAGGTCCGTGCCCCCCTGGAGGGAAATTTGGGGCCGCTCGGCCACGCGCTCGATCCACTCGGTCAGCCGCGGATGGCGGTCGGGCTGCGCCTCGAGGTTCTCCATCAGGATGTGGTGGAACCGCCACGGATCGTCGGGCACGCGCCAGACGGCGTAGCGGACGAAGGGCCAGGCCGCGCAGTCGGCGGCCGAGAACGCGTCGCCCATGAGGTGGTCGCGACCGGCGAGAAGCGCCTCGAACCGGTCGAGGGAGAGCGCCATCTCCCGCCCCCACCCCGCGATCGCCTCCCGGTCGGGGCTTGGGCCCGCCTCCTCGCCGAAGATCTGGTTCGGCGGGCGCTTCCAGACGCCGTTGAACCAGTCCAGGAAGACGTCCACCTCCGCCCGCCGCGCCGGATCGCGCGGGAAGAGCGGCGGGTCGGGGTGACCGGCCTCCAGGTGGCGCAGGATCTCGGTCGAGTCGAAGACCGTCCGGCCGTCCTCCTCGATCACCGGGACAAGGTCCTGGCCGCTCACCCGGCGAACCACGCTACGGTCCGTGTGATCGACCAGGACGACCTCGACCTCGAGCCGCTTGTGGGCGAGGGCCAGGGCCACGCGTTCGGCATTGAGCGAGAGGGGAAAGGCATAGAGCCGAATCACGTCCGCCAACCTAGCCCCGCCCGGGGGGGACGTCACCGCCGGATCGGTTGACGCCCGGTAGGACCCGGCGGACCTTCTATCCACCCCGGTGCGAACGCCAGCGATCCCGATTCCCTTCGATCCCGAGGTATACGCATGAGCCCGACCACCGCCGTCCACGAAGACGTCCGGACTCCACGCAGCCTGCAGGAGAGGCTGGCGGATTTCCGACCCGAGACCTACCACGACTTCTCCGATCCGGAGGCCGCGGACCGGATGCGCGCGGCGCTCCGCGAGGTCGAGTCCGAGCTCGGCCGCTCCTATCCCAACCGGATCGGCGGCCGGGACGTCACGCTGGAGGAGACCATCTCCTCGATGGATCCGGCCGACCCGGATCGCGTGGTGGGCGTCTTCCCCAAGGGAAACGCCGCCCACGCGGACCGCGCGGTCGCCGCGGCGTCCGAGGCCTTCGAGTCATGGAAACGGGTGCCCGCGGAGGAACGGGTGGAGATCCTGTTCCGAGGCGCCGACATCATGCGCCGCCGCCGCCTCGAGCTCGCCGCGTGGATGGTGTACGAGGTCGGGAAGAGCTGGAGCGAGGCCGATGCCGACGTCGCCGAGGCGATCGACTTCCTCGACTACTACGGGCGGCTCATGCTTCACTACGCCTTCGATGAGTACCCCCTCGCCGACTACGAGCCCGAGGAGAACCGGGTCGTCTACCTCCCGCTCGGCGTCGGGGCCATCATCCCGCCCTGGAACTTCCCGCTGGCGATTCTGGCAGGAATGGCGTCCGCGGCGATCGTCGCCGGAAACACCGTGGTCCTCAAGCCCGCCAGCGAGTCGATGACGATCGGCTGGAAGTTCCTCGAGGTCATGGAGGAGGCCGGGCTTCCGCCCGGTGTCCTGAACTACATCACCGGGCCCGGCCAGGTAGTGGGGCGGCAGCTCGTCGACCATCCCGGCGTCCGGTTCGTCTCGTTCACGGGCTCCAAGGAGGTCGGGATCGAGATCAACGAGCGCGCGGCCGAGGTCCGCCCCGGCCAGAAGTGGCTCAAGCGCGTGGTGGCGGAGATGGGCGGCAAGGACGCGATCATCGTCGACCGGGACGCCGATCTGGACGCGGCCGTCGAGGGCGTGACGCTCTCGGCCTTCGGGTACCAGGGACAGAAGTGCTCGGCCTGCTCACGGGCCATCGTAGACGCCGAGATCTACGACGAGTTCCTGAAGCGGCTGGTCCAGCGGGCCGGCGAGATCGAGCCGGGGAATGTCGCGGAAGGAGCCTGGATGGGGCCCGTCGTGAGCGCCAGCCAGTTCCGGAAGGTAGGCGAGTACATCGAGGCCGGGAAACGCGAGGGGGCTCTCGTCCTGGGCGGCCACTACGAGGATCAGGAGGGGTACTACGTGGAGCCGACGATCTTCGCCGACGTGAATCCGGAGGCTCGAATCGCGCGCGAGGAGATCTTCGGACCGGTGCTGGCGGTGATCAAGGCACGCGACTTCGACGAGGCGCTGGCGATCGCCAACGACACCGAGTTCGGGCTGACCGGCGCCGTCTACACGAACGACCCCGACAAGATCCGGCGGGCGGAGGACGAGTTCCACGTCGGCAACCTGTACATCAACCGGAAGTGCACGGGCGCCCTGGTCGGAGTCCATCCGTTCGGCGGCTTCAACCTGTCGGGGACGGACGCGAAGGCGGGGGGCCGTGATTACCTGCTGCTGTTCCTGCAGCCGAAGTCCATCGCCCGCAAGAAGTGAGCTCGGCGCTGAGCCCGCAGGCGCGGCGGGACACGGCGCTCCTCTTCGGCTCCGTCGCTTCTTTCTTCCTGTCGGTCAGCATGCTGGTGCCGACGCTCCCCCTCTACGTCCGGTCGCTGGGCGGGGATCCGGTTCAGATCGGGCTCGTGGTCGGGAGCTTTTCGATCGGCGTGCTGATCGTCCGCCCGTGGGTCGGTCATGCCGTCGACAGCCGCGGCCGGCGGCCGATCATGCTCCTGGGAAGCCTGCTCGTGGTGGCCATGTCGCCCCTCTACATCTGGTTCACCGCGCTGGCGGCGATGATCGCCGTCCGGATCCTCCACGGGATCGGGCTCTCCGCGTTCACGAGCGGGTCGACGACCCTCGTGACCGACCTCTCCCCGCCCGGTCGCCGGACGGAGTTCCTGAGCTACCTTTCGACCGCCGGCATCCTGGCGTTCGCCCTGGGCCCGGTGGCGGGCATCGAGATCGCCGAGCGGTGGGGATTCCGGGCTCTGTTCCTGGCGGTGACCGCCTGCGCGCTGGGCTCGCTGGCGTGCGGCGCGGGCCTGAGCCGCTGGCCGCGTCCGCCGACGCGCACGTCGCGCGCGGACTACCGGAAGGCCCTCGTCCGCCGCGACGTGCTCGTCCCGACCGCGACCCTCCTCATGGTGACGCTGGCGCACGGTGGCCTGTTCGCGTTCGTCCCGATCCTTCTCGAGGATCGGCTTTCGTTCGACTTCGGACTCTTCTTCGTGGCCTACGCCGCGGCCTCGCTGATCATCCGGCTGGCGGTCGGGCGGATCGCCCGGCTGTGGGGCGACGGCCCGCTCGTGTGGGGCGGTCTCGCGCTGTACGGGGCCGGCCTGGCCCTGGTTCCCTTCGCTCACGACACGTTCTCGATGATCGTGCCGGCCGTCCTTCTCGGGGTCGGCTTCAGCGCCTACCAGCCGGCGGTTTACGGGATCGTGGCCAACGCGGCCACGGACCGGACGCGGGGGATGGTCCTGAGCATGTTCCTGGCCGCCTTCGACGCCGGCATGTCGCTGGGCGGGCTCGTGAGCGGCCCGGTGGTCGCGAGCTACGGCATCCCGGTCCTGCTCCATGGCCTCGCGGTGGTTCCCCTCGCGGCGGCGGCCGTGTTCGTGGTCGGGCTGGGGTGGATGCCCGCTCCCTGCCCCGCCGCGGAGACCGGCGAGGCCCGGGTGGCAACGTGAGGGCCCGGCGTCTCGTGGCGCTCGGTGCGGCGCTCCTCGGGCTGGCCGCCGCTCCGGGAGTTGCGCAGGAGGCACCGCCCGGATCGGTGGTCGACCGGCCGTGGGAGATCCGGTACGTCCTGGACGCCGCCGACTCGATCCTCAGCACGTCCGGCGCCGGCGTGAGCCTGGAGGCGTTTCGCGACGATACCGTCACGGGCGTCTTCCTGCAGGGCACCCACAGGGGGGAGGAGGAGTCGATCGGGTTCGGCCGTGGCGCCGACCGGCTTCGCTACCTCTGGTTCTCAGTGGGCGGACCGCCCGACGTCGAGTACATCGTCCTCCTCTACGACCTCGACAGCGACCTCACGGCCGAGTTCCTGCTGCTTCGGACGATCGACCGGAACCTGAGCACCGACTGGGCCGTCGAGTACCGGGTCCCGGCCGTGCGGAACACGGTGTTCGAGATCGCGCTCCAGCCCGCCTGCGCGCCGCCGCGCTGCGACCCGGCCACCTGGACGGAGCGGCCGCGGCAGGCGGTTGTCATGCCGCGCGGCTGGTTCGACCCGTGGAGCCCCCTCCTGTCGCTCGCCGCCGTGCGCGGCGAGCGGTGGCTGGGTCAGCCGGTGGCCCTCCTGGGGCCCCCGGCGGCGGTCGCCCCCCCGTGATGCCGGCGCCGGCCCGCCGGGGACCGGAAGCCGTCGAGTGGATGGACACGGGCATCGGCACCGACACCGAAATCGCCGATGCGTACCGGGAGCTCGAGCGCGTCAACCGGCGGCTCGCCGGCTACCGCGCCACCCTGGGCCCGCTCGAGCGCCACGCCGTCGGCGGGCCGGCGTCGATCCTGGACGTGGCCGGTGGCGACGGCCTTTTCGCCGAGCGCCTGGTCGCGCGGCTTGGGACGATCGACACTCCCGTGACCGCGTGGGTCCTGGACTCCGGCCGGGTCTCGACCACGATCGCCGCCCGGCGGACTCCGGCCCATGGTCGGATCGTGGCCATCCGCGGCGACGCCCGCCGACTGCCGTTCCCCGGCCGCAGCCTGGACGTCGTCCACACGGCCGCCTTCTTCCACCACCTCGGGGTCGAGGATGCCGGCCGCGTGCTGGCCGAGATGTGCCGAGTGAGCCGCCGCGTCGTCCTCGTCAACGACCTCGTCCGGTCGTGGATCGCTGCCGGGTCGATCTGGATGCTGAGCCGGCTCCTGAGCCAAAACCGGCTGATCCGGCACGACGGACCGCTCTCGGTCCTGAAAGCGTTCCGACCCGGGGAGCTGCTCTCGCTGGCGCGCGCGGCGGGGCCGGCGGCGGCCGGGTTCCGCTGGCGGCTCGTCCGCACGTTCCCCTACCGCATGACGCTGGTGGGCGTGCGGGTCGGTGCCCCGGCGCCGTGAGGTGCCCCAATGGATGAGCCCCCCCAAAAAAAACGCGGCCCCCGAAGGGGCCGCGCTCTCTTGCGCTGGGAATCTCGTTCCAGTTACGACTTGAGCGTCGTAGCTGCGAGGTCGAAGTTCTCGACCGACGGCGTCCCCACGATCACGGACTTCAGCGTCTCGAGAACCTTCGGATAGGTCTTCGTCCGATATTCCTCGGCGTGCTCCCGGCGGCAGGACTTCCTTCTCCATCGTGCTCTTGAATTCCTGGCTCTTGCCAGGCTGGATCTCGAACCGAACGTTGCGCGTGTGCTGTGTCATGGAGTTCCCTTCTTTGCCTCGCGAATGGGACGTCGTCGAGACGTCGGAGCAGGGATCGGTCGGCGAGACAGAGGCGGCCGTCCCGGATGGTTGCTTTCCACGTGCACTATGGTATTGTTGTAGCCGTCACGGAAACCCCAGCGAAACTGGACCCTACCTCCCGGAGGCGTCTCATGCACCACGGCTGTGCGGGATGGCGACTGGTTTACCTCGCCGTCGCCTTCGTTCTCGTTGTCGCCCCCACGACCTTGCGAGCCCAGGGCGTCACGACCGGGGCCATATCCGGAACCGTGGTCGGCAGTACCGGTGCATCGGTCGTCGGCGCCAGCGTGCTCGCCGTCCACGAGCCCAGCGGGACCCAGTACGGGGCGGCCGTCCGCGAGGGCGGCAGCTACGACATCCGTGGGCTCCGCGTCGGCGGCCCGTACACGGTCACCGTCCAGATGCTCGGCTTCGAGACGTCGCGCGAGACCGAGATCTTCGTCAACCTGAACCAGACCGTCGACACCGACTTCACGCTCGTCCCCGAGGCGGTCGAGGTGGCGGGGATCGACGTGGTGCTGGAGGTCGATCCGGTCCTCAACAGCTCGCGGACCGGTGCGGCCACGTACGTAACCGCGGACCAGGTGGTCGAGCTTCCCTCCGTGAGACGCAGCACGCGCGACCTGACCCGGCTCGACCCGCGGAGCGACGGAAACTTCTCGTTCGCCGGGCGCAACTGGCTCTACAACTCGATCTCGCTGGACGGCTCCTATTTCGGCAACCCATTCGGCCTGGACGACCCGGCCCCCGGGGGGCAGACCTTCGCCGAGCCGGTCCCCTACGACGCCATCGAGGCGGTCCAGGTCTCAGTGGCCCCGTTCGACGTCACCCAGAGCGGGTTCACCGGAGCGGCGGTCAACTCCGTGACCAAGAGCGGGACCAACGAGTTCAAGGGATCGGCCTACACGTTCACCCGGAACGAGTCGTTCATCGGCGACCAGATCAGCGGGAACGACGTCCTCGTCCCCGACCTGTCGTTCAACCAGTCGGGCGTCAGCTTCGGCGGCCCGATCGTCAGGGACAAGGCGTTCTTCTTCGTCAACTACGAGCGCGAGCGCCGGGAGGATCCCGGCTCGGTCTTCCAAGCCTTGCGGGAGGGGCAGACGCCGGGAGGCACGATCTCGCGGGTCCGTGCGGAGGACCTCGAGGCGATCCGCGAGCGGATGATCGACGTCTACCAGTACGATCCCGGCCCGTTCGAGGACTACATCCAGAATACCGACAGCGACAAGCTGATCGCCAAGTTCGACTGGAACATCAACGACGCGAACAAGTTCACGTTCCGGTACAACCTGCTGGACGCGATCAAGGGCCTGCCCCCCCACCCGTTCGCGATCAGCATCAACAACACGGGCCGCGGGCCGAACGAGACCAGCCTGCCGTTCCAGGGCGCGGGCTATGCGATCAACAACGAGCTGAAGTCGTACGTCTGGGAGCTCAACACCCAGCAGCTGACCTGGGCCAACCGGCTGTTCGTCGGCTACACGCGGTTCCGAGACTTCCGTGATCCCAACAGCCCCGCGTTTCCGACGATCGAGATCGGCGAGGGGGGGATCACCTATACGACCCTGGGCCATGAGCCGTTCTCTATCCACAACACGCTCGACCAGGACGTGTGGCAGCTCACCAACGATTTCAGCCTGTACCGCGGGAGCCACGTCTTCACGCTAGGGTCGAGCTTCGAGAGCTTCGAGTTCGGGAACTCGTTCAACCTGTTCTACTACGGTGTCTTCCCCGTGCCCGCGGAGTTCGGGGGGACGACCTTCTCGTCTCTCGACCAGTTCTTCGAGTTGACCGACCCCAGCAACCCGAACTTCATCGACTTCAACGCTCTTGCCGGGAATACGGCGCCCTTCGCCGACGACCCGAGCAACCCGGCCCAGTTCGCGATCTACGGGCAGGACGAGTGGCAGTTCTCCGAACAGCTGAACCTGACCTTCGGGGTGCGCGCGGACATACCGGTCTACCTGTCCGATCTCCCGCCGACCCCGATGGCGGACGCCCTCGTCTGGAGGGACGAGGAAGGCAACCCCGAGCAGTTCACGTGGAACGAGTTCCCCGACGCTCAGGTCCTGCTGTCACCGCGCTTCGGCTTCAACTGGGACCTGAAGGGCGACCGGACGATGCAGCTCCGCGGCGGAACGGGGATCTTCACGGGCCGCCTGCCGTTCGTGTGGATCGGCAATCAGGCCGCCAACCAGGGTCCGGACGCCATGGACTTCGACCTGAACGCCTCGGCGGACGACTTCAAGTGGCCGCAGGTCTGGCGCACGAACCTGGCGTTCGATCAGCTCCTTCCCACGAACACGCTCATGACGTTCGAGATCCTGTACGGGGACAACATCAACGAGGTCTTCATCCGCAACCCGAACCTGGTGGCCCCGGTGGGAACCATTCCGGGTCCCGACGGCCGGGTGCGCTTCGGCGGCGATGGAGCCAACCGGCTGAATCCGGAGTTCCTCTCGGGTCCGCCGGGCGGCCCGGACACCTACGTCGTCGACAGCAACGGCGAGGGGTACGACGTGTCGGCGACCGCCCAGGTCCGGCACATTTTCCAGAACGGCCTCTCGGCGAGCCTCGCGTACAACTTCACCGAGGCCAAGAACAACATGGACTCGACCGAGATCTCGTCGTTCCTCTGGCAGTTCAACCCGGTCGAGGGGGACCCCAACAACTACGAGGCCGGCTTCTCGCAGTTCGGTCACCGGCACCGCCTGGTCGGGAGCGCCAACTACAAGCACAACTGGTCCGACCTCCTGGCGACCAGCTTCGGCCTCTTCTTCGAGACGGCCGAGGGCGGGTTCTACACCGCCGGCCGGACCTCCCGCTTCTCGTACACGGTCCTGGGCGACCTGAACGGCGACGGCAACACGGGGAACGACCTCATGTACATCCCGCGGAGCCAGGACGAGATCAACCTCGTCGACAGCGACGGGGTGACCGCGGAGCAGCAGTGGCAGCAGCTCAACGCCTTCATCGAGCAGGACGAATACCTGAGCGAGCATCGGGGCGAGATCGCCGAGCGGAACGGCGGGATCAACCCGTGGTACACGAACATCGACCTGCGGATTCTGCAGGACGTCATCTTCTCCGACCACACGTTCCAGATCAGCTTCGACATGCTGAACGTGGGGAACTTCATCAACTCGGACTGGGGCGTGAGGGAGGTCGTGAACACGTCGGCCCGGACCCCGCTCCGGCTGGACGGCTTCAACGCGGCGGGAGAGCCCCTGTACGTGTTCAACGGCGTGACCGAGACCTTCATCGAGGATCCGAGCGAGCTCTCCCGCTGGCGGGCCCAGCTCGGGTTCCGGTACCTCTTCAACTGAGCTTACAGGGACTCGAACGGTGAATGCGGGGGCGCGAAAGCGCCCCCCTTCGCTTTCCCGCCCCATGATCTCGGCTGCGTGGCCGATCAGCCGGTTATCGCGCCTCCAGACGCCCGGCCAGGAACTCGACCGCTCGGGCCTCGGCCCAGGACCGGGCCGACCACGGCGGTCCCTCGACGAAGCCGACGTGACCGCCGGCCGCGGTGAAGAGGCAGCGCACGTCCGGCGAGGCGGCCCGGCGGGCCTGGTCGAGGACCCGTTCGGGCAGGAAGGGGTCGTCGGCGGCGCTGACGAGGAGGGTGGCCACGCGGATCCGTCCGAGGAAGGCCAGCGAGGAGGATCGGGCGTAGTAGTCGGCCGCGTCCCTGAACCCGTGGATCGGCGCGACCGCCGCGTCGTCGTACTCGCGGAAGCCGCGCGCCCTCCGGACCCCCTCGACGTCGACGACGCCCGGGTGACGGGCATCGTAGTCGAGGGCCTTTTCCTTGAGGCGGCCCAGGAAGTATCGGGCGTAGTAGGGCCCGAGCCCCCTCTCCAGGTGGTCCGCCGACGCGGCCAGGTCGTAAGGGGCGGAGATCGCGGCCGCCCCGCGGACGACCTGGGGGACGGACGCCCCCCGCTCGCCGAGCCACTTGAGGAGGACGTTGCCGCCCATGGAAACGCCGGTCAGGACGAGCTCGGTCCCGGGTTCCCGGGAGGCCAGCGTCTCGACCACCCACTCCAGGTCGCTCGTCTCGCCCATGTGATAGAGCCGCTCCGCCCGGTTCCGCAGATACGACCCCTCCCGTCCCCCGGGCGGCCGCGCGCAGGAGCGGAAGTTGAGCGCGATCCCGCGCCAGCCCCGCTCCAGGGCGAGGTGGAGGAGTCCGTGCATGTAGAGCGACTCGCTGCACCCCTCGAGCCCGTGAAGCGCGAGGAGGACGGGCGTCCCCGGGGCGCCGTCGACCCGGTCCAGGTGGAGCTCGTCGCCGTCGGGGGTCTCCCACGTCTCGCGCCGCATCGAGACCCGGGGACCGCGCCGGAGGACACGGCTCCACAGGGTCTGCAGATGCCCGCCCGGGAGCCATCGCGCGGGGCGGAAGGGGTCCGCCCCGGGCCGCAGGCCCGCCGGTCCCCCGCCGTCCCCCGTCACCACGCGGCGGTCATCAAGCCCAGTAGGAGGGCGCTGTTGGCATAGGCGACCCTCATGACCGCCCGATGCGAGGGGGCCGGCCGGCTCGCGGCCGCCGACACCGTGAGGGCGAGCGCGGCCATGACGACCGCATACGCCGCGATGACAGGCAGGCCGAGCATCCATCCACAGAGCGCGACGACGAGGAACCAGACGCCCCCCCAGGCCAGCGTCCCGCGGACACCTAGCGCCGCCGCCAGGGTCCGGTCACGACGCGCCGCGTCGGCCTCCAGCTGGTAGACCTG
>DASRVA010000151.1:0-11331 GCA_035687745.1 Gemmatimonadota bacterium
CGAACGCCTGGACGGCGGCGATCTTCTCCTCCAGCGGCCTCGAGCGTAGTGAGGTTCCGACCATCGTGATCCGCTTCCTGAGGACGACGCCGAGGTCGATCTCCGCGAAGGCGCCGGCCGTCAGTCCGACGACGACGATCCGCCCCAGGGTCGCCAGGCTGGCGAGGTTGCGGGGGAGATAGCCGCCCCCGACCAGGTCCAGGATCAGGTCCGCGCCGCGCCCGCCGGTCGCGTCGAGCACGGCGTCGGCGAAATCCTCGGCGCCCGCCTGGATCGCGAGCTCGAGGCCGAGCTCCCTGGCGCGATCGAGCTTCCATTCCGTCCGCGAGGTACCGAGTGTCTTCGCTCCGGCGGCCCGGGCGAGCTGCAGCGCGGCGGTGCCCACACCGCTCCCGACCGCGTGGATCAGGACCCACTCCCCGAGGGACAGCCGCCCGCGCGTGAAGAGGGCGTCGTGCGCGGTCACAAACACCTCGGGGATGGCGGCCGCTTCCTCCCACGACAGGGGCTCGGGCAAGCGGATCGCCTCCCGCTCGTGGACGACCACGTACTCGGCGTAGCCGCCACCACCGACCAGGCCCATTACGCGGTCTCCGACCGCCCGCTCGGTGACGCGCTCCCCCACCGCCTCGACCTCGCCGGCGACCTCGAGCCCCGGGACGTCGGCCGGCCAGCCGGGCGGGGCCGGGTAGAGACCCCGCCGCTGGAGGATCTCGGCCCGGTTGACGCCCGCTGCCCGGACACGGACCCGGATCTCGGAGGGACCCGGCTCGGGTCGCGGGACCTCGCCCATCCGGAGGACGTCCGGTCCGCCCGGCTCGGCGATCCGGATCGCGCGCATGGTCGTCACCGAGCCCCCGGACCAGGGGTCAGCGGACGGACGTGGTCGACGCGGAGAGGATGGGCATGACGGTCAGGGAGACGGTGTCGCCACCGAAGATCTGGACCTCGTCGGTCAGGACCCCGCCGACCACCCCTACCGGATCGATGAGGAGCCGGAGGCCGGAGGCGACGTACAGCGCGCGCGGGATCTCGAACGTCTGGGTGGCGTTCGTGGACACGGTCCCGAGGCGTGCCGTCTGGGATCCGCCGACCGCGAAGATGTTCACGTCCATGACGTTGTGGTTGGTCACCACGACCGAGACCGGTCCGGTCGGCGCCCCCCGCCGCTCCTCGTCCGAGGCGCACGCGACTCCCGAGATCAAAGCGAAGAGAAGCAGGAGAAAGCGGGCCCGGAGCATGATCCCACTATAGCGACGATACGGGAGAACGCCAGCGCGATTGGCGGGGCTCCCCCCGAGCCGCACGGGGATGCATCTTCCGCGGATGAGGACGATCGTGGCAGCGCTCTCGACGTTCGCGATCATGGCGACCGCCTGCAGCGAGCCGGTCGGCGTCGTCCGGCCCGGCGATCCGCTCGACGCGTCGCCGAGGGAGTCGGAGATCCGCCGCGGGCCCTTCCTCTATCGCGCCGTCCTCGAGACCGCGCGGGAAGATGCCGTCGGGGCGCGGGTCGAGATCGTGAACGAAGGCACGGCGCCCCAGACGCTCAGCTTCCCGGACACTTGCATCGCGATGCTGCGCGCCTACTTCATTCCCGGGGCCCGGGAGGCGTGGGACCACCGGGACGGGAAGACCCACTGCCGGGATCGCCTCCGGGAGATCGAGATCGCACCAGGCGACACCGTGGTGGCCGACCCCCGGGTGGCCTCGATCGCGGTACTGGGCGACGGGCTCCCCGAAGGGTCCTACCGGTTCACGACGTATCTGATCCCGATTGGGGAGCCCGAGATCGAGCTGCCGCTGGGCGAGGTGCGGCTGGCGCTGCCGTAGCCGGGCCGCACGACTCCCCTGGCGCTCCGCGTCATGCGTAATCCGCGGGCGGGTCTTCGTCCAGCCCGACGATGCCCAGATCCGGAAAACGCGCGAAATCCCGGTCGAGCGTCAACAGCCGCGAGGCGCCGCTTTCCCGGCAGACGGCCGCGATCTGGGCGTCGAAGGCCAGGTTCCCCCGCGCGTCGGCGGCCTTGAGCGCGTCACGATAGAGAGAGGGATACTGGCCTCCGGGATTCAGGACCCGTGACGTCGGGCTCTGGAGGAGCCCTTCGAGCGCCGCCCACGCCTGCTCCAGGGTGGATGGCGGATCCAGGATTCTCGGGTGCGTGACGACCCGAACGAACTCACCCAGGCAGAAGACGGGCAGACCCCAGGGGACCCTTCCTTCCGCCAGATGTCGAATCCAGAAGAGAGCACGAGGATGATGCGCGGTTCCTTCTCTGTGTGCGTGAACGAGGACGTTGGTGTCGACCGCGATCAGTTGCGGCCTTCCATCCGCTCGAGGAGGGCATCGCGGTCGTTGAGATCCACGCCGGGCTGGGCCCCGCCCGGGACTGTGATCCAGCGCAGCTCGTAGGGCTCGGCTCGCTCGTGCCGGTCGATGAGCTCGCGAAGCGCGAGCTCCACGATCGAGGTAATGGTCCGACCGGTCTCTCCCGCGAATCGCTTGACTGTCTGCATGAGCCGGTCATCGAGGTTCAGCGTGGTCCTCATGCAGATAAGCATATTGAAGATCTGCTTATCTGTCAACCGCCGCTCGAGCCGTCCAGGAACGGGTGTAGAGCTGGTAGTGGTCGGCGGGCTGGCAGACGGGCACCCACAGGTCGACGACGGGACGCTCGGCCAGCCGGCCGGCGAAGAGGGGCATGGCCCCTAGGGCTCCCACAGCGTCCAGGTTGTCGGCCTGGATCGGTTCGGGGCCTCCTGTCGCGTCGAAACGCCACCCCTCGAAATCGACAGCCGGAATCCCGGCGGCCCCGTCTCGCGAGTCGAGGCATCCACCCGCGAATCGCGGAGTGCCGCCGGGGTCGGGCTGGACCTGGGCTCCCACGGTCGCCGCGCCGGCAAGGAGGAAGAGCGACGTCAAAAGGATTGCCCGCACGCCCGGCACGTGGTTGCAAGAACCGGGCTCGACCTCGTTAGAAGGAGCGGTCGAGGAGCGTCAGGCCGAGGGTCGCGCCGATCCCGGGATCGACGTCGGTCAGGCCGGCCACGACCCCGCCGTCCAGCCGCACCCCGGCGCCGAAGAGCCGTCCGAGCCCGAGACGGGCCCCCAGCCGCGCCTGCCCGCGGTCCTCGGTGCCGGCCGGTGTGCTTCCCTTCACGTCGATCCGCCCGTTCACCTCGCCCACGAGGTCGAGGTCCTCGGCGGCCCGCCAGAGGAGCGCGAGCCCGCCCGTCAGGACGTCGTTCTGGCGGTCCCCCTGGAGCGGGAACGGCAGCACGCCGAGCCCGAAGTTGGCGAGGATCCGCAGGTCGCCGACCGATTTGCCCGCCAGGAGCGACATGTACCAGTCGATCGTGTCGGTCCCGATCCCGCTCTCGTTGCTGGCCGACGGGATCCGGGTCGCGACGCGGAGGGCGACCGCCGGCCGGCGGCGCCCCTCGCGGATCAGCCGCAGCTTGGTGGCGACGACGGGATCCTCGATGTCGGTGGTCGTGTCGCCGGTGAAGTCGAGGTCTTCGGCCAGCGGGGCCGGATCCCGGTCCTGGACGTGGAGGAGGTTGAAGCCGGCGTCCACCTGGAACTCGGCCACGTCCCCCAGCCCGAAGCTGAAGCCGAGGTAGGGGAGGCGGTAGAGGTCGCCCTCCAGCCCGGAGAGCGGGAACCGGCGGCCGAACTCGAGGTCCGCGCCGGTCTCGAGCAGGACCGCGCCGGCCGGGATCGGGTTCGGGTCCTCGGTCCGGAGGGGGCGCTCCTGGCCGCGGAGGCCTCCGGGCAGGACGAGGCCTGCGACCGTGACAAGGAGGAAGGCCGTGGTCCGGGCGGGCGGGGGCACGGCGCGGCAAGATAGGCTGGGCACGTTGGTCCGGCGACGCGACCGCCCCTACGTTACGCGGCGATGAGCGATCCGACCCGCGGCCCAGCCTGGCGGGCGCTCGCGGAGCACCACGAGCGGGTGGCCGGCCTCCACCTGAGAGAGCTCTTCGCCGGGGATCCGGGCCGCGGCGAGCGGATGGCCGCCGAAGCGGCCGGGCTCTATCTCGACTGGTCCAAGAACCGGGTCACGGACGAGACGATGGAACTCCTCGCCCGCCTCGCCGAAGAGGCTGGGCTGACCGACCGGATCGAGGCCATGTTCCGGGGCGAGAGGATCAACGTGACCGAGGACCGGCCGGTACTCCACGTGGCGCTCCGGGCGCCCCGGGAGGAGACCATCCTGGTCGACGGCGAAGACGTCGTGCCGGCCGTCCACGACGTCCTGGACCGGATGGCGGGCTTCGCGGAGCGGGTCCGGAGCGGCGAGTGGACGGGCTCGACGGGCCGCCCGATCCGGAGCGTCGTCAACGTCGGGATCGGAGGCTCGGCGCTGGGACCGGCGATGGCGGTCGAGGCCCTCCGCCACGTTTCCCGCCGGGACCTGGTTTTCCGGTTCGTCTCCAACGTCGACGGGACGGACTTCGCCGAGGCCACCCGCGACCTCGATCCGGCAGAGACCCTCTTCGTCGTCTCATCGAAGAGCTTCACCACGCTGGAGACCCTCACCAACGCGCGGACCGCTCGCGAGTGGCTGCTGTCGGCGCTCGGCGACCGGGCCGCCGTGGCGCGCCACTTCGTCGCGGTCTCGACCAACGAGGAGGAGGTGCGCGAGTTCGGGATCGACCCGGCGAACATGTTCGGGTTCTGGGACTGGGTCGGCGGGCGGTACTCGGTCGATTCGGCGATCGGGCTGGTCCTCATGATCGCGATCGGGCCGGATCGGTTCCGGGACTTCCTGGCCGGCTTCCGGGCGATGGACGAGCACTTCCGGTCGGCCCCCTTCGACCGCAACCTGCCGGTCCTCCTCGGCCTTCTCGGGATCTGGTACAACAACTTCTTCCGGGCCGAGACGCACGCGGTCCTCCCCTACGACGAGTACCTGCGCTCCTTCCCGCGCTACCTCCAGCAGCTCGACATGGAGAGCAACGGCAAGTCGACGACGCTGGATGGACACCCGGTGTCGTGGCAGACCGGGCCGATCGTCTGGGGGGAGCCGGGGACGAACGGTCAGCACGCGTTCTACCAGCTCCTCCACCAGGGGACCAAGCTCGTCCCGTGCGACTTCATCGGCTTCTGCGAGCCGGCGAACCCGATCGGACGGCACCACGACCTGCTGATGGCGAACCTGTTCGCGCAGACCGAGGCGCTGGCGTTCGGGAAGACCGCCGCGGAGCTGCGGGCGGAAGGCGTCGCTGAGGAGCTCGTCCCCCACCGCACCTTCACCGGGAACCGGCCGACCAGCACGATCCTGGGAGAGCGGCTGACTCCGGGCGCGCTCGGCTCCCTGATCGCTCTCTACGAGCACAAGGTCTTCGTCCAGGGCGCGATCTGGGGAATCGACTCGTTCGACCAGTGGGGGGTCGAGCTCGGCAAGCGGCTGGCCGACCGGATCGTTCCCGAGCTCGAGGCCGAGGCGGCCCCCGACCTCGACCACGACGGCTCGACCAACGCCCTGATCCGCTGTTACCGCCGGGCGCGGGGACGTCGCTCCTCTTGAACCGAGGCGCACTGGCGATGCATCATCATGATCGAGGATCGCTCTACAGCCAGCCGCCCGTGAACCCCGCCCGCCTGAGCCCCTCGACCAGATAGCCGCAGCCACGCATGAGCGACCACGGGAGCCCCGTCAGGTGGTTCTCGATCATGGTCACGATCGGGCCCTGGTTCAGGCCGTAGTGCCACCGCGACACCCAGCCGCGGCGCCCGGGCGCGCTCGGAAACGTCGGATTGTAGGTGGCGCAGAACCCGTACTCGTCCTCGCCCCGCAACCGTGGGCGGTTCATCCGCTCGATCGCCGGCAGGACGACCTCGGGCGCAAAGGGGAGCGAAGCGACGACCGCCCAGGGAGCGAGCGTCCCGTCGTCGGGACCTTTCGGAGCGCCGCGCCCCACGTAGCCCCAGAAGCGCCGGCGGCGGCCGTCGATTTCGTGAACCGCCGGCCCGGGCCCCTCGCACGAGGTCAGGCCCCACGCGTCCGCGCCGTATGCCTCGAAGCCTTTTGGATTCTCGATCGCGTAGAGGCGGTGGACCAGGGTCGCGCGGCGGCTGTTCTCGAAGTAGTCGATGCCGCGTTCCTGCATGTACACGTCCTGGATCCCGCGGAAGTCGATCCACACGTGGGAGAGCTGGTGGATGAAGAGCGGCCCGGCGTAGAGGTACTCGACGTCGTAGTGCCGCTCCCAGGCATACGTCTCGCACCAGGCCTGGTAGCTGTCGGGGGGAATTGGATGGGTCGGGCTGCCGAGAGCGAGCGCGTAGAGGAGGAGCGCCTCGTCGTACCCTTCCCAGCGGTAGCGGAGGAACCCGCTCTCGGGCTTCCAGCCATGGGAGAGCGTACGGCTCCGCCCGAGCGCCCACTTCCAGTCGACGCGGCGGTAGATCTCGTCGACCTTCTCGCGGAGCTCCGCCTCCTCTGGGGCCGGGCCATCGAAGTACGCAGCGCATATGAGCATTCCGGCGATAAGGAACGCGCTGTCGACGGTGGAGAGCTCGGAGCTCCAGACGCGCCGGCCGCTCTCCCGGTCGAGGAAGTGGTAGTAGAACCCCTTCCAGCCCGTCGCGTCCGGCTCGCGCCCCTGGGGAGCGGCGTGAAAGAAACGCACTGCGGCCAGCGCGCGCGTGAGCGCCTCCGCGCGCCCATAGAGTCCGCGCTCCACCGCCACCGGGTAGGCGGCCAGCCCCAGCCCCGCCGCGGCGATCGAGACCGGGGAGTCCGGCCGCGACGAGTCCAGAACGAGCCCGTTGGTCGGGTTCGTCTCGTGGACGAAGTAGCGGAAGGTCTCCTTCTGGAGGCCGAGGAGTAGGCGATCGTCGACGGTCAGCCGCCGAATACCTCCGACAGATTCACTCGGAACCCCGGCAGGACGGGCTCGGCGTCGAGCTCCTCGTCTCCGGTCAGCAGACGGATCTCGTCACGAGAGCGATAGACGGTGACGCTTCGGGATCCCGGCTCCACCACCCAGACGACGCGCGTCCCGGCCTCCAGATAGTCCATCACCTTCACGTGGACCTCCGACACGGTGTTCGAAGGGGAGACTATCTCGACCGCCAGGTCGGGCGCGAGCGGAGCGAATCCCTTGGGGTCGAACGTCAGCCGATCCTCGGCCACGAAGGCGACGTCCGGTGCGCGAACCGTCGGCGGTTCGTCGAACAGCACGAACCCCGCGTCCGAGCCCACGACCTTCCCAAGGGCCCGTCCCCGAACGAACTGGCGGAGGATCGCGGCGATCTCGACCCCGAGCGAGCTATGCTCGAAGCCCGCTGGCGGCTCTCGAACGAGTTGCCCGCGAACGAGTTCCACCCGCGATCCATCGTCCGGCAGCCGCTCGAACTCCTCGATCGTCAGAAGCGCTGTCTCTTCCGTTTTCATCCCGAGTCAACGTAGAGGCGGGGCAAGGGGTGCGCCACGGACTCGATGCGGGGCACATGGCGGCGGTTTGCGCCCCTACTAACATTGGTCGGCGGCGGCCTCGGCGGGCGGAGGGCAGTTCCCTTTCGAGTCGCTGTGTAAATCCAGTGGCACACGGCGCGAAAGGGCGGATCTGGCGACGCAGGCGCCGCGTCCGCCTCGCCACCGCGGCGAAAGGATTCCATGCGATACGACAGCTTCGAGACCCACGCGCCTCTCCAGGTTGGCGGCCGCACGTACACCGTCTGGAGCCTGGAGCGCTTCGCAGCGTCGGGGCACGATCTCGCCCGGCTCCCCTACTCGCTCAAGATCCTGCTAGAGAACCTGCTCCGGAACGAGGACGGCGTCTCGGTCACGGCCGCGGACGTCGAGGCGCTGGCCGGCTGGGATCCCGAGGCCGCGCCTTCCCACGAGATCGCGTTCATGCCGGCACGTGTCCTCCTCCAGGATTTCACCGGGGTGCCGGCGCTGGTCGACCTGGCGGCCATGCGGGACGCCATGGCCGAGATGGGGGGCGACCCGGCGAAGATCAACCCGCAGATCCCGGCCGACCTCGTGATCGACCACTCCGTCCAGGTCGACGCCTATGGGCGCGAAGCCGCCTTCCTGATCAACGCCGAGCGCGAGTACGAGCGGAACCGCGAGCGGTACGCGTTCCTGCGCTGGGGACAGGAGGCGTTCGACAACTTCCGCGTCGTGCCGCCCGACACCGGCATCGTCCATCAGGTGAACCTGGAATACCTGGCGAAGGTGGTCTGGGACAGGGACGAGGACGGGGCGACGCTCGCCTATCCCGATACGCTCGTCGGAACCGACAGCCACACGACCATGGTCAACGGCCTGGCCGTCCTCGGCTGGGGCGTGGGCGGGATCGAGGCCGAGGCGGCGATGCTGGGCCAGCCGATCTCGATGCTGATCCCGCAGGTGGTGGGGTTCCGGCTCCATGGCGAGCTCCCGGAGGGCGCGACCGCCACCGACCTGGTCCTCCGCGTGACCGAGATGCTGCGGCAGAAGGGGGTCGTCGGGAAGTTCGTCGAGTTCTTCGGCGCGGGGATCGGCTCGCTGTCGCTGGCCGATCGCGCCACGATCGGCAACATGTCGCCCGAGTACGGGGCGACGTGCGCGATCTTCCCGATCGACCGTGAGACCCTCGCCTACCTGCGGTTCACGGGCCGCGACGAAGAGGGGGTGGCCCTGGTCGAGGCGTACGCGAAGGCGCAGGGGCTCTTCCACACGGCCGATTCCCCCGAGGCGGAATACTCGGACACGCTCGAGCTGGATCTCTCGACGGTCGAGCCGTCGGTGGCCGGCCCCAAGCTCCCCCAGCGGCGGATCGCGCTCTCCACGGCCGGGGAGACGTTCGCCGAGGACCTGTTTGAGATGTTCGGGATCGGCGCCGGCGAAGAGCCGACCGATCGGGAGGTCCACCGGTGGGAAGCCGAGGGCGGCGACGCCGAGGGCCTCGCGGTCGCGACCGCGGCTCCGACCGCGGCCCGGGTCCAGCTCGAGGCCGAGACCCCGGATGGCGAGCCGGTCGAGTTCGAGCTGAACCATGGCTCGGTCGTGATCGCGGCGATCACGAGCTGCACGAACACCTCCAATCCGTCGGTCATGATCGGAGCGGCGCTCCTCGCCCGGAATGCGGTCGCCCGCGGTCTCCAGACCCGACCGTGGGTCAAGACGAGCCTGGCACCGGGCTCCATGGTCGTGACGGAGTACCTCGAGGCGGCTGGGCTCATGGACGACTTGGAGGCGCTCGGGTTCCACCTCGTCGGCTACGGCTGCACGACCTGCATCGGGAACTCGGGGCCGCTCTCCCCGGCGATCTCGAAGGCGATCGAGGACCGCGGGCTGGTCGCCTGCTCGGTTCTCTCGGGGAACCGGAACTTCGAGGGCCGGATCAACCCCGACACGCGGGCCAGCTACCTCGCGTCCCCGCCGCTCGTCGTCGCGTACGCGCTGGCCGGGCGGATGGACATCGACCTCATGTCGGAGCCGCTCGGCGCCGGCAAAGACGGGCAGCCCGTGTATCTCAAGGACCTCTGGCCAAGCCAGGAGGAGATCCGGGACACGATCCGCTCGGCGGTCAAGACCGAGCAGTTTCGCTCGCGCTACGCCGATGTCTTCGCGGGCGACGAGCGGTGGCACGCGCTCGAGATCCCCGAAGGCGAGCGGTTCGACTGGCCGGGCGACTCGACCTACATCCGCCGGCCGACCTTTCTGACCGACGTCCTGGTCAAGGCGGAAGCGCCCACCGACGTCGAGGGGGCGCGGGTGCTCGCCCTCCTCGGCGACTCGGTCACCACCGACCACATCTCCCCCGCCGGGTCGATCAAGAAGGACTCGCCGGCCGGCCGGTACCTGATGGAGCGCGGCGTCGCGGTCAGGGACTTCAATTCCTACGGGTCGCGGCGCGGGAACCACGAGGTCATGGTGCGGGGAACCTTCGCCAACATCCGGCTCCGGAACCGGCTGGTCGACCGCGAGGGCGGCTGGACGCGCCACCTGCCGGACGGCGGAGAGATGACGATCCACGACGCGGCCGTGCGGTACAGGGAGGAGGGCGTGCCGCTGGTCGTCCTGGCCGGCAAGGAGTACGGCTCGGGCTCGTCCCGCGACTGGGCCGCCAAGGGGACGCTCATGCTGGGCGTCCGCGCGGTGATCGCCGAGTCGTACGAACGGATCCACCGCTCGAACTTGATCGGGATGGGGGTCCTGCCGCTCCAGTTCGCCGAGGGCGAGAGCGCGAAGAGCCTGGCGCTGACGGGCGAGGAGAGCTACGCGATCCGCGGGATCGCCGAAGGTCTCGGGATCGGGAGCCGGATCGAGGTCACCGCGTCGGCGAACGGCTCCGCGAAGACCTTCGACGTGATCGCCCGGATCGACACCCCGGTCGAGCTCGAGTACTACCAGGACGGCGGGATCCTGCCGTACGTCCTGCGGCGGCTCCGGCAAACCTCTTCGTGACCGCGGTCGCCGAGATCAAGGGCGGCTCGGCGCCCTAGCCACCTCCCCCGGCCCTGCCGGGACCTCGAGCTCCGGCATCGGCCGGGTCACGAACAGCCGCCGGCACGGCTTGGCCAGCCGGCGCGCCCACGTCGTCGACCGCTGGACGCGCGCGCTGTCGGTGGCGATCCCGGTGTTGGCGTACATCTGCCGATACAGCTTCGAGATCAGCAGGAACGCCAGCCTGGATTGCAGGTTGGGCGTGACGCGCGACCGCCTCCAGATCGACCCGAAGCTGTAGAAGCGGTCCCAGACTTGTTGCGTCCGCTCGCGGATCTCCTGCGCCGACATGGTCGGGTGCGGGATGTAGAGCTTGGGTCGCTGGACCTGCGGGATCAGCCAGTAGCGGGTCAGGGGCTGCCCGGCGATCCGCGTGTCGTCGTCCGCCAGCGCCTTCTCCCACGCCTGGAAGTCGAGCGTCCCCGGGAGCGGCGACAGCATCACGAACTGCGCGAACGCGATGTCCGCCTCGTCGGCCAGCTCGACGGTCGCGTCGAAGGTGTCCGGCCTGTCCGTAGGCAGCCCGAAGATGAACGACCCCAGGACGTGCAGGCCGTGGCGACGGAACCGGTGCAGGACCTGGACCAGGCTGTCCCCGGCCGAGTTGAAGTTCTTGTAGATCGCCTTCAGGCCCTCCTGGGTCACGGTCTCGATCCCGACCAGGGCGCCCCGGATCCGCGCCCGCCGCATGGCGTCCATGTACTCGGGATCGTCGGCGACCTCCATCGTGATCTGGGTAAAGAAGACCATGTCGTCGGGGAGCTCGGCCAGCCGGGACATGAGCTCGAACCGCTCGGCCCGGAGCGCCTCCAGCTCGTGGAGCCGGCTCTTGTCGGCGCGCTTGTCGGCCACCTGGAGATCCCGCAGCGTGACCGGGTAG
>DASRVA010000152.1:0-17100 GCA_035687745.1 Gemmatimonadota bacterium
CCCTCGAAGGCGCTCCTGGCCTCGGCCCGTCGAGCCGCGGAGGCCAGGCGGGCCGGGCGGTACGGGGTCATCGTCCCGGAGGTCCAGGTGGAGTTCGCCGCGGTCATGGACCGGATGCGGCGGATCCGAGCCGACCTCGCCGCCCACGACTCCGCCGAGCGATTCCGGGGTCTCGGCGTGGATGTCCTCCTCGGTGAGGGACGGTTCGTCGGTCGGGACGCGGTCGAGGTGGACGGCGAGAGGCTCACCTTTCGCCGCGCGCTCGTGGCGACGGGCGGCACCCCGCTCGTTCCGGCCGTTCCCGGCCTCGCCGAGGCCGGCTTCCTCACCAACGAGACCGTCTTCGACCTCGAGGCCCTGCCGCGCCGGCTGGCCGTCATCGGCGGCGGACCGGTCGGCTGCGAGCTGGCCCAGGCGTTCGCCCGCCTGGGCTCGGTCGTCACGCTCGTCGAGAGACTCGACCGGATCCTGACGAGCGACGAGCCCGAGGCCACGGCTCTTCTGACCGAGGCCCTCGCCGCGGAGGAGATCCGGGTCCTGACCCGTCACGAGCTCGACGGGGTCGAGCGGAGCGGCGCCGTCCGCACCGTCATTCTCCGGGGACCGGACGGTCCGGTCCGGATCGACGCCGACGCCATCCTGGTCGCCGCCGGTAGACGGCCGATGGTCGAGGGGATCGGCCTCGACCGGGCCGGAATCGAGTTCGAGGTCGACCGCGGAGTCCGGGTGGACGACCGGCTGCGCACGTCCAACCCCGCCGTCTACGCGGCCGGCGACGTGGCCGGGCGGCACCTCTTCACGCACATGGCCGATGCCGAGGCGCGGATCGTCCTCCGGAACGCCCTCTTTCCGGGCCGCCGGAGGGCGAGCGCCCTCCACGTCCCCTGGTGCACGTTCACCGACCCTGAGGTGGGCCACGTCGGGCATTCGCCCGGTTCCGCGGCGGAGGCGGGGATCGAGATCGACTCTTTCGTCCGGCCGTTCTCCCGGGTCGACCGCCACGTCGTGGAGGGGGAGGAGGCGGGATTCGCCAGGGTCCACGTACGGCGGCGAAGCGACGAGATCGTCGGGGCGACCGTGGCCGGGGCTCATGCCGGCGAGCTGATCGGCCTGGTCGCGCTCGCAATGGAGGCGGGGGCGGGCCTCGGGACCCTCGCGGACACGGTCTTCCCCTATCCGACCCGCTCCGAGGCCCTCCGCGGGATCGCGAACGAGTGGCAGCGATCGCGGCTCACGCCGAGGGTCCGGCGGCTGTTCGAAGCGTGGTTCCGGCTCCGGAGATGAGGGCCGACGGCCCCGGGCCGCCGGCTCCGTCGCCGGCGGCCCGAAGACCGTTGAGGGCTCACAGGTTCGGGTTGGTGTCGATCTCGCTCTGCGGGATCGGGAAGCAGGAGTCCCCGCCCTGGAGGAAGGGATCGTTCCGGCGCCGCATGTCGGCCAGCCGGTGTCCCTCCAGCCAGAGCTCGAGCCCGCGCTCCTGAGCGACGTCCTGCCCGGACGCCTCGGCGGCGATCAGGGCCGCCTCCGCGCCGCTTGCCAGCCGGATGTCGCTCAACCGGTCCGCGTACTTGAGCTGCACGAACAGCGGGGTCTGGTTGTCGGGCCCGAACTCCCCCTCGGTCGCGAACGGGCACTCGTTGGGGGCACCTGGCGCGCCCGCGCAGACCGGCACCCGCGGGTCTCCCGTGTTTCGGAAGGGCTCGCCGACGCTCATCTCGCGCCGGTCGCGCGTGAAGATGACGAGCTCGTTCTCCTCGCGGTCGGAGTTGTCGGAGTAGTCGATCACGAACACGAAGCCGGCGGGCACCTGGGCGGCGTCCGCCGCGGCCCCGCCCAGGTCGCCGGTGTTCAGCCGCGCCCGAGCGCGACCGACCAGCGCCAGGTTGAGGGTGCTGTCGGCATCCGCGGCCTGAGCGACCTGGATCGCCTGCGTGAACAGGTCGATCGCCTGGCCGTAGACCTCCGCCGGCGTCAGCGGCGGGCCCACGTCGAGCGTGATCTGGCAGAAGTTGTCGGCCAGGAGGATGCGTGAGTATCCGCCGAAGGCCAGCGCAAGAGCCAGCAACCCGCTCGACTCGGCTTCGGCTCCCAGGACCTCGCGGATGTTGGTCACCGCGCGGTCGGCCGTGAAGCGGGCGGTCCCGATCTCCGTGTAGATGTCCTCCATCTCGACGTTGGGCGGCGTGATCGCCCGGTCGTCGACCTGGGCGAACGAGGGGAAGGAGCCGCTGTGCACCAGCTCGTCGGTGAAGAGGGCGGCGAACTGGACCACCTCGTCGTAGGCGTCCTGGAAGTCGCCGTAGACGCCGTTCACGACCACCGGAAGCGCCTCCTCGCCCGCAAGCCCCTCCTCGGTCACGTCGCCGGGGTTGGTTACCTCGAGAATCTGGTCGCAGGCCGCCGAGGCGAAGACCACCGCCACGCCCACCGTCAGGAGGCGCAGCCGGTCGAGTACGTTCCTGTGCTCGCTCATGGCTCCTCCTAGAAGGTGAGGTTCAAGGTGGTGATGAAGCGCCGCGACTGGGGCACGCTGAGGAAGTCGGTGCGCTCGATGTCACCCTGTCCGAAGCCGTTGACCTCCGGATCGATGCCGTTGTAGTCGGTCCAGGTCTGCAGGTTCCGGCCGCTGAACGTCACGCTGGCGCGCTCTGCACGCATGGCCGCCGCCCATGTCTGAGGCAGCGTGTAGTTGACCGAGACCTCGCGGAGCTTCACGAAGTCGCCGCCGTCCACGAACGGCGTCGGCTCCTCGGCGTTGGCGAAGAAGAACAGGTCGTCGAGCTCGCGCTGGGGGAAGTCGGGGTCGTTCACGGCCCGGTTGCTCCCGAAGAAGAGCTCGAAGGCGGTGTTGTTGTTGTCGATCACGAACCCGCGCCGCATGTCGAAGAGCGCGTAGATCTGCAGGTTGTCCCGCACCGTGATCGTGTTGCCGAAGGACACCGTGAAGTCAGGCGTCGTCCGGCCCAGGAACTGCTGGTCCTCGGAGAGGATGGGGTCGCCGTTCTCGTCCCGGCCGATCTCGACGCGTCCCCACACCCCGTCCAGTGGGAACCCCTCCTCGACCCGCTGGTTGAAGCTGTTGGGGGTCGGGAAGCCCTCCTCGCCGCCCAGGCTCGTCACCTCGTTGTCGTTGGTCGCCAGGTTGACCAGGAAGTTGTAGTCGACGAACCCGGTATCGACGAGGAGCCCGTCGAGGCTCAGCTCCCAGCCACTGTTCTGGAGCTCCCCGATGTTGGTGAGCTGGTTGGTGGGAAAGCCCGACGATGGCGGGATGATCTTGGCTACCAGGGCGTCCTCGGTGACCTTGTCGTAGTACGTCACCTCGACGCCGATCCGGTCGTCCCAGAGCCCCGCGTCGAAGCCGACCTCGACCTCGCGGCTCCGCTCGGGGCCAAGGTCGGGGTTTCCGAACTGATCCGGCGTGATCGTGGGGATCCCGCCCTTGATCGCTACCGGCGCGAACTGCCGCTCCGAGGCGAACGCCTCCGGCTGCTGACCGGCGAACCCGTAGGCCCCCCGGAAGCGCAGCATGTCCAGCCCGGGAACGCTGAAGAACGGCTCCTCGCTGACCACCCACGAGGCGCTCACCTTGGGGTAGGTCTCGAAGTCGAAGTCCGATCCGAACGCGCTGTTGTCGTCGAACCGGACCGCGCCGGTCAGGAACAGGCGGTTCTGCCAGGCGAGCTGCTCCTGGATATACAGCCCGACCGTCACGTCCTCGACCCGTGTCTCGAAGCCCTGGGTGTTGCCGGCGGCCGAGACGGTGGAGACCCCCGGCGCAGGGAAGTCCTCGCCAAACGCGACGACCTCGTCCACGTTCTCGTTGGTGACCTGGGTCCCCAGCGACGTGCTGCTCTGGAGCGCTTCGGTCAGGTCCCAGGTCGCCGTAGTGCTCTGGTCGAACGTGATGTTGACGGTCGTGTTCCGGACGTTCGTCTTCTCGCCCTCGGGATTCAGGTTCGCCACCGCGCCGAAGGGGATGAACTGGAAGTTCTCCTCGGCGTTGATGTCGATCCCGAAGATGCCCCGGCTCTTGAGCCATGAGAGCGGCTCGAAGTTGGCGACCGCGCTGCCTGTGAATCTGTCGTTCGTGAAGCGGGAATCGATCTCCCGGACGTCCTCGACCGACGTGAACGGCTCGCCGAAGGCGAAGTTTCCGGCCCCGGTCTCGCGGATGGCGGCCGGAGTCGCCAGCGTGAGGTTCCCCCAGAAGCCGAAGATGTTGTTGTCGTTGTTCGGCAGCCGGATCTCGTTGTTGACGTAGCCGGACGAGACCGCGAGGTCGAAGATCTCGCTCGGGCTCCACTGGAAGTTGGCCCGCCCGCCGATCTTCTCGGCGAAGTTGGACGGCATGGGCCCACCCTCGGTGTTGAAGTTGCCCGAGGCGAAGAAGGTGAACTCGTCCTGACCCCCGCTCACGCTCAAATCGTACTCCTGAGAGGACCCGGTCTCGATGAGCTCGTCGAAGGGGTCCTGGGCGATCAGCAGACTGTCGTTCTGGAGCTCCTTGACCAGATGCACCCCCTGGAGCTCGTCGAGGCTGCTCACGCCCTTGGGAAGGTCGTTCCGGTGGACGACGCCGAAGTTCTCCTCGAACTCGGCGATGTCGAGGTCGATCGTGCCCCAGCTCCCGCGGACGTTCCAGCGGGCGTCGCCGGAGCGGCCCTTCTTTGTGATGATCTGGATCACGCCGGGGGCCGCCTCGGTCCCGTAAAGGGTGGCCGCGGCCGGGCCCTTGATGATCTCGATCGACTCGATGTCCTCGATGTTGATGTCGTTGAGGCGGGACGGCCCCTGGCCGCCGACCGTAAAGCCGTCGAGGGACGTGGCCTCGTCGTTGTTGTCGATCCGGATGCCGTCCACGTACAGGAGCGGCTCGTTGGACTGGGTGATCGATGAAAGGCCGCGGAGGCGCAGGGAAGTACCGGTCCCTACCGTGCCGGAGCTCGGGAGGACGACCGTACCCGCCGATCGTCCGGTGATCAGCTCGCTCAGGCTGGTGACCGGGGCCTTCTCGATGACCTCGTCGGCGTCGATCTCCGTGACCGCGTTGCCGATGGCGCGCCTCTGAACGGCCCCGGCCGTGCCGGTCACGACGATCGCGTCCAGCTCGATCGGGCTCGAACCCAGCGCGAAGTCGACGGTGTTCGTGCCCGCGGCCAGGTTGGCGCTCTGACTTTCCGTCCGGTATCCCAGGTAGATGGCCTGGACCTGCACGGGGCCGGTCGAGGCGCCGGTGATGACGTAGGCGCCGTCCCCGTCGGTGACCGCTCCCTGGTCGGTACCCACGATCTGGACCTGGGCGCCGACGAGAGGCTCGCCACCCTGATCCGTCACGGTGCCCTGGATGGTGGCCTGGGCGAAGACCGTCGTGGGGAGGAGAAAGGCCAGCGGGAGGAGGACGGAGAGGATTCTCCGGGGTTCCTCCAGCGGTCTTCCGATGAGTGCGAACAAAAGTTTGAAGGCCATGGAACCTCCCGGGTTGAGGGGAAAGTCCGGCTGGCAATGGTTGATAACCGAACCATGGCCTCGGTCCACCGCCATGTCAAGCCCGCCTGGGTGCACCGACGACACTCCAGAGGCGGCGAACGGTCGGCCTGGCAGATCAACGGTGCGTCGGCGGTCCGGATCACGTATAGGAAGGATTGCGCCCTATGGGACGGAATCCACCCTTCCCATCCATCATTTTGGGGTTACGGGGGGACTTTAGCTCGGGGCTCGCCCGAGCTCGGCGTGGATCGAGTCCAGGAGGATGTGCCATAGACGCCGGTCGCCCCGCTCGGTGTTCAGCTCGAGGCGAACCCGGTTGGAGGGCTCGTCCTGCAGGAACCGGCGGATCCCGCGCACCATGGGGCGGAGAGCCGGCCGCGTCTCGATCACGTCCAGGACGTCGTAGGTCGCGCCCTCGATCTCGGCCACCGGCATGATGTCGCGGAGCTGCTCGGTCTCGCCCTCTTCCAGAGACCGGACCGCCGAGCGCACCTCCGCCTCGAACGCGGCGTAGAACGCCTCGGTCTCCTGATCGACCGACGCCTGCGAGCGGGCGCCGGCGCAGGCGATGGGCACCGACAGCGCGAGGGGGAGGATCGCGAGGCGGAAGCGACGGGTCACGATGCCACACTAATCGCGGACGTCGTTTGCGTAAACCTCCTGCCGGAGCGTACCGTTCACGCAGTGGGCCCCAACATGCGCTCCCTGTCAGCCCTCGCGCTCCTGATCCCGCTCGCGACCTCCCCGCTCGCCGGACAGACGATCCACGGCACGATCGTGGAGGAAGGCTCGTCCCAGCCCGTGGCCGGAGGATTCGTCGTCCTCCTCGGAGCGGACGGAACCCAGCGCGCCGCCACGCTCTCGGACGCGGCTGGCCGTTTCCACCTCGTGGCTCCCGAGCCCGGCGAGTACGGGCTGGGGGTGGACCGGATCGGCTATCTCAGCGTCCGGACCCCGGCCTTCCCGCTTCCCGCGGGACGGACGATCGAATACCGCCTCTCGGTGCGGGTCGAGCCGGTCGAGCTGACCGGCATCGACGTCGACGTCGATTCAACGTGTCGCATCCGGCCCGGCGAGGAGCTCGCCTCGGCGCGCGTATGGGAAGAGGCGCGGAAGGCCTTGAACGCGACCGCCTGGACCCAGCGGAAAGGGCTTCTCCGGTACGCCGTGCGCTCGACCGAGAGGCAGCTCGACCCCTGGACGCAAGAGGTCGAAGGCGAACAGACGCGCACGCGGCGAGGCGTGAGCCGCGGGAGCCCGTACGTGGCGCTCGAGGTGAGCCGGCTCGCGGAGGGCGGGTTCGCCCACCTGGACGGTGAGACGCAGGTCTACTACGCGCCGGACGCGACGACGCTCCTCTCGGACTGGTTCCTCGACAACCATTGCTTCCACCTGGTTCCCGCCAAGGACGAGGAGCCCGGGCTCGTGGGGCTGGCGTTCCAGCCGACCGTGGACGGGAAGCTGGTCGACTTGAGGGGGACCCTCTGGATCGACGAGCGCACCGCCGAGCTGTCCCATCTCGACTTCGACTACACCGGCCTGCCGAAGTCGATGGGGCGTGTCGAGGCGGGCGGTCGGGTAGAGTTCGACCAGCTCTCCACCGGCGAGTGGATCGTGCCCAGGTGGCGGATACGGATGCCGGTCGTCCGTTGGGCGGCGCCGGATCTCTACGATCACCTCAGCATGGATCCCGCGAAGCGGGGTCCGGTCCTGCTCGCCTACGAGGAGGACATCGGTGAGGTTCTCGACGTGGTCGCGGTGAGGTCCGGGAATCTGACGACCGGCATGCCCCGCCGCGTTCCATCCGAGCCCCTGCCGTTCGAGCCGCCGCCCGCCCCGGTCGTCGCGGCCCCCCGGGCGCTCCCGGAGGATCCCATTCCCGCGGAGCCGATCGACGTGATCCTGGAAGAGGAAGAGGCGGAAGCGAGGTCACGCGGCGAGAGCCGCTACGTGATCACGGCCGAGGACATCCCCGAGACGCCGATGCCGCTGGGCCGGATCCTCGAGCGCCGGATCCCCGGGCTCCGGCACTCCATCCAGGGAAGCTGCTCCGTGCTGCGGACCCGCAACGGCGTCGTCCGCTTGGTCGTCCTGGACGGTCACCGGATCTACGACATGTGCGTCCTGTCGATGGTCCAGCCCCAGGACGTGGAGCGGATCGAGTTTCTGCCGAGCATGGCCGCATCGATCGAGTACGGCGAGGTGAGAGGCGGCGGTGTCCTTATCGTGACGACCCGCAGGGGCGGCGGGGATTAGCCGCGGTCCGTTTCGCGCGGGGTCCGCGGCGGGGTGACGTAACGTTCGGGGGCGGGCAGGGGAGAGGGTCTCCCGAGGCGTCAAGTTGCGGACCTCCGTAGTGTGCCGCCCCCAGAGGGATCGATGCGACCCGGCGCTCGGAAGTGTGGCGGATCCGCCTCGGGAGGCCCTCTCCCGTGACCGCCCGGGAACCCCTACGTCGCCCCGTTCAGCGCCTTCTCGATCCGCGGCCCCAGCTCGCCGCTCTCGTGCAGCTCGCGCGTGATGTCCGAGCCGCCCACGAACTCGCCCCCCACATAGACCTGGGGGATGGTCGGCCAGTCGCTGTACTCCTTCACCGCCTCCCACAGCTCGGGGTCGGTCAGCACGTCGACCGAGTGGATCCGGCCATCGGCGCCGGCGCGCCGCAGGGCATCGACCGCGGCCGCGCTGAAGCCGCAGCGCGGGAACATCTCCGTCCCCTTCATATAGATCAGGACGGGATGCTCCCGGATCTCGCGCTCGATTCGCTCCTTCACGTCGGGTCGCATCGCGTCACTCCTCGGGAGTCAGGGTTCGATACTGCTCGGGGGTCCAGGTCTTGACCGCGAGCGCGTGGACGGTGTCGTCGTCGATCCAGTCGCGCAAGGGCGCGTAGACCATGCGGTGGCGCTCGACGGGCGTCTTGCCCTGGAAGGCCGGCGAGACCACCCGCGCCTCCAGGTGGTTGTCGGTGCCCGTCAGGTCGACGACCTCGACACGGGCGTCCGGGATCTCCTGTCGAAGACGTTCGGCGACCCGCTCGCGGATGGTGTGACCGCCCGTCACGAGAACAAGGTAGCGCACGCGGCCCATGGATCCAACCCATTGACGCAGCGGGGCTTGGGCGGGTACTTTTTCCCCTCTTCCAACCACCCTGTTCGCCCCACGCGGGGGCGAACCGCCCGAGACCGAAGGGAGAACCGCGTTGGCCCGACCTTACGAGACCGTTCTCATTCTCGACTCCTCCCTGGACGAGAGCCAGGTCGAGGAGAAGCTCGCGCGTCTCAAGCGCGCGATCGACGGCGGCGAAGACGGCGCCGTCTCCGTCACGCATTGGGGCAGGCGCAAGCTGGCGTATCCGATCGGCCGGAAGGAGCAGGGTCTGTACGTGATCCTGCGTTACGAGACCGAGCCCGAGCGGCTGACCGAGCTGGAGCGTCTCGCCCGCATCGACGAGCAGGTCCTCCGGCACCTCACGGTGGTGGATCCCGTCGAGCCGGCCGAGCCCGCCGTCCACCGCGGGGACGACGATAAGGACGAGGAGGAGTAGACCGTGCCACGACGCAAGCCCTGCCATTTCTGCGAAACCAAGGCTCCGATCGATTACAAGGACGAGAACCTGGTCCGCCGCTTCACCAGCGACCGGGGCAAGATTCTGCCACGGCGGGTGTCGGGCACGTGCGCCGCGCACCAGCGCGTGCTGTCGAAGGCGATCAAGCGGGCCCGCCACATCGCGCTCATCGCGTACCTCCCCGACCACGCCCTGTAGGACGGGTACGATGGCCAAGACGACCGAAGTCATCCTGAGAGCCGAGGTCGAGCACCTGGGCCACCCCGGCGACGTGGTCGGCGTCGCACCGGGCTACGCGCGAAACTTCCTCGTCCCCCACGGCCTGGCCTACCTGGCCACCGAGGCGAACAAGCATCGCGTGGCGCAGGAGAGGAAGAAGTACGAGGAGCGGCTCCAGCAGCAGAAGGTCCAGGCCGAGGCGCTGGCGCGCGCGCTGGCCACCGTGGAGCTGACGTTCGTGGAGATGGCCGGCGACGAGGACCAGCTCTACGGCTCGGTGTCGATCGCCGACATCGCCGATCGGCTCGTGGAGCAGGGCTTCGATGTGTCGCGCCAGCAGGTCAAGCTGGACCCGCCCATCAAGTCGCTCGGCGAGTTCGACGTGCCCATCCGCCTCCATCCGGAGGTGACGGTCCCGATCCGGGTCCGCGTGGAGAGGGAGCCGGCTTGACACGACCCCGGCGCCGCGCCCGGTCGGGCGGTGCCGAGATCCGAGCCCTGGCCGAGGCCGCGGCCCGCGAGGCGGCCGATCGCCGGGGCCAGGAGGTCGTTCTGCTGGATCTCCGCGGGCTCACCTCGGCCACCGACTACTTCGTCATCGTCAGCGGCGAGAGCGACGTCCAGGTGCGGGCCCTTGCGGCCCGCGTCGAGGAGCGTCTCGAGCGCGAGGACGTCCGCCCATGGCACGTCGAGGGCGTCCGGAATGCCCGCTGGGTGCTGCTCGACTACGTGGACTTCGTCGTCCACGTCTTCCATCACGCGGCCCGCCGCTACTACGAGCTGGAACGGCTCTGGGGTGACGCCCCCATCGAGTCCTTCGCCGACGAGGCCGAGCCCGGCGCGAAGGACCTCCCGGAGACCGTCGGCGACCGGGATCAGGCCCCGGATTAAGCCGTTCGGCCCCGAGATGTGTTTCCCACCTGATTGACCGCCCGCCAGGGGCGGTGTACGATACGGATTCCGACGCCCGTCCGGCCGCGGCGTGAGGCGCGGAGCGACCGATCCCCCGGCCGTGAAAGGAGAGCTCCCACGCCCCGCTCCCATCGTCATCTCTGCGGCCTCCTCGCGCTCGTGGCCCTGCTCGTCGCGCCTCCGGAGGCCCGGGCCCAGTTCGGCAAGAACAAGGTCCAGTACAAGGATTTCGACTTCCGCGTCCTCCGGACCGAGCATTTCGACATCCATTACTATCCCGAGGCCGAGGCCGCCGTGCTCGACGCGGCGCGGATGTCCGAACGTGCTTACACGCGGTTGTCCAAGGTCTTCCGGCATGAGTGGGAGGAGAGGAAGCCGCTCATTCTCTACGCGTCCCAGTCGGACTTCCAGCAGACGAACATCTTCCACTTCCAGATCTCCGAGGGAACAGCGGGCATCACCGAGGGACTCCGCAACCGGATCGTCCTCTTCTTCCCGAGCGCGTATCCCGAGTTCGAGCACACGTTGACCCACGAGCTGGTCCACGCCTTCCAGTTCGACATTCTGCGTCGGGGTGCCCTGTCGCAGGGCAGCAATCCGTTCGCGTTCCGCATGCCGCTGTGGTTCGCGGAGGGAATGGCCGAGTACCTGTCCAGTGGAGAGATCGACCCGCTCACGGCGATGTGGCTGCGCGATGGGTCGATGTCGGGTTACCTCACCTCGATCGAGCAGCTCAACCGGGTTCAGGACATCCGTGTCTACCGGTTCGGCCAGGCGCTCTGGTACTACATCGGCACCAAGTACGGCGACGAGAAGGTCGGCGAGATCATGCAGAAGGCGCCCCTCATCGGGGTCCGCGAAGCCATCCAGTCGTCCCTGAACGTGTCGCTCGACAAGCTTTCCGAGGACTGGCTGGAAGCCGTCCGGCAGACGTATCTGCCGCAGATCGTCGCCCATCCTCCGGCCGAGGATTTCGCGATCCGGCTCTCGGATCACGTCAAGGCGGGGTCGGCGATCAACGTCGGTCCGACGCTGAGCCCGGATGGCGCCACGATGGCGTTCGTCTCGGATCGCGACTTCTTCAACGACATCTACATCGCCGATGCCGTCGATGGGGAGCACGCGGACAAGCTGATCAAGGGCGAGCGCTCCGAGACCTTCGAGAGCCTGCGGTTCCTGCGCGTGGGGATGGCCTTCTCTCCCGACGGACGCTACCTGGCCTTCTCGAGCAAGGCCGGGGAGCGGGACGCCCTGTACATCATGGACGTCGAGGACGAGGACATCGTCGACGCTCACCGCTTCGATCTGGACGGCATCGAGACGCCGTCCTGGTCTCCCGACGGCCGGCGGCTGGTCTTCACCGGCCAGAAGGCCGGGACGAGCGATCTGTACGTCGTGAACCGGGATGGCTCGGGGCTCGACCGGCTGACCAACGACCGGTATGCCCAGCGCGACCCGGTCTGGTCTCCCGACGGGAAGCGGATCGCCTTCACGACCGAGTTCGGTCCGGGGACAGACTTCGACCTGCTCGCTTACGGCGACTACCAGATCGGGGTCCTCGACCTCGAGAGCCGCGAAGTGACCTACGCGCCGGACCCGAAGGGGAAGAACATCAATCCCCAGTGGGGGCCCGACGGCCGCACGCTGGCGTTTCTGTCGGATCGCACCGGCATCACCAACATCTTCCTCTACGACTTCGACACCGGGCTGACCTACCAGCTCACCGACCTGCTGACCGGCGTCAGCGGCATCATCGAGGCGAGCCCCGCGTTCTCGTGGTCGCGGGACGGCAGCCGGATCGTCTTCAGCGCCTTCTCGGACGGTGGCTGGGACCTGTACCGGCTGGACGACCCCCTGCGGCTGGTGAAGGAGCCGTACGTGCCCGGCGAGGAAGGGGAATTCGACCTCGTCACCCGGGCCTTCGTTCGGCCGTCACGGCCGAGCTCCCGGCCCGAGCGACGGGCGGCGGTGGCGGTCAGCGAGGCCGAGCTCGCTCAGGCGGTCGAAGCCGCCCGCCGGCCGGAGGCCGACCGTCCGGAGGGGCCGGAGGACGAGGAGGGCGAGGTCGCAGCCGCCGAGCCGAGGCAGCCGGAGGCCATCTCCTACTACCTGGGGGAGCGCAAGCGCCAGGCGGGCGCGCGCCCGGAGACGCCAGGGGTCCGGCTCCCGTCGTTCGACGAGCCGGTCGACGTGGCGACCTTGCTGAACGATCCGACGGTCGGCCTGCCGCGTGACACCACCCGGTTCTCGACCCGCGAGTACAAGGTCAGCTTCCAGCCCGATCTGATCACGCAGCCTCAGGTGGGGTTCGTGACGGGCGTCGGCGCGTTCGGCGCCTCGCAGCTCGCCTTCAGCGACCTGCTGGGCGACCACAATCTGTTCGCCGCCGCGTCCGTTTACGGCTCGTTGACCGACAGCGACCTTTTCTTCACCTACGCCAACCTGAAGAAACGGATGAACTGGGGGATCACGGGGTTCCAGTTTCGCAGCGACTTCCTGCCGGCCGCGGCCAGCCTCAGCGATCCGTTCCTCTTCCGCAGCGACATCTACCGCGGGGTCCAGGCGTTCGGGGCGTACCCGTTCAGCCGCTTTCGCCGGATCGAGATCGGCAGCGTCCTCACGCACGTGAACCGGCGCGAGGTGCGCTTCGACTTCTTCGACCCCACCCCGGACGTGGAGAACGACCTGCCCAACGACCTGTTCTTCTCGCCTTCGGTGGCGTACGTGTACGACAGCGCGTTCTACGGCTCCACAGGCCCGGTCGGCGGGAGCCGGCAGCGGTTCGAGTGGCAGCGCGCGTTCGGTGACCGGTCGTTCAATCAGTTCTACGGAGATGTCCGCAAGTACTGGCTGTTCGGCCGCCGCTGGACGATCGCGTCGCGCCTGCTCTACCTGGGGACCTTCGGGCAGGAGCCGGACAACCTGCGCTTTCAGTCGATTGGCGGGCCGACGCTGCTGCGTGGATTCGACTACGATTCGCGGTCGTTGATCGGGACGACGGTCGGGCTGTTGAACCTCGAGTTCCGATTCCCGCTCGTCGAGCAGCCGAGCCTCGGCTCCTCCGGGTTCCCGCCGATCCGGGGCGCGTTGTGGTACGACCTCGGCTTCGCGAGCTGCGGGGATGATCTCTGCGACCACCAGCGACCTTTCGACCGCGTCACCGGCCAGTTCACGCGTCAGACCTTCCGGTTCTCGACCAGCGAGGACGGCGGCCCGCTCGGGTTCCGGCTGGTCGACGCCCGGGCCGCCATCGGGACGGGAGTCCGGATGAACATGTTCGGCTTCGCCGTGCTGCGGCTGGACTATGCGTGGCAGACGGATATGGCGGAGATAGGGAATGGCCGCTGGGTCTTCACCCTCGCTCCGGAGTTCTGACGGGCGCTGAAGGTGGCCGATATCTGCGTTGCGCCACCTCGGCCAGCCTGCGGCGTACAGCTGCCCGCTTCGCGGGCGCCCGCGTACGCCTCGGCTGTCCTCGGCGGCGCGCCTTGATCTCGGCCACCTTGAGCGCCCTTCGGTCTTTAGATCACCGGAAACCAACCCCCTGCCGTTCTCAAGTGGCTCCGGTTCGGCCCCTGGCGACCCGAAAGGAAGTCGGAAACCCTGACGGGTGGTTGATTCCGGGGGCGGCAGGCGGTAGTCTTTAGCCCATCGTCGGTTAGCGCTGACGATACCCATCCGTAACGAGCCCCATCCGGAAAGTCGCGGAGTCGTCTCCGGGAGGGTCGCCGGTTTCCGGCGCGCCCCGGCGGAGACCGGTGCAAGCGGAATCAGCCGGTACCCGTGGCCGCGCGGGCGCCAGGACGAGGTCTTCCTTGATCCAGTCACGAATCCCTCCACCCGGCGGACCGCCCGCGATGCGCGAGGTCGAGCTCGACGACCGCTTCTGGCGGGATGCGCTCGACGCTCTGCGGGATGCGGTTAGCGCGGACGCCCTCCGCGCTTCGACGCCGGCGTTCACGGAGACGCTGGACGATGTGGCCAGGCAGGCACGCGAGGACGCCGCCCTGGTGGGGGTCCGCTTCGCGGGCGAGGACCGCAATCCCCGCCTCCTCGCGTTCCTCGCCGCCGCCTGGCTGGCCCGGACGGGCCTGCGCGCCGTCTTCGTCGACCTGAGCCAGGATCTGCGGTGGCTCGAGCGGTTGACCGGGCTCGACCTGAAGCAGGGCCTGGTCGATCACGTGCACTACGGCGTTCCGCTCGAGCGATGCGTCCGCGACACGGCGCTCCCGGGCCTGGCGGTGCTGACGGGCGGGACGCGCTTCCTGACGGGCTCGCCGTTCGACGACGCGCCGGCGGTTAGGGGCGCCCTCGACCGGTTGAAGCAGCACTTCCAGGTCGTCGTGATGGCGCTGCCCTCGAGCGAGCCGGCCTCGGAGGCGGGTGTCCTGGCCCTCTGCGACGCCCTGCTCGCCGTGTCGGCCGGAGACGCCGAGGTCGAGCCGGTGGGGCGCGAACGGCTCCTCGTCCGCCTGTTGGGGGACCCCGGCGCCGCCGAGGACCTGGCCGCCGCCGCCCACCGGTTCGTGGGCCCCCTTCCGGCGCTCTTCGCCGGTGCGGGGGCGGGCTCGGGCGGGCCGACCCCGGCTTGGCCGGCCTCCGGACCCGAACCCTCGCGACCGTCCGTCCGTCCGGCTACCCCCACGGCGAGCGGTGCCGACGAGGAGGTCGCGTTCCTCAGCCTCTTCGAGGAGTCGTCCGAGCGGGGCCCGGAAGGCGACGCGTTGGGCCTGCTGGAGGAAGCCGATTTCCCGGCTCCCGAGCTGACCCCGGCCGACCGTGAGTGGCCGGCCCGTCGCCGCCGGCGGCTCCTCGCATCCGTCGGGGTGGCCGCGGTCGTGGTCGGCGGAATGGTCCTCGGGACGCGTTACCTGCCGGAGCTGGCCCGGTCGGCCAACGACGGAAGGGTGCCCGAGGCGGGCACGAGCGCCGTCGACCGCCGCCCGATCGGGTTCGGGGACGAAGGCGACGGGGAGATGGTCTCCCTGGACGAGGACCCGTCGGACGCGGAGCCCGCCGCGGCTCCGGAGACCCCCGAAGGCGAGGGGCACCCGGCCCCGTACTCCCTCCACGTCGGATCCTTCCAGAGCCAGGCGAGCGCGCTCGAGACCGCGACGCGCCTCGAGCGGGCCGGCTGGACGGCCTTCGTCGCACCGGTCGAGCTGGGCGAACGCGGCCTCTGGCACCGGGTCTACGCCGGCACGTACGCCGATTCGGCGGCCGCGGGGGACGCGTTGCGCGACCTGACCGGGCGCGGCCTGGTATCCGAAGGCGCCGTGCGCGAGACCCCGCTCACCTTCCTGCTCGGCGTCTACCCGACGCGGGAAGAGGCGGAGCGCCGGCGGGCCGAGCTTCGCGAGCGGGGGATCCCCGCCTACGTAGCCGGTCGCGATCCGGCCCGGGTCTACGCGGGGGCCTACGCCACCCGCGAGGAATCGCGGCGGCTGGAAGGGTCCCTCCACGCCGCGACCGAGAACGTCACCCTGACCACCCGCATCGAGTCGTGATGGCCCTGGCTCACCCTGGACGGAGGCGGATCCCGTGAAGCTCCAGCGGCTGGAAATGTTCGGCTTCAAGTCGTTCGCCGATCGGGTCACGATCGAGTTCAACCCCGGGATCACGGCCATCGTCGGACCGAACGGATGCGGGAAGAGCAACATCTCCGACGCCATCCGCTGGGTGCTGGGTGAGCAGCGGCCGACCCTGATGCGCAGCTCGCACATGGACGACGTGATCTTCAACGGCAGCCGCGATCGCAAGCCCATCAACCTGGCGGAGGCCACGGTCCACTTCTCCAACGAGGACGGCCTTCTGCCGGTCGACTACGCCGAGGTCGGGATCACCCGTCGCGTGTTCCGGGACGGCACCAGCGAATATCTCCTGAACCGGCAGGTGTGCCGTCTCAAGGACATCCAGGATCTGGTCCTCGGCACGGGGGTCGGCGCCCATGCCTACTCGCTGATCCAGCAGGGGATGGTGGACAGCCTCCTGTCCGAGCGGGCCGAGGAGCGGCGCGCGATTTTCGAGGAGGCGGCGGGCGTGACCCGCTACAAGACCCGCCGCCGGGCAGCCGAGCGGAAGCTCGAGGCAACCAGCCAGGATCTGGCGCGCGTGGAGGACATCGTCGGCGAGGTCGAGCGCAAGGTCACTGCTCTAAGGCGGCAGGTCGGCCGGGCGCGCCGTCACGCCGCCTACCGGGAGGAGGAGATACGCCTCGACGTCCACGCCACCGCCCTTCGGATGGCCGCGCTCGAGGCGCGCCTCGCACCGCTCGGCGACGAGCTGAAGGCGCTGGAGGAGACCCAGGCGGAGCAGGCGGCGCGGCTGGCCGAGCGCGAGGCCGGGCACGAGGCCCTCGAGCTCGAGCTGATCGCCGTCCGGGAGGAGAGCGACCGGTTCCGGTCCCAGGTCGAGGAGGCGCGCCGCCAGGTGGCACGCCGGGAGGAATCGCTGCTGGTGACCGGCGAGAGCCTGAAGCACAACGATCGCCGTCTCGAGGCGCTCGGCGCGGAGGCCGAGCGGGCGAGGATGCGGTCCGACGACCTGGCGGAGCGGCGGGCCAACCTGGACGTCGACCTGCGCGCGGCCCGTGAACGGCTCCAGCGCCTGACCGCCCGCCGCGATGGCGAGTCCGGACCGGGGGACGAGGAGCGCCGGTACGCCGAGCTCAGGACCGATCGCGGCGTCCTCGTCGGCGAGGCGGGGGTATTGCGTGAGCGGCTGGCCGAGGTCCGCCAGGCGCTGGCACGGCAGACCAGCGCCCGCGAGAGCGGCGAGCAACGGCTGGCCATGCTGGCGCAGGAGCGGGACGCGCGGCGCAAGGAGGAACAGAAGGCGGGGACCGCGGTGGCGAGGGCAAGAGAGGCCGTGGAACGGGCGGAGAGCGATCGCGCCGAGGCGGCGCGGGTCCG
>DASRVA010000153.1:0-30594 GCA_035687745.1 Gemmatimonadota bacterium
TGGTCGGCGTCCATTGCGCGGCGTAACGCTCACCGAAGCGCCGGTAATCATCCGGCTGCTCGCGGACGTGGACGCGCGCGGGAATGAAATTCTCGGTGACGAGGCGCGCCACGCGCTCGTCAGGCCACACCTCGGCATCCAGCCGAGCACACCCGCCTCACATCGGCGCAGCGCTGAAATCCAGCAGCACCGGGCGCCGCTGCGTCCTGGCTTCGTCGAGCACACGATCGACGTCGTGTCGCCACGCGATTGCCATTTCTCCTCCTTTCGGGTTCAGCCGCTCATCCGAAGGTATCAATTGGCCCCACCTCCGGGGAGAGGCTCAGGAAGAAGCGAGCGGAATCGGCTCGATGTTGTGGTTGAGGCGGAAGAGGTTGGTCGGGTCGTACCGGTTCTTGATCTCTATGAGACGTTCGTAGTTCTGGCCGTAGTTGATCTGGACTCGATCCTGATCCTCGCTGGCCATGAAGTTGACGTAGCCGCTCCCTTCCGAGTACGGTCGAAGAGCTTCGTCGTACTCCCGAACCCAGCGCATATTCTGTTCGTTGTCGGCGGGATCTCGCCAGGCGCCGCCGATCACGGTGGCGAACAAGGCCTCTCGATAGGCGTATGCCGTGCCGTCCGATGGCACCCGCTGACACGCACCGTTCATCGGATAGAGGAACGTGCCCGTCTCGATGCAGGGGACATTCGGGGCGTGCTCCAGGTGGGCCTCGATCGCATCATCCTGGAGGTCGCGCGCGAAGTTGCCCTTCCAGTAGTGCTGAAGTCCGGGAGGCAGAAGGGCATCGAACATCGAGTTGAGAGCCGGATTTGGCATCCGGTCGACATAAGCGCCTATGACCTCTCCCCACGTCTTGATCGGTGCCAGGGCCCTCTCTCCGTCCTCGATGGCTCCACTCCAGCAGGCGATCACGGCCGAAACGGGCTGGCCATGCCATTTCTCGGGCAAGAATGGAAGCGGCGCCGCTCTGGTGAAGGCAAAGAGCGCCCCCAACTCCTCCGGGGCTTTCAGAATGAAGTCCCGGTACGCGCTCACCACATCTCCATCGAGCGGAAAGAAGATGGGCCCGCCGAAGATATCGGCTATCGGGTGGAGCCGGAACTCGAACGATGTCACCACGCCGAAATTGCCGCCGCCGCCCCGTAGGGCCCAGAAGAGATCCGCCTCACGCTCGGGGGTGCAGGTAAGGAAGGTGCCATCGGCGGTCACGACATCCGCGGAGAGCAGGTTGTCGCATGACAGCCCGCAGCGGCGGGTCAGGTATCCCATGCCTCCGCCGAGCGTCAGCCCGGCGATGCCGGTCGTCGAAGCGATTCCGAACGGCGTGGCGAGGCCGAATGCATAGGTAGCGTGATTCACGTCTCCCAACGTGCAGCCACCCTCCGCACGAACCGTTCGCTCCTCCGGATCGACCCGGATGCCCCTCATCCGCCGCAGGTCGAGGACAAGCCCGCCATCGCACGTCCCGAAGCCTGGTGCGCTGTGTCCGCCGCCCCGCACCGCCAGCACGAGGCCAACCTCCTGGGCGAACTCTACCGCCGCCATCACGTCCGCGACCCCTGCCGCGAGCACGATCAGCGCCGGCCTGCGGTCGTGCATACCGTTGTACACCTTGCGGATCTCGTCGTAGGTGGCGTCCCCGGGTTGGACGATCTCGCCGCGCAGGGTCTCCCGCAGTCTCTGAACATTGTCCTCGTTCATGACGCCTCGCCTCTCTCAAGTCAGCCGCGGTTCAAAGACTCTGGTTTACGACACTCCGACCATCGTTGTCAATTCGCATGCTGATCCGAGGGCGGCCAGACGAGGACTTCCTGACGCTCCGCGAACGCCAGTTGCGGCTCCCCCTGGGGCAAATCGATCCCAAGACCCCTCGTCATCGTGTTGGTGTGGAATTCCGCGGCCGCGGACCGGAGCCGCCAAGCGGGATGTTGGATCTCGGCCGAGACGACGCGGCCCCCCGAGACCGTGAGGAGCCGGTACCGCTCGACCATCCAGTGATCGAGCGATCCGGAGGCCGGGAGACGGGCATCGCCGGTCGGACGATATCGCACCGCGAGCTCCGCCGCCCCCGCGCCGCGATGGACGCGGCGGCTCCGGTACTCGATTTCACCACCCCGGCGATGCACCTCCATCCGCGCGCGATAGTACGGCAACCGGTACCAGCGCCGGGCGGCGGCCACGGCCCACCGGTTCCCCGCGTCGAGGCTGAAGAAGTAAACCCCGGCCAGGTCCCGGTACCGCACGTAGGTCCGGACGTTGAGCTCGGGGAAGGCGGACAGCCACGGGAGGGGGGGCGTCCCTCGGAGCCGCACCCCGCTCATCGTGAAAGGGATGATCCCGATCCAGGCCGAGCCGGCGTGAAGGTCGAGCTCGAGCGGCGGCGGAACGGCCCTACTCAGCACGCCCGGCGCAACCTCCCAGTGCGCGAACAGGAGGTCATGCCAGCGCTGGGCCATGATCCAGCGCGTCGGCGCTACTGCGCGAGGCCGTTCCATTTCATGAAGGCCTGGACCACGCATGTCTCAACCGGCCGGACGTCGGGCCGACTCCGCGGACCGGGTTCCGCTCTTCGTGACGCGGGCCTGAAACCACGTCCGCCACCCCTCCGACAGCGCTTCGACCGCCGCGGCGCGGCTCGCCCCCTCGATGTCTTCGGTATCCAGGTAGCCCAGCCGGAGGACCTCGGCGACGGTGAGGCCGGCCCGGTCGGCGCGAACGAGCTCGATCGGGTCCCCGGCTCCGACCTCGCCCTCCTCGAGAACGCGGAGGTAGAATCCCGTCCGCCCGCTCGCCAGGAAGGGCTTCAGAAAGCGCCGATCGCCCATCTTGATCCCGAGCTTGAAGCACGGGGTCCGGGGCTGGGTGACCTGGAGGAGCGCAGATCCGATCCGGTACATATCACCGATCGAAGTCGCCGCCTCGAGCATTCCGCTCACCGTGAAGTTCTCGCCGAACTGGCCGAACGGGAGATCCCGCGCGAGCGCTCGACGCCAATGGTCGTAGTGCTCGACCGGATAGGCGTAGACTGCCTTGTCGATCCCTCCGTGGACGGACAGGTCGGCCTGGCCGTCGCCATCCAGATTCAGCCGCCGGAGGGCCACGCGCCCGGGGACCGGCTCCTTGAAGATCCCCGTCCATACCACCCGGCCGTCATGCTCGACCGGCTTGGGGAGAGAGACGTTGACCGAGACCAGTCGGCGCCCTGAGTTCATCCCTGATGTTTACGGAAAGGGGAGGAGACGCATTCCCGCGCTCCCAGTCACTGCTCGTACGCCATCATGTCCATGATCTGGGCGAAGCGTGTCCAGTCGATCTGGATCTGCTTTTGCCGCTTGCCGCCGCGCCAGAACAGCGACCCCCGCCCGATCACGAGCGTGCCGATCTTCTCCTCCTCGGAGTAGATCTCGAGCTTGAGGCTCGATCCGGCGCGGGTCAGCTCCGGCACGTTGAGCTTGGCGTGGACCGAGTGCTTGCGGTAGGTCGAGGGCTTGGGTCGGGGCATCGCATCACCTCCGGCGCGGGGTCACGGCTCAGCGGAACGTCGCGATCTCTCGCAATGGCTTTCGGCCGATGTCGGGGACGACGGCGTCCTCGGCCGGATAGCCGACGACGATGAGCAGGAACGGCCTCTCGTTGGGGGGCCGGCCCAGAATCCGATTCAGGAACCCCATCGGGCTCGGCGTATGGGTCAGCGACACGAGCCCGGCGTGATGGACCGCCGCGACCAGCAGACCCGCCGCGAGGCCCGCGGATTCGATCGCGTAGTAGGTCGAAAACCGGGTTCCGTCCGCACGCACTCCGTACCTCTGGACGAAGACCGCGATCAGGCAGGGAGCGGTCTCGATGAAGGGCTTGTGCTCGTCCGTGCCGAGCGGGGCCAGGGCTTCGAGCCACTCCTCGGAGGCCCGGTGACGGTAGAACTCCCGCTCTGCCTCCTCGGCGGCCTCGCGGATCTTCCGCTTCAGCTCGGGATCGCTGACGACGACGAAATGCCACGGCTGGAGGTTGGCGCCGCTGGGTGCGGTGCCCGCGGCTCGCAGGCACTCCTCGATGACGGCGCGCGGGATGGGCCGGGCGGAGAAGTCGCGCACCGTGCGGCGGCGGGCCATCTCGGCTCGGAAGGCCTCGGCCCGTCGGAGCATCTCGTCCTCGGCATACCCCTGGTAGGTGGAGAGGGGAACGAAGCGCGGCAGGGTTCCGCGGTCAGTCATCCGGCAGATACTCCTCGGGAATGGGCCGCTCCGCGGTTTCGTTGTCCCACGTGGCGTGGGTGATCCACCACCGCTCGCCGTCGTGGACGAGATGAAGGCCGTTGATGCCGCGCCCGGTCTCGCCGCTGGCGGTCTCCCACGCGTAGGTGCTCCATACCTGCGCGACCGATCCGAACAGGCGGGTCTCGCGATGGATCTCCCGCTCCACGAACCCCGACTCGACCAGAAACGCGTCCGATTCCGCGGCGAACTCGGTCGGAGTCACGTTGCGGTACGCGCCGGTGGAGTCGGCGATGGTGAAGACCGTCCCGGGCCGGTACAGGGTCGCGTCCCGCTCCCATTGCCGGGGCTGGCCCGGGGGTCCGGAGACCACCTCGTAGAAGGCGGCCATGATCCCGTCGAGGGTCGCGACGTCCGCCGGATCGGCCGCGGCCGGGGTCTGGGCGGTGGCCGCCGCGGCGGAGGCGAGGACCCAGCCCAGCGCCGCGGGGATGGGGAAGCGTCCGGTTCTTCCGTGCATGTTCCTCCAGAGTGGGGGTCGGCGGCGGAACTTCCGTGCGCGACTCAACCTAATCTTCGGCCGCCGGGCCGCGCAGCGGTCCTCGCGGTAGCTTAGGTGTCTACGCCAAGGAGGGTTGGATGGATCGATCATGCGACATCCCCGGCGCCACCCTGACGGTGACGCCGGACCGTTTCCCGGACCCGATCCGGGACCTCGAGCCCACCGGTCCGGGGCCGCGGACGGCCGTCCTGGCCGGTGGCTGCTTCTGGTGCGTCGAGGCCGTCTACCGCCAGCTCGACGGCGTGCTCGAGGTCGTCTCCGGATACGCCGGCGGAACCGCCGAGACCGCCGACTACAAGACCGTCTGCACCGGCACGACCGATCACGCCGAGGCGGTCCGGGTGACCTACGACCCGACCCGGATCCGTTTCGGCGAGCTCCTCAAGGTGTTCTTCTCGGTGGCCCACGATCCTACCCAGCTCGACCGGCAGGGCAACGACCGCGGCCGCCAGTACCGCTCGGCCGTGTTCTACGCCGACGAGAAGGAGCGGTCGGTGGCCGAGGCGTACATCCGGCAGCTCGACGAGGCGGGCGTGTTCGGATCCCCGATCGTGACGCGGCTGGAACCGCTCGAGGCCTTCTATGAGGCCGAGACGTACCACCAGAACTACGCCGAGACCCACCCCGACCAGCCGTACATCGCGTCCGTGGCGGCGCCCAAGGTTGCCAAGCTCCGCCACCACTACGGCGACCGCCTGAAGACTGGCCGGCTGTCCGGGATGGAAAGGGAGGGGACGAGGTGACGCGGGCCGGCAGCGATGCCCCACGCCTGCGCTCGGGATCGGGATACGACCTGACCCCGTTGTCGGCGCCTGAGGTGGAGCGGCTCGCCCGACGCCTGAGCGCCGAGGAGCGGCGGGTCCTCCTGGACCACGGAACGGAGAGCCCCTTCTGCGGAGCCCTCCTCGACAACAAGGAGCCGGGCGTCTACGCGTGCCGCCTCTGCGGGCTCCCGCTGTTCCGGTCGGGGACCAAGTTCGAATCGGGCACGGGATGGCCGAGCTTCTTCGATCCGTTCGACCGGGACCACCTGTCGTTCGTGGAGGACCGCGCCTACGGCATGACGCGGACCGAGATCCGCTGCCGCCGCTGCCAGGGGCACCTCGGGCACGTTTTCCCCGACGGCCCCCCGCCGACCGGGCACCGCTACTGCATGAACTCAGCGGCGCTGGAGTTCTTCCCCGACGGGGAGGAACCGCCTCAGCCCGCCGTGGACGGCGAGCCGGACGAAGGGGCCTAGCCGGCTGCCGCGCAGCGCAGGATCGCTTCGGCGGAGCGGTCGACGTCGGCGTCGGTCGTCGACCAGTTGACGATCGAGATCCGCATCACCTCCATCCCGCTCCAGCGTGCGCCGCCCAGCCAGCAGACTCCGTCCGCCTGGACCCGGGCGATCACCTCGCGGGTGAAGGCATCTGCGTCGCCGCCGCCCGGCGGCTCGAACCGGACCAGGACCTGGTTGAGGACCACTTCGTTGACGACCCGGACGCCGGGCCGCCCGTCCAGCGCCCGGGCCATCCGGCGTGCCAGGCGGCACGAGCGCTCGACCAGCTCGACAACGCCTTCCCGGCCCAGCGCCCTGAGGACCGCGTAGACGGGGACGCCCCGGCCGCGGCGGGAGAGCTCCGGCACCCAGTCCTGGCCGTTACGACGCTCGTCTTCGCGCGCGCCCAGATACGAGGCGTCGAGCCCCATGGCGGCCCGGTGTGCGGCGGGGTGGGCGACCGCCACGATTCCGCTGTCGTACGGCACGTTCAGCCACTTGTGGGCGTCGGTGGCCCACGAGTCCGCGCGCCCGGCTCCGGCGACCAGCGGCCGCAGGGTCTCGGAGACGGCGGCCCACAGGCCGAACGCGCCGTCGACGTGGAGCCAGGCACCGCGCTCGGCCGCCAGGTCGGCGATCTCGTCGAGCGGATCGAAGGCGCCGCTGTTGACGTTCCCCGCCTGGGCGACCACGATGACCGAGCCGCGCACGCCCTCCAGGGCCTCGGCCAGCGGCCCGGCCTGCATCCGGCCCTGACCGTCGGCCGGAATGGGTCGGATCCGCCCCGCCCCGAAGCCGAGGAGACGGAGTGCCCCCGCGATCGACACATGGGCCTCGGTCCCTACCAGGACGTGGAGCGGCGGGGCGCCTTCCAGTCCCCACTCCTCGACGTCCCAGCCCACCCGGCGCAGGACCTCGTGCCGGGCGGCGGCGAGCGCGGTGAAGTTGGCCATGTGGGCGCCGGTCACGAAGCCGACGCTCGCGGTCGGCGGGAGAGAAAGGAGCTCCAGCACCCAGCGGGCGGCCGTCTCCTCGATGACGGCGACGGCGGGGCTCGCGGCGTAGAGGCCCGGGTTCTGATCCCAGGCCGAGACGAGCCAGTCGGCGCCGAGGGCCGCCGGGTGGGAGCCCCCGATCACGAAGCCGAAGAAGCGCGGTCCGGCGCTGGCGACGAGACCGGGCTCGGCCGCCCGGGCGAGCTCCTCGACGACCTGTTCCGAGCTCGCCCCCCGCTCGGGGAGAGGAGCGCCCAGCGCGGCACGCAGTTCGGCCAGTCCGGCGCCGGCGCCGACCGGACGCCCGGCGAGATCCGCGAGCCACCTCTCGGCGAGCTCGGCCGTCCGGCGCAGGAGAGAGGAAGGGACGTCCGTCACCGCGCCGCAAACTGAGGTCCGGGGGCCCGACGGGCCAGTGGAGGCGCGGCTCGTTGGCATTGTGAATCTTTTCACAATTATATTGCCACCCCGATGCTCGTCGAGTACCTGCCGGTCGTCTTTCTCGTGTTCCTGGGGCTCGTCGTCGGCGTCGCCATGATCGTGCTGGGCCATCTGCTGGGCCCGCGCACCAAGCGCGAGCCGCTCCACGACTCGGCCTACGAGTCGGGCCTCGTGCCGACCGGTGACGCCCGGCAGCGGTTCCACGTGAAGTTCTACATCGTGGCCATGCTGTTCATCCTCTTCGACGTCGAGATCGTGTTCCTGTTCCCGTGGGCGGTGATGTTCGATCCGCTGGGCGGCTTCGGGCTCCTGGCCGCGATGGCGTTCCTGTTCATCCTCACGGTCGGACTGGTTTACGAGTGGCGGAAGGGGGCGCTGGAATGGGACTGAAGGACGACCTGGTCCAGCCAGGCGGCGAGTCCGGCGGATGGCCGGTCGAGGAAACGCCCAAGAGCGTCTTCACGACCCGACTCGACAAGATGGTCAATTGGGCCCGGGCCGGCTCCCTGTGGCCGCTGCCCTTCGGCACCGCCTGCTGCGCGATCGAGTTCATGTCGGTGGTCTCGGCGCACTACGACCTGGCGCGCTTCGGCGCCGAGGTCGTGCGGTTCAGCCCGCGCCAGAGCGACATGATGATCGTGGCCGGCACGGTCGTGGACAAGCAGGCGCCGATCCTGAAGCTCATCTTCGAGCAGATGTGCGAGCCGAAGTGGGTGATCTCGATGGGGGTCTGCGCCTCCTCGGGAGGCTTCTACCGCGCCTACCACGTGATGCAGGGAATCGACGAGCTGGTTCCGGTGGACATCTACATCCCGGGCTGCCCGCCCACGCCGGAAGGGCTCATCTACGGGATCATCAAGCTCCAGGAGAAGATCCAGCGCGGCGAGCCCTCCCGCTTCCAGGAGATCCGGGCGGAGCGGCGGGCGGCGGAGGCCGAGCGCCACGAGCTGGTGGGAGCGTAGATGGCGCAGTTCGTGGCCGACCGCCTGAGGGAGGAGTTTCCCGACGCTGCCCAGCGGTTCCTCGACGATCGCGGCGACCTGACGGTCTGGGTCTCCCGCGACCGCGTGCACGAAGTCCTGGCTTTCTGCAAGCGCGACGACGGACTGAGATTCGACTTCTGCATGGACGTGACCGCCGTGGACTACCAGCCGCTGGGAGGCGACCCGCGCTTCGCGGTCGTCTACCACCTGTATTCCCTGACGACCGGCAAGCGGGTCCGGATCAAGGTCGGCGTGCCGGAGGACGACCCGGTGGTCGCGACCGCGACCGACGTCTGGAAGTCGACCGACTGGTTCGAGCGCGAGGTCTACGACATGTTCGGGATCCGCTTCGAGGGCCATCCCAACATGAAGCGGATCCTCTGCCACCACGACTTCCAGGGTCACGCGCTCCGGAAGGACTATCCGGCCGATCTGCGCTGGCGGCTGGTGCGCCCGGACGACCTGGTCAACGAGATCTCGCCCGACGAGATGGAGCGCGTCAGGACGGGAGCCGAGCGCGCCTTCAGCGACTGACGAAGGGGAGCATGGTCTTCAAGGACGCCATCATCACGCCGGAGGAGATGCCTAGGACGACGCCCGTGCCGGAGCAGCACGGGCGGCCTCATCCGACCGGCACGGCACCCGGCCCCCTGATCGCCGCGCACTCGGCCACGCCACGGGCCGGCCGGGTGTCGATCGAGCGCTTCGCCGGCGAGGAGCTGGACGAGCTGACGGAGGATCCGCTCGCCGAGGAGCTCATGGTCATCAACATCGGACCCAGCCATCCGGCCATGCACGGCACCTTCCGGATCAAGTGCTGGCTGGACGGCGAGACGATCGTCAAGGCGATCCCTGAGATCGGCTATCTGCACCGGTGCTTCGAGAAGATGAGCGAGACGCACCGCTGGCAGGAGATCTTCCCGTACACCGATCGACTGAACTACATGAGCCCGTTCCTGAACAACGTCGGCTTCGCGATGGCGGTGGAGAAGCTGATGGGGATCGAGATCCCGCCGCGGGCGCAGCGGATACGGGTCATTCTCGGCGAGCTCTCCCGGATCATGGATCATCTCGTCTGCATCGGAACGAACCTCGTCGACCTGGGAGCGCTCACGAACTTCTGGTACTTCTTCCGCGGCCGCGAGGAGATCTACTCGCTCCTCGAGCACGTCTCCGGAGCGCGCATGATGGTCGCCTATGGGCGGGTCGGGGGTCTCATGCGGGACGTGCACGACACCTTCGACGAGGAGGCGCGGGGCCTGCTCGAGACCCTCCCGCGCTACATCGACGATGTTGACCGGCTGATCACGAAGAACCGGATCTTCGTGGACCGCACGCGCGGGGTGCACGCGATCAGCGGGGAAGAAGCCATCGATTGGGGCTGGACCGGACCCTGCCTGCGGGCGGCCGGTGTCGCGTACGACGTCCGCCGGGCCCATCCGTACTACGACTACGACCAGTTCGACTGGCAGGTCCCGGTCGGGACGACCGGGGACGTCTACGACCGCTACCTGGTCCGGATGGAGGAGATGCGGCAGAGCCTCGCGATCGTCGAGCAGGCGCTGGACGACCTTCCCGACGGCCCCGTCAACGTGGACGACTGGGCCGTGGCGCCGCCGCCCAAGGACGCCGTCTACAACACGATCGAGGGCATGGTCGCCCACTTCAAGCTGACCTTCGAGGGGATCCAGGTGCCCGCCGGGGAAGTGTACTCGTACACCGAGGGCGGCAACGGTGAGCTGGGATTCTACCTGGTCAGCGACGGGAGCGGCCGGCCATATCGGGTCCACTGTCGGGCGCCATGCTTCGCGATCTACCAGAACATCGGGCCGACGCTGGAGGGGTGTATGGTGTCGGATGTGGTGGCGATCATGGGATCCCTCAACGTCATCGCCGGGGAGCTGGATCGCTGAAAACGCCAGATATCTTCGTTGCGCTCGCTCGGCCGCCCTGGGGCGTACACACCACGTACGCCTCGGGCGTCCTCCCTCGCGCGCCTCGATCTCTGGTGTTTTGAGCGATCCACAAGGCGTCGACACGTCTATTAGGGTCACCAATCTTTAACACCTGACAAACGGGTCGAGAACGTTGGCTGAGGCAGGGCAAACGGAGCGAAACAGGTTCGCGCTGACGCCGGAGGGCGAGCGGCGGGTGGACGAGATCATCGCGCGCTATCCGGAGAGGCAGGCCGCCATGCTGCCGGTCCTGTGGGTCGTGCAGGGGGAGAAGGGCTGGATCCCCCCGGACGCCATGGAATGGGTCGCGCAGAAGCTCGAGTGCACGCCGGCGACCGTTCAGAGCGTGGTCCGGTTCTACACCATGTTCGACGTTCGACCGGTGGGGAAGTACAAGCTCCAGGTTTGCCGCACCCTGTCGTGCGAGCTGATGGGCGCCCGGCGGATCATCGATCACCTCCGTGAGCGGCTGGGGGTGGAGCCCGGCCAGACCACGGAGGACGGCCTGTTCACGCTCCAGGAGGTCGAATGCCTCGCTTCGTGCGGGACCGGTCCCATGCTGCAATGCAATCTCAGGTTCTACGAGAACCTGACGCTGGAGAGGGTCGACGCGCTGCTGGAGGAGCTCAAGGGGACCGACCCGGACCCGGACGACGTCCGGCCGGTGATCTACGAGAGGCCGGACCGGGAGGCATACGCGCGGATGGCTCCGGAGGCGGTCGCGGCAGCCGGCGCCGGGTCGTCCGTCAAGGAGCGGGTCTAGGGTGGCCGCTCCCCGGATCCTCATGCAGCGCGGGCTCGACCATCCGGGCGAGAGCCGGCGGCTCGAGGTGTACGAGCGGACAGGTGGGTATCGGGCCGTCCGGAAGGCCCTCGCCATGGACCCCGCGAAGATCATCGACGAGGTCAAGGCGTCGGGGCTGAGGGGGCGCGGCGGCGCCGGCTTCCCGACCGGGACCAAGTGGTCGTTCACCCCCCGCGAGAGCGAGAAGCCCAAGTACCTGGTCTGCAACTCGGACGAGTCGGAGCCCGGCACATTCAAGGACCGCTGGCTCCTCGAGAACGACCCGCACGCCGTCATCGAGGGGATGATGATCGCCGCGATCGCGATCGACGGTCATCTCGCCTTCAATTACTTCCGCGGCGAGTTCTCGTATCCGATCCGGTGCTTCCAGGCCGCGCTCGACGAGGCGTACGCGGCGGGCTATCTGGGCAAGGGGATCCTGGGCTCCGACTACGATCTCGACATCATGGTCCACTATGGCGCCGGGGCCTATATCGCCGGCGAGGAGACGGGGCTGCTGGAGTCGCTGGAAGGGAAGAAGGCGATGCCGCGGAACAAGCCCCCATTCCCGGCGGTGGAAGGCTTGTTCCGCTGCCCGACCGTGATCAACAACACGGAGACCCTGGCCGTCGTTCCATGGATCTTGGAGAACGGCAGCGCGGCCTACGCGCAGTACGGCACCGAGCGCTCGAAAGGGACCAAGCTCTGGTCCTGCTCGGGGCCCATCAACCGGCCCGGGGTCTACGAGGTCGAGCTGGGGGTCGAGATGATGGGGTTCCTGGAGGAGCAGTGCGGGGGCCTCATGGAGGGAGTGGGGCTCAAGGGGATCATCCCGGGCGGATCGTCGGTGCCGGTCATGACCCCCGAGGAGTGCCTGGGAGCCCGGATGGACTACGAAGGGCTCAGGGAGCGCGGCAGCCTGGTCGGATCGGGAGGCTTCATCGTGATCGGAGACAACGTCTCGGCGGTCGACTGCCTGCTGAACCTCGCCCACTTCTACATGCACGAGTCGTGCGGCCAATGCACGCCCTGCCGGGAGGGTTGCGGCTGGATCGAGCAGCTCCTGAGGCGAGTCAAGGCCGGGGTGGCGAGCCGTGCGGAGCTCGAGAAGCCGCTCTGGATCGCCGACGCCATGGCGGGGAAGACGATCTGCGCCCTGGCCGATGCGCTGGCCTGGCCGACCGTGGCGTTCATGAAGAAGTATCCGGACGATTTCGCGACGTCGATGGGAGAGCCGGTGGACCTCGACGCGCTGGCGGCCGAGGTGGCGAAGGTCGATCACATCCTGCCCAAGGCATCGTGACGTGAGACGCAACGTCGGCACCGAGAAGGACACCGCCTACGGCGGCGGGAGGCGGCGGCCGGTCGACCTGGCGTCGATCCTGCCGCCGGCGGTCCGGGCGCCGGCCGAGCGCGAACCGGAAGAGATTCCTGCGGAGCGGGCAGGGCAGCGCCCGGACACCGGGCCCGCTCTGCCGGCCGACGCCGCCAAGAAGGAAGGCGAGGACAAGGTCCCGGGCACGATCGCTCTCACCATCGACGACGTCCAGGTCCGGGTCGCCGCGGGCTCGACGATCTTCCAGGCTTCCGAGACGGCCGGCTACACGCCGCCCCACTTCTGCTATCACCGCGACCTCTCGATCCCGGCCAACTGCCGGATGTGCCTGTGCGAGGTCGAGGGCCAGGCCAAGCTCCAGACCTCCTGCTCGATCGCCGCCGCCGACGGGATGGTGGTCCGCTTCGACACGCCCAGGGTAAAGGAGGCGGTGGCCGGGGTCCTGGAGTTCGAGTTCAAGAACCATCCGCTGGATTGTCCCGTATGTGACCAGGTCGGCGAGTGCTACCTCCAGAAGTACTACCTCGAGGTGGGGAAGTACGAGCCGCTTCCGATCCGGCGGGTGGCCAAGGACAAGGTCAAGGACGTGGGCCCGATCACGATCGACGCCGAGCGGTGCATCCTGTGCTCGCGCTGCGTCCGGTTCGGCGAGGAGATCGCCGGCACCGGGGACTTCGTGATCGCCGATCGCAGCGACCATTCCGAGATCATGACCTTCGAGAACCGGCCCGTGTCGACGGCCTACGCCCTCAACTACACCGACATCTGCCCGGTGGGAGCGCTGACCTCGAACGACTTCCGATTCCGGAAGCGGGTCTATTATCTGAGCAGCGCGCGATCGGTGTGCCCCGAGTGCTCGACCGGCTGCAACATCTACGCGGAGCAGTCCGAGGACGTCGTCTACCGATACCGGCCGCGCTACAACGACGACGTCAACGACTCGTGGATGTGCGATCCCGGCCGTCTCTCGTATGCCCGCACGGCGGACACGCGGGACCGTCTCGTCCGTCCGAGCGCGCGCCCGGGAGGGTCGCGGACGGAGATCTCGTGGCCGGCGGCGATCGAGACGGCCGTCGAGGAGATCGCCGGCCTGGACGGGAGCGTCGCCGCGATCGCCCATCCCCGCATGTCGAATGAGGACCTGCACCAGCTCCGGAAGCTGGTCGAGGCGATTGGCGCACACCGGATCGACTTCCGCGTCGACGACTCGTGGACGGGTGTGGATCGGCTCGTTGACGGGATCCTGATCCGCGACGACCCGAACCCCAACACCCGGGGAGCGCTGGAGATCCTCGGCCTGGCCGACAGCGGCGAGAGCGGGGTCGGAGCGATCCTGGAGGCCGTCAGGGCCGGCCGGATCGGCGCCTTGATCGTTTGCCACTGGGCCGCGGAAGAGCTCGGCGAGGCCGGGATGGCGGCCTTGGAGGCCGCCCGCTGCTCGTGCTTCGTGGGACCGCGTGAGGCCGGGATGAGCCAGCGGGTCGACCTGGTATTGCCGGCTCGCGTGCACCTGGAATGCGAGGGGACGTTCACCAACCACGCGGGTCGGGTGCAACGGTTCTGGCCCTGCGTGTCCGGGTACGAGGAGAGCCGGCCGGCGTGGAACATCTTCGCGGCGATCCGGGCGCGGCTCGACGGGACAGAGGCTCCGCGCGACGCCGCGGCGGCATTCGAACGTCTTGCCGCCGACGTGCCCGCGTTCGACGGCCTTTCGTACGACCGCCTGGGCGACCAGGGGGCCTGGCTGAAGGGGTGGGAGAAGGGCGCGATGCCACCGGTCGGCAGATACCCGAATCCCGGAGTGCGGGCTCCGGTGATCACGTGAGGCCGGCAAGAACACGTCGGGGGTCTGGCTGATGGACTACACCGGGCTCGCCATCTCGATCCTGAAGGCGCTCGTCGTCTTCTTCATGGTCCTCAACACGGTTCCCGTCCTGGTGTGGGCCGAGCGGCGGGGAAGCGCCTTCATCCAGCACCGGCTCGGCCCCAATCGCGTGAACATCGCGGGCTTCACGCTGTTCGGGCTGGTCCAGCCGCTGGCCGACGTCGTCAAGTTCATGTGGAAGGAAGAGTACGTTCCGGCGCACGCCAACCGGAACTTCTACCTGCTGGCTCCCCTCCTGCTGCTGATCCCGGCGGCCACCACCTTCGCCGTGGTCCCGTTCGCCGACACGCTCGAGATCGGCGGACGCGTGATCACCATGCAGGTCGCGAACCTGAACATCGGGATCCTGTTCGTGTTCGCGCTGGCCTCGATCTCCGTATACGGGGTCGCGCTTGCCGGCTGGTCCTCGAACAACAAGTACTCGTTCCTGGGGGCCATCCGCTCGGGCGCCCAGATGATCTCCTACGAGCTGGCCCTCGGGCTGTCGGTGCTCGGAATCCTGATGATCTATGGCTCGATCGAGCTGGACGGCATCGTCCGCGAGCAGGGGGAGCTTCTCTTCGGGGTTCTCCCCAAGTGGGGGATCGTGACACAGCCCCTCGCCTTCGTTCTCTTCATCGTCGCCATCTTCGCCGAGTCCAACCGGTTGCCCTTCGACCTGCCGGAGGCCGAGAGCGAGCTCGTGGTGGGGTATCACACGGAGTACTCGGCCATGAAGTTCGCCCTCTTCTTCATGGCCGAGTACATGGCGATGGTGACCGGGGCGATGCTGATCGTGACCCTCTTCTTCGGCGGCTGGCAGATCCCGTGGGTGTCGAGCGAGGCCCTCCGCGCGGTGGTCGGGCCGATTCCCGCCGTGCTCCTCCAGCTCGGCTCGTTCTCGGCCAAGCTGCTCTTCTTCCTGTGGCTGTTCATCTGGGTGCGGTGGACGTTGCCGCGTTTTCGGTACGACCAGCTCATGAACCTGGGATGGAAGGTCGTCCTCCCGCTGGCGATCGCGAACGTCTTCGTGACCGCGATCGTCCTGATCCTGATCCGCTAGGAGTCTCGATGCCGGTCGATCCGAAGCACGTCAAGGTCATGGACGCCGACGCAGTCCTGAGGGAAGGATCCTCCGAGTCATGGCTGGAGAGGGTGTACCTGCTCCGGGTGGTCCAGGGCCTGGGGGTCACGATCCGAAACTTCCTGAAGAACCTGGCCCGGCCGAGCCGGATGCCGACGATCGAGTACCCGGAGGAGCGACGCGATTACGGGTACCGCTTCCGCGGCCGGCACTACCTCAAGAAGCGGCCGAGCGGAGAGCCGCGCTGCGTGGCGTGCATGATGTGCGCGACCGCCTGCCCGGCGGACTGCATCTACATCGTGGCCGGGGAGCACCCCGACCCGGCGATCGAGAAATACCCGGTCCGCTTCGACATCGACGGGCTCAGGTGCATCATGTGCGGCTATTGCGTGGACGCCTGTCCCGAGGACGCGATTGCGATGACCAAGGAGTACGAGTGGGCGTCGTACAATCGCGAGGATTTCATCTGGGACAAGGAGTACCTGCTGAGCTGGCGTGACGAGAAGATCGTCGAGGACGGCTACCAGCCGTACGAGGGCGAGATCGACAAGAATCGGATGAGCCGGGGCACTCTGTGACCGGGGTCGACGTCGCGTTCTGGGTGCTCGCCGCCGGCGCGGTGGTCGCCAGCCTGCTCGTGGTCACCAATCGCAATCCGGTGGCGGGGGTGCTCTTCCTGGTGGTGGCGTTCTTCTGCCTGGCCGGGCTGTTCGTGACCCTGCACGCCCATTTTCTCGCGGCCATCCAGGTGATCGTGTACGCCGGGGCGATCATGGTCCTGTTCCTGTTCGTGGTGATGCTCCTCGACCTGGGCCGGCCGCAGTGGTTCGACGTGGCCGGGCTTCCGCTCAAGATCCTGGCCGGCGTCCTGGGGGCGGGCTTCCTGGCCGCGCTGGTGGCCGGTGGCCTCGAGGCCTTTCAGCCGGCGCTTCCCGCAGCGACCGGGGCCACGGACTCTGTGGCGCTCGACCGGATGGGATCCACGGAGGCGATCGGAAGCGTGCTCTACACGGTCTACTTCGTCCCCTTCCTGACGACGGCACTCCTCCTGCTCGTGGCGATGGTCGGGGCGATGGTGATCGCCGCGCGCGAGCGATGACGGTCGGTCCCGAGCACTATCTCATCCTCTCTGCGATCCTGTTCACGATAGGGACCGTAGGCGTCCTGACCCGCAAGAACGCGATCGTGGTCCTGATGGCGATCGAGATCATGCTGAACGGCGCCAACCTGGCGTTCGTGACGTTCGCGGCCGCGCGCGGAGACCTGGCGGGGTTCGTGATGGTACTCCTCGTGATCGCCGTGGCGGCCGCCGAGGCCGCCGTCGGGCTGGCGATCATCGTGGCGATGTTCCGTCACCGCGAGAGCGTCGACGTCGGGGTCTTCAACCTGCTGAGAGGCTAGTGATGGAGCGCTGGATCTGGCTGGTCCCGGCCCTGCCCGCGGCGGGTGTCCTCTTGAACGGGCTGGCCGGCCGCCGGCTCTCGAAGCGCACGGTCTCGGTCGTCGGGCCGGGCGTGATCGGGGCGGCGTTCCTGGTCACCATCGGGATCCTCGCGGAGCTGCTCGGGCGGGCCCCCGAGGAGCGCGTCCTCCGGCAGACCGTGTACGAGTGGCTCGCCGCCGGAGACTTCTCCGCCTCCGTGGCCTTCCTGGTCGACCCGCTCTCGGTGACGCTCATGCTGGTCGTCACCGGAGTCGGCTTCCTGATCCACGTCTACAGCGTCGGCTACATGCACGGCGAGGACGAGCGCGGCTACGCGCGCTACTTCACCTATCTGAATCTGTTCACGTTCGCCATGCTGCTCCTGGTCATGGCCGACAACTTCCTGCTCCTCTTCGTGGGCTGGGAAGGGGTGGGGCTCTGCTCGTACCTGCTGATCGGGTTCTGGTTCTCCGACCGCGCCAACGCCGAGGCCGGCAAGAAGGCCTTCATCGTGAACCGGATCGGCGACTGCGGCTTCCTGCTCGGGATCTTCCTGATGTTCGCGACGTTCGGCTCGGTCGCGTTCGACGACGTCCTTCCGCGCGCCGTCGGCGTCCTGACGGAGGGTGGCACGGTGGCGGTCCTGATCGCCCTCTTCCTGTTCGTCGGGGCGGTGGGGAAGAGCGCCCAGATCCCGCTCTACGTATGGCTCCCGGACGCCATGGCCGGCCCGACCCCCGTGTCCGCCCTGATCCACGCCGCGACGATGGTGACGGCCGGGGTCTACATGGTGGCGCGCTCGCACGCCCTCTACGTCATGGCGCCCCAGGTCCTGGCCGTGGTGGCCGGCGTGGGGGTCGCGACCGCTCTCTTCGCGGCCACGATCGGGCTGGCCCAGACGGACATCAAGAAGGTTCTGGCCTACTCCACGATCAGCCAGCTCGGCTACATGTTCCTCGGGGTCGGCGTCGCCGCCTTCGGGGCGGGCATCTTCCACCTGGTCACCCATGCCTTTTTCAAGGCGCTCCTCTTCCTCGGAGCGGGGAGCGTGATCCACGCCCTCCACGGGGAACAGGACATGCGCCGGATGGGCGGGCTGAAGGCGAAGCTGCCGGTGACCTACTGGACGATGCTGGCCGGGACCCTGGCCATCGCCGGCATCCCACCGCTGGCGGGGTTCTTCTCGAAGGACGAGATCCTGTGGAAGGCCTGGGAGGCCGGGCATCCGGCGCTGTGGGCGATCGGGCTGGCCACGGCCGGCCTGACCGCCCTCTACATGTTCCGGCTCTTCCACCTGACCTTCCACGGCCCCTTCCGGGGCCCTCCCGGAACCCTGGACCACGCCCACGAGTCGCCGCCGTCGATGGCGCTCCCGCTGATCGTGCTCGGGGCGCTCTCCATCGCGGGCGGGTGGATCGGCCTGCCGCTCGCGATCGGCGGCCCGCTGGGCGGCCTGCCGAACACCTTCGAGGGGTGGCTCGAGCCGGTCTTCGCGGACGTCGCCCACGCCGACCTGGCGGCCCACGCGGTACCGCCCATGGAATACGGCCTCATGGCCGCGTCGATCGCGGTCGCCCTGCTCGGGATCCTGCTCGCCTGGTGGATGTACGTCCGCGACACGTCGGTGCCAGCGACCCTGGCGACCCGTCTTCGCGGTCTCTACATGCTCCTCCGCGGAAAGTACTTCGTGGACGAGCTGTACGACTTCCTGATCGTCCGGCCGTTCACAGCGCTCTCCAGGTTCGCATGGCGCGTCGTCGACGATGGCCTGATCGACGGGCTCTTCGTGAACGGGTCCGGCGCGTTCGTCCGGCTCGGCAGCCGGGTCGCGAGCGGCTGGGAGTCGGGGTACGTGCAGTCCTACATCATGGTCTTCTTCGGCGGGGTGGTGCTCCTGCTGGCGTACCTGGTCTTCGGCGGCTGACGATGCTCCTGAGCGCGATCCTGTTCTTCCCGGTTCTGGGGATGGTCCTGATCGCCGGCATTCCGGGCCGGAACCACGGCGCGATCCGCCAGGCGACGCTGGCGGTCACCGTGCTCCACTTCCTCCTGGCGCTCCCCCTGTGGTGGTTGTACGACCCGGCGGGCGAGGCCTTCCAGCTCGTCGAGCGCGTGGCGTGGATCGAATCCCTCGGGATCGAATATCACCTCGGGGTCGACGGCGTGAGCGTCCTGCTCGTCCTCTTGACGATCTTCCTGATGCCGCTCGCGGTGCTCGGCTCCTGGCGCTACATCGACCGGCACGTCAAGGAGTACCACCTGCTGATGCTGCTCCTGACGACCGGCATGCTGGGCGTCTTCCTCGCCCTCGACCTGTTCGTTTTCTACGTGTTCTGGGAGCTCATGCTCGTGCCGATGGCCCTCGTGATCGGGATCTGGGGGGGGAAGGAGCGGGTCTACGCGGCGGTCAAGTTCTTCCTGTACACGTTCGTGGGCGGGCTCCTCATGCTGATCGCCATCCTCGTCCTCTATTTCCACCACCACGAGCTGACCGGGGAGTACTCGTACGCGCTGGCCGACCTGATGGGGGTGCCGGTCCCGGCGGGTCTCCAGATCGCGCTCTTCATCGGCTTCGGGATCGCGTTCGCGATCAAGGTGCCGGTGTTCCCGTTCCACACGTGGCTGCCGGACGCCCACGTCCAGGCCCCGACCGCGGGGAGCGTGATCCTGGCGGCCGTGCTGCTCAAGATGGGGACCTACGGGTTCTACCGCTTCGCGATCCCGCTCTTTCCCGACGCCGCGCGGGCACTGTTCCCGTGGATCGGCGCCCTCGCCGTGATCGGGGTCCTGTACGGGGCGATGGTGGCGCTGGTCCAGCCGAACATGAAGAAGCTGGTCGCCTATTCCTCGGTGTCCCACCTGGGCTTCGTGATGCTGGGCCTCTTCGCCATGAACGCGACCGGAGTCCAGGGGTCGGTGATCCAGATGATCAATCACGGCCTCTCTACGGGCGCCCTCTTCTTCATCTGCGGCATGCTCTACGAGAGGCGCCACACCTACGAGATCTCGGAGTACGGCGGGATCTCGGCGGCGATGCCCGTCTTCGCATCCGTGTTCATGATCGTGACCCTGTCCTCGATCGGGCTGCCCGGGCTGAACGGGTTTGTCGGTGAGTTCCTGGTCCTGGCTGGGTCCTTCCGCACCCATCCCTGGCTGGCCGCCCTCGCGACCGTCGGCGTCATCCTGGCCGCCTACTACATGCTGCGCATGTACGGCCGGGTCATGTTCGGACCCCTCGAGCGCGAGGAGAACCGTGGCCTGCCCGATGTGGGGACGCGGGAGCTGGCGATCCTCCTGCCGATCGTGGCGCTGATCTTCTGGATCGGACTCTATCCGCGGCCGTTCCTCGAGCGGACGGCCACCTCCGTCGACCGGTTCGTCGAGCGCGTCGTGGCGGAGCCCACGAACGCGGCCGGGGCCGCGGACCTGGGCCGTGCGGTGGCAGAGGCACGGGAGACGGATCGGTGAGCCCCTCCGAGATCGGCGCCACGCTGGAGGCGGTCCAAGCGGTCCGGCCGAGCCTTCAGGCCATTCTACCGGCCTTCCTTCTGGCCACGTTCGGGATCATCGCGCTGGTCGCCGACCTGCTGGAGCGGGGGACGACCCGCGGCCCGGCAGAAGGGGAAGCCGGTCTCTCGAGCGCGGCGCCCGTCCTGTCCCTGATCGGCACCGTCCTGGCGATGGCCGCGCTCGGCTGGCAGGCGCTCCGCTATGAGCGCCTGGCCGGGACCTGGTTCAACGGCATGATCTTGATCGACGGCTTCGGGCTCTTCGTGGCCGCCGTGATCCTCCTGGCGACCCTTTTGACGCTGCTCCTGACGGTGGGGTACTGCCGGCGGCAGAACATCGACCTGGCCGAGTACTACCACCTGATCCTCATGTCGGCGACCGGGATGCTGCTCCTGGCGCAGAGCACCCACCTGGTCATGATCTTCATCGCCCTGGAGCTGATGTCGGTCTCCGTCTACGTGCTGACCGGGTTCCGGCGCCGCCTGCCGCGCTCGGTCGAGGGGGCGCTCAAGTACTTCGTGCTGGGCGCCTTCTCGACCGGCTTCCTCGTCTACGGGATCGCCCTGCTCTACGGGGCGACCGGGACCCTCGACCTGGTCGAGATGCCGGCCGGGCTGGCACCCGGCCAGGTGGCGCCCCTGTTCGTGACCGGCGCCGCCCTGGTCCTGATCGGGCTCGCGTTCAAGGTCGCGCTCGTGCCCTTCCACATGTGGTCTCCCGACGTCTACGAAGCCGCCCCTTCGCCGATCACCGGGTTCATGGCGACCGGCGTCAAGGCGGCCGGCTTCGCGGCCCTGGCCCGCGTCGTCGCGTCGACGTTCGAGCTGGTCGGGGGGCGATGGGAGCCCGTGCTCTGGATCCTGGCCGTCCTGACCATGTTCGTCGGCAACGTGGCCGCCATCCGGCAGGACGACATCAAGCGCATGCTGGCCTATTCCTCGATCGCCCACGCCGGCTACCTGGTGGTGGCGGTCCTCGCCCACAGCGAGCTCGGGACCGCGGCCTTCCTCTACTACCTGGCGGCCTACACGCTGATGACGCTCGGCGCCTTCGGCGTCGTGACGATCCTCGGCGAGCGCGGCGTCGAGAACGCGTCGATCTCGCGCGACTACGCCGGCCTCGGGGCCAGGGAGCCGCTCCTCGGGGCTGCGATGGCGCTCTTCATGTTCAGTCTGACCGGGATCCCGCCGACGGCGGGGTTCTTCGGGAAGTTCTCGATCTTCTCGGCGGCGGTCAGCGCCGGCTACGTCCTCCTGGCGGTCCTCATGGTGATCGCGTCGGTGATCTCGGCGTACTACTATCTGAAGGTGGTCGTGGCGATGTACATGCGGTCTGCCGAGCGGGCGCCGATCCGGATCGGGATGACGGCCCTGGCGGGGATGGGGCTCCTGATCGCCGTCGTCGGGACGCTGGCCCTGGGGGTCTTCCCGGGCGGATGGGTCGAGCTGGCGAGAACGTCGGCGGACGGACTGGGCGCCGTCGGCTTCCGGTGAGAGCCGGGAAGCAGCCGCATTGAACGGTCCGCCGGCCCCGGAGGACGCCTCCCGCTCGACGCGCGCCTCCGGGACCGACCGCTTCCAGGCTCTGTGCGAGCTCTCGCAGGAGATGACGCTCGCCGAGGACGAGGGGACGATCTACCGGGTCGTCCTCGAGGTGGCACGCAAGGTCCTCGACTTCGTCAACTGCGCCATCCTTCTCGTCGACGAGCGGACCGGCGAGCTCGTCATGGTCGACGAGCACGGCTACCCCCCCGAGACGCGCGGCCTTCGCCTCCCCCTCGATCAGGGTCGCGGCCTCTCATGCTGGGTGGCGAAGCACGGCGAGACCCTGTACGTGCCGGACGTCCTCGAGGACGAGCGGTACGTGGCCGGCGTCCCCGAGGCGCGGAGCGAGCTGGCGGTCCCGATCCGGTTCCAGGGACGAACGCTGGGGGTCCTGAACGTCGAGAGCGACCGCGTGGACGCGTTCGACAGGGACGAGGCGCTCCTCCTCCAGGCCCTGGCCAGCCAGATGGCGGTGGCCCTGGAAGCGCGCCGGGCGCTGGCGGAGCTTCAGCGGCAGTCGATCACCGACTCCCTGACCGGAGCCTTCAACCGCCGCTACCTGACGCGACTCCTCTCCGCCGAGCGGGCCCGGGCGGCCCGCTACGATCGCCCCATCGGCCTCCTCATGACCGACCTGGACGACTTCAAGTCGATCAACGACCGCTTCGGTCACGCGCGCGGCGACCAGGTCCTGATCGCCGCGGCCGAGGCCCTGATCGGCGCGGTCCGGCAGATCGATTCGGTGATCCGCTACGGCGGGGACGAGTTCCTGATCGTGCTCCCGGAGACGAGCGGGGAGGGCGTCGGTCCCGCCGCGGAACGGATCCGGCGGGCCTTCCTCGAGACGCTGGCCGCGAGGTCCGCGGTGCCCGAGGGGTTCCAGGTCGGGCTCTCGGTCGGGACCGCCGTCCACCACCCCGGCGATGACCTGGACGCCAAGCTCCGCGAGGCTGATGCCGCCATGTACGCGGACAAGCGCCGGCGCGGGGAGGGTCGGGGCATCGGCTGAGCCGGCGGCTTGGTCGGCCGGGCCTCCGCACGGTATCTTCCGCCCCTCACCGGAACGAGCGGCCCCATCGTCTAGTGGCCTAGGACGTAGCCCTCTCAAGGCTAAAACACGGGTTCGAATCCCGTTGGGGCCACCAAAACGACCCAGTACCTTGAACCACCGACCGGATCGTGCTCTACCTTTGCGCAGAAACGATCTACAACATGGAACGAAACGGCGGATCCTCGACCTGATAGTTTCGTGAAAAGCTGAGCGATGAAATTACCAACCGGCTCGGTGGCACACGCTCCGCTTGAACATATCCGCTTGACCTATGGCTCTTAAGCTGAAACGAGCGTATGAACCTGCCGAGCCAGGGGATGGCTTCCGAGTTCTGGTCGACCGGCTCTGGCCACGAGGAATATCCAAGAGCTCAGCCCGGATCGATTTGTGGCTCAAAGAGATTGCTCCGAGCACAACGCTCCGGAAGTGGTTCGGCCACGACCCCGCCAAATGGACCATGTTCCGCGACCGGTACTTCCGGGAACTGGACAAGAACCGAGATGCGGTCGAGATACTCCAGGGGCATATGCATCATGGGGTAGTGACGCTGGTGTACGGGGCGAAAGACAACGAGCACAATGATGCCGTGGCTCTCAAAGAGTATCTCGAGGCTGGGGTTACTCGTCTTCCATCGTCTGGAGCGCGATCAGGGAATGTGCAAATGCACCGCCGGCGCGCATCTCCGCGGCGACCCAGATAGCTTCCATGATTTCCTGCTCCGCTGCCCCTTCGCGTCGAGCGGCCTGGGTATGCCCTCGAATGCAGTACGGGCACTGTGTGACGTGAGCCACCGCGACGGCGATGAGTTGCTTCGTCTTCGCGTCCAAGGCGCCCGCCGCAAATACCTCCCGGCTGAATTCGTGAAACGCGTGTGCGATTCCGGGGGCCAGCTCCCGTCGCTTCTGGGACAGCTTTCCGCCCGGCATCGGAAACATGTGTTCATGCTCCTCCATCCCTGCAGCTCCTTTCGGCGTGCACGCTTCGGCGCAACGATCGCGACAGCACGGGCGTCGTGCGTCATGCCGTGCCCTTGTGAGAGAGATGCGCCTTCTCGAAGATCGCGGCCCATTCGCGGTAGCGCTGGGCAATACGGGACGCAGCCTCCTCGCGCGTCGCCCGTCTCGCCACGTAGTCGGCCACCGGCTCCCAGAAAGTAGTCCGTCCGACCGCGAAACCGATGAACCCCTCGACTGATGCGGCGGTCTGAAGCCAACCCACAACCTTCTCTCGTTCGGCAGCGCGCCCTAGCACGATACAACCGACTTCGCTCCGGCCATCACGACGCGCGGTTGCGACAACGCGCTCGCAGTCCTCACGGCGATCGAGCCCTTCGATCTTCCAGATATCCGGCTCGACTCCCGCATCCTGCAACGTGCGGATGGCCTGGAGCACAAGACGGGGTCGTATCAATCGATCGTAGGTCGTCTCATCCTGGACACGGCGCTGTTGCGCCTCTGTGGCAGGCACCAGCAGTTCGAACATGAACCGTTGGTCCACCGCTCGGCAGTATTCGGAAAGCTGTTTTAGCCGGGTAGCCTGCCGCTCGTTGAGTGCCGCATCGCCTTCGGGGTTGTAGCGCACCAGCGCCTTCGCGAAAGTAGGCTCGAACGCTTCGATGTGCTTTGCGAACCCCGTGCCGTACTCGAACTCGAACTCGGCCGAGCCGCTCTTCTCGATCGACAGCGCAGTCACATATCCGTTTCTAGCCGCATCATGCAGGATGCCAGCGCCGAATTCCTCGTCGACCAGGATGCCGGCGGCGGCAACCGGCACCTCGCGGCCGAGCGCCCTGCGGAATCCATCGTAGATCACCTGCTTGCTGTCAGTAACCGCTGCGTGTTGCTCCGCCGTCAGCGGGGGTGTGAGGTGGAACATGCCAGTGAGGTAAGAATGCCGATGATCGAACGGCAGCAGGTATAGTGGCCGGTTGTAGCCAAGGGTCATGATGTACCTGCGGCCGGAGCGCGATCCGAGGATCTTCTCGGGAGGAAATCAACTCTCATCCAGGAGCCGGCTTTCTGCGAGTGCTTCGAACTGGCGCATAGGCCTTGCTCGCCGTGGGGGCGAGCGATCCACGGATCGCCCGCCCCCACGAGCTCACCCGCCTCGGCTGCCGTCGTGCAGTGCTTCCGGGCGCCCCGGGACCGGTCTTGGGCTGTGACCCTATGATTATGGATGGGTTCGGTACGGTGCGCCACGATCGCTCGCACGGAAGCGGCGCGCCAAGTCGCTTGAGCGCAGGCACTCGAAGATCTTCCCCGGGGAGATCTTTGATTGATTCTCTGCCGAGCTTCGGCCGCAGAAAGCGCCAGCCATAGGCCGGCGACCAAGGCGACCCTCTCGGGTATGGGCGATCGCAGTCAAAAAGCGATCACGAACTCTGCAGGGATCCCGTTCGGGGTTTCATCCCGTTGGGGCCACCAAACCTGATGCCGCTTGAGAGCACGTGACGCGTGGGTCCGTCATGATCGATCGACCCCCCACAACCTTCCTGCGCAACATCCGAACTCAAAGCCCTCACGCTCGAGACGCGCGATCTTCCTGGCCGCGGGGGTTCTCATCGGCTAGAGCGAGCGCTTCCTCGACTGTCATCGCGCTTCCTTCCTCCCATGCTCTCCCGAACGCGAGCACGCCGAGCGCGTCGCGACTGATCTTGAGGAACCGCTCACGAGTGCGACGATCGGGCGGAGTTTCCGCAATCCCCAGTCGATCCAGGTGCCTGTCGAAGGCTCCGAAGAGCCGAGCGGCTTTGTCGTGCCGCCCGCGAGAGACGGAGAGCTGAGCGAGCGCGCCGATCTGGTTCACGAGGCCCATCGGATCCCGGAACTCACGGGCCACTCGATACGCTTCCGCGTAATGCTCGCTCGCTTGTTGCTCGTCACCCATCTCGAGGGCGATGTGACCCAGGTTGTACAGATTGCTGACCCGCGCGCTGCCTGGTCTGAACTCCAGGGACTCGCGGTTGACCTCGAAGGCCCTTTCGAGATCCCCGAGGGTTCGAAAGGCCTCGCCGAGATTCGTCAACAGAATCGATAGATGGGGTTCGTCCCCCGTCTTCCGAGCCAGAGCGAGGCCTTCTTCCCCGAGCGCGATCGCCTGTCTGACGCCCCGCTCGTCGGTGCTCCAGGTCCCGTTCCTGGCCACTGTCGTAAGCGCCGTTAGCAGGCTCTGCTCGTCGCCGATTTGGCGCGCCAGTGCGAGCGCTTCGTCTCCGTGTCGCCGTGCGAGCGTGAATTCCCCGTGGAAGAGATGGAGCGTGGCCAACCCGCAACGCAGCGCGATGCGGGTGGTCGGGGGCATCGTGCCAGGCATCGACAGCGCTCGTTCCAGCCATTCGATCCCCTCGGCGTGGAGGCCCCTCCGGTACCAATAGAAGGGAAGCTGAGAAACGGCCTCCCAGGCCATCCCGGAGGTCCCCGCACTACCCAGGCTCCACTCGAGCGCTGCACGAACATTCTCGTAATCGCGACTAAGGCGGCGCGTGTGGATCTCTTCCTCCGGTCGGCCGCGGCCCTCCGCATAACGGCGCACAAGGTCGAGGCACCACTGTCCGTGTCGCGCCCTCAGCCCTGCCGTCTCGCCCGCTTCCAAAAGTCTCTCCTGGGCATACTGCCGCGTCGTCTCGAGCATCCGGTATCGCGTTTCCCCGGTCTCCGTCCGCTCGACGACCACGAGCGATTTGTCGACGAGGCGGGTCAGGAGATCGAGCACCTCCCCGCCACCTTCCCACACCGTTTCGGCAGCCTCCAGCATCCAGCCGCCGGTGAAGACCGAAAGCCCCCTGAAGAACCTCTGCTCCTCCTCGTCGAGCAGGTCGTAGCTCCAGTCGATCGCAGCGCGCAATGTCTGGTGACGGGGGAGAGCCCGGCGGCCGCCAGCCAGAAGACGGAAGCGATCGCCGATCCGAGCCGCGATCTCCTGCGGAGTCAGGATCCGGACACGGGCGGCGGCGAGCTCGATCGCAAGCGGGATCCCGTCCAGTCGCCGGCAGATCTGGACAACGGCTGCCGCGTTGGTATCGTCGATCTTGAACCCGGGATCTACCGGCTTCGCTCGTTCCGCAAAGAGCCGGACGGCCTCGTAGCGGTCGATCTCGTGGATGGGGACCGCGGATCCCTCGTGGTCGGCCTCCGGTACGGCGAGCGAGGAGACCCTCAGCACGACCTCTCCGGTCGCTCCCAAGGCTTCGCGGCTCGTAGCCAGGATCCTGACGTTCCGCGCATGTTTCAAAACCGCCTCGCTCCACTCTGATGCGGCCTCGACCAGGTGCTCGCAATTGTCGAGTAGAATGATGAGGGACCGCGGTGCGAGGTAGCTCGCCAGGACTTCGCTCACCTCCCGTCCGGGCATTGGGCGGACCCCGAGCACCTGGGCGACTGTCTGATGAATCAGAGCGGGATCCGTCAGCGACGACAGGTCGACGAACCACGTCCCATCGTGGAACGTGCCGACGAGCTCGGCAGCGACCTGAAGTGCGATCCGGGTTTTTCCGCTTCCGCCGGATCCCGTGAGCGTCACCAGGCGATGCGTGGTGATGGACGCGCGGATCTCGGCGATATCCCGTTCACGCCCAACGAAGCTCGTGAGCTGGATCGGCAGGTTATGCGGCAGATGGTCGATCGACCGGAGCGCGGGAAACCGGTTCGAAAGATCAGGATGGTCGAGCTGGTAGACGCGCTCGGGCTCGCGGAGGTCCTTCAGGCGGTGCTCGCCCAGGTCCTCGAGCGTCACGTCGCTCGGCAGATCGTCGCGTGTCAGATCACGCACCGCCTGGGATAGGAGGATCTGTCCACCGTGACCGAGTGCGACCAGCCGCGACACCCGGTTCAAGCTCGTGCCGAAGTAGTCACCACCCCGCTCGTCGGCATCGCCGGCGTGAATCGCGATGCGTACCCTGGGGGGGAGGGAGGTCTCCCAATCATGGGTGGAGAGGTCCCGCTGTATAGCCAGGGCCGCGGACAGCGCCTCCCGGCAGCGCGCGAACGCCGAGCAGAAGGCATCCCCCATCGTCTTGAAGACGTATCCGTGATGTCGTTCGATCGCCGTTCGAACGATCCGGTCGTGATGTTCGAGCGTGGTTCGCATCGCTGCGCGATCCTGCTCCCACGCTGTCGAGCTGCCTTCGATGTCGGTGAACAGGAAAGTGACCAGGCCGGTTGGCCGTGACATGGCGGGAATATCGGAGATCGCGACGATGAGTGTAAAGGGTCAGGAGAGGCCTGTCGTCCCCGTGTCGAGCCGGTCAAGCCCGGGCGGCGGTGCGGGGCTTGCACTCGGGTCTCCCGGGACCGACCCTCAAGGGGGAGGTACGGGAGGAGATGCCGAAGGAAGACACCACGCGGCTCCTGCGGAGGATCCAGGACGGGGACGCCAACGCGGTCGAGAGCTTCGTACCGTTCATCTACGACGATCTGCGGGCGCTGGCCGCGCGCTACCTGCGGAACCGGGGGCCCGCGCCCGCCGCGAGCGCGAGGTAGATAGCGATGCGCGCGACCGTCTTGTACGGCGCCGGTGACGTTCGCATCGAGAACGTCCCCGACGCCCGCCTGATCGAGCCCACCGACGCGGTCGTCGCCGTCGGCCGCGCCTGCATCTGCGGCAGCGATCTGTGGCCGTACAAGCTGATGGAGCCGAGCGAGACCAGCCGCGTCATGGGCCACGAGGCGATCGGCGTCGTCGAAGCCGTAGGCGCCGCCGTCCGGACCTTGAAGGTCGGCGACGTCGTCGTCATGCCGTTCGCCTTCTCCGACGGCAGCTGCGTCTTCTGCCGGGAGGGACTCCACACGTCCTGCGTCCGCGGCGGGTTTTTCGGCACGGTCGAGGTCGCCGGAGCACAAGCCGAAGCGGTGCGCGTCCCCCAGGCGGACGGAACGCTCGTGGTCCTGCCGGTCGGCTTAGACCACGTGCTGATGCCGTCGCTGCTCACCCTTTCCGACGTGATGGGGACCGGCCATCATGCGGCCCGCGCCGCGAAGGTCGGCCGCGGCAAGACGGTGGCCGTCATCGGTGACGGCGCCGTCGGCTTGTGCGGGGTCATCGCCGCCCGGCGCCTCGGCGCCGAGCAGATCATCATCCTGGGCCGTCATCCCGACCGGATTACGCTGGCGAAAGAGTTGGGCGCAACGGACGCTGTGAGCGAGCGTGGCGAGGAGGCGGTCGAGCGCGTGCGCGAGCTGACGGGCGGCTTCGGCGTCCACTCCGTCCTGGAGTGCGTCGGCACGGACCAGGCCATGGTCACCGCGATCGGCATCGCCCGTCCGGGTGGCGCCGTAGGCCGCGTCGGGGTCCCACACTACGAGACGATCCCCGCCTCGGAGCCGGCGTTCTACAACAACGTCACCGTTAGCGGCGGCCCCGCCCCGGTCCGCGCGTACATCGAGGAGCTGATCCCGGACGTTCTCGAGGGCAGGATCGAACCCGGCCGCGTCTTCGACCGGATCATCAGCCTCGACGAGGTTCCCGACGGCTATCGGGCGATGAACGAACGCGAGGCGATCAAGGTCATGGTTAAGCCCTGACTGCAACGTGCGTGAACCGATGAATCAGCGTCGCTCTCGAGCAGGGGCGTCAGCCCGCCGGGCTCAGCCGATCGCCCGAAGAACCTGCTTCGCCGCGCGGCGTCCGCTCGCGAGCGCCGCCTCGACCGTCCCGATGTTCTTCTGGTCCGTCGCCTCGCCGGCGATGAAGAGCGTATCGCCGACCGGTCGCGCGAGCCGTTTCGCGGCGCCGTTTCCGCCGACCCCGACGTAGCTGTACGCGCCGCGGATCCAGGGGTCGTGCGTCCAGTCGTGCGTGTGGACGGACTCCACGAGCCCCTCCGCCCGCGTGCGCTTCAGGCGGAAGGCGCGGGCGAACTCGCGTACCGCCGTCTCTTCCACCACACCGGATTTTAGGAGCGTGAGCGCCGGCGGACCGCCCGACCAGCCGACCAGGACCGGCGCGAGGTGCGGGTAGGTCGTCCACCAGACGTGGAACGGGCGCCGCCCGGGCGCGTGGACGAAAGAGAGTTCCCCCATCCTCTCCTCCCAGAACCGCTCCCGGAGGACGAGCGTCACGCGCGCCGCGTTCCCCATGACGAGCGCGCCGGCGGCGCGCCGGACGGATGGGATCTCAGGCTCGAACAGGATACCCCCTTCCTGGAGCTCGGGGAGGGGGACCGCGACGACCGCCGCCCGGCCTCTGTACCGGGCTCCGTCGCGCGTGACGACCCGGGCACCGTCTTCGCCCCAGGCGATCCGCGCGACCGGCTCGCCGAGCCGTACGCTGCCCGCCACCTCGCGCTCCAGGTGGGCGACGAGCGCGGCGTAGCCCGGCACGATCCGCGCCCCTCTCGCGGCCTCCTCCGTCGTCGCGCCCAGGCCTGCCAGCGACCGCACGCTGATCCGCGCGGGGTCGGCAGCGTAGAAGCCCTGGACAAAGCCGCGCGCCACCCTGCGCGCGGCCGCGAGCTTCCTGCCGCCCGGCCTCTCGTCGAGGAACTCCTGGAACGAGCGGTCGGGCTCGCGGCCGGGGTCCATGCGCGCGAACACGCGCGCCATCGCCTTCCACGACCGCTGGTCTCGGACCCACCGCCCGCCGTCGAGCCG
>DASRVA010000154.1:0-4825 GCA_035687745.1 Gemmatimonadota bacterium
CGAACGCCTCGTCCTCGGCGGGGAAGATCCACACGCCGCCTGCCGCCGAATCGCGTCCGGCGGCTCCCACGACGGCGGTCCCGTCCACGAAGGCGAGCGCAGAGCCGAACCGGTCGCCGCGCCGCGTTCCCGGCGCCTCCAGCAGCCCCGCGTCGCCCCATCCGCCGGACGGGTCCCGGCGAAACACGCGCACCTGTCCCCCGCCCGAGTCGCCCGCCGCCGCGACCAGCGCGACGTCGCCCTGGAGGGCCACCTGAAGGCCCAGGCTGTCGCCCACGGCCCCGCCCTCCAGCTTGGCGGACTGGCTCCATCCGCCATCCCCACCCCGGTCGAACACGTAGGCCGCTCCGCGACCGCTGTCCGCCCAGTAGGCGCCGACCAGGACGCGCTCGCCGTCCACGGCCAGGGCCGAGCCGAACCGGTCGCCGGGAATCCCTTCCTCGGCCGCGAGCCGCGCCGCTTCCTCCCAGGTCCCCGCGCTCCGGCGGTAGACGAAGACGGCGCCCGGTGTTCGATCGATGTCCGGCTGGCCGAAGAGAACGTCTTCGCCGGCCACCGCGACCGTCCGGCCGAAGGACTGGGCGGCGGCGGGGACCGCGGAAACGGCGCCCAGCAGAAGCGCCAGATAGACCGTCTTCCGATTCATGATCCTCGTCTCAGGGATATGGTTGGGGTTACGTACGGAAGCCAGCGCCCTCGCAGGTGACGTCCGCGCTCGACCGATCGTTCACTCTTCGACCTCGGCCAGCGCGGCGATCGCCTCGTCGATCATGGCCTTTCGGTCCGTGTAATGGAGGAAGGAGCTCTTGAACCCGTTCAGGACCAGCTTCTTGATCTCGGGCAGGTCGAAGTGGAGATGCTCGCAACAGAGCGCGAGCTCGTTGGTGACGGTCGTGTTCGACATCAGCCGATTGTCCGTGTTGACGGTCACCCGCAGATCGCGATCGAAGTATTCGCGGATAGGGTGAAGCTCGATCGACGCCACGGCTCCCGTCTGGACGTTCGACGTGGGGCACATCTCGATCGGGATCCGATGGTCGCGGACGTACTCCATGAGATCGGGGTCCTCCCTGAGCCGGACGCCGTGTCCGATCCGGTGCGCTCCCGTCCAATGGAGGGCCTGGTGGATCGACTCGGGACCGTACGCCTCGCCCGCATGAACGGTCACGTTCAGGTTAGCGTCCCGGACGAGGTAGAAAGCCTCCCGGAATCGCTTGGCGGGATTGTCTCTCTCCGCGCCCGCCAGGTCGAAGGCGAGGACGCCGCGGTCCTTGTATTCCACCGCCAGAGCGGCCATCCGCATGGCGCGCTCGGGCTCGAAGTGGCGAAGTCCGCAGATGATCTGATGAGCCCGGGTCCTCGGGAACGTCTCCTGGCCTCGACGTAGCCCGCGCTCGATCGCGTCCACGACCTGACGGGGAGAGAGGCCGCGCTTGGTCGAAAGGATAGGCGCATATCGGACCTCCATGTACCAGACATTCTCGGCCGCCGCGTCCTCGACGAGCTCGAAGGCGACCCGCTCCAGTGCGGCTTCGGTCTGCATGACTGCGGTCGTGACGTCGAACCGTTCGAGGTAGGCGACCAGATCCCGCTCCGGCAGGTCCTCGACGAAGAACCGGCGTATGTCGTCGACGGAGCCGAAGGGGAGGTCGACGTCATCGCGTTCGGCGAGATCGTCGATCGTCTCGGGGCGGAGCGAGCCGTCCAGGTGGACGTGGAGGTCCGTCTTGGGGAGCCGCTCGAGCAGCTCCCGGTCCAGCGTCATTCAACCCCGCAGCGGACGAAGTGGATCGTGGCCCCGGGCACGACCCGTCCGCCGGCGTCGACCGGCGACCCGACCGCGTCCCGGATGTAAGCCTCGCCCCGGCCGAGCGCCGCGCCGGCCCACGAGCGCCAGGCCGTGACCGCGTCACCCCACGTGGCCGAGGATCGCACCGCCACCTCCTCGTCGTTGACCATCACCTGGATCCGCTTCCCTGTGGCTCCGTTCTCCTTCATCTCCAGCTCCTCTTTCGTCATCACCCTGACAAGGGCTTCAGCGGCCGTCCGGCCAGGGAGCGAGCCGCTCGACCCTCCCCTGAACCTCATACTCGACCGGCTGGGGCAGCGCGGCCAGATACTCCACCAGCACCTCGCTGTCCACCAGGCCCGTGCTCGTCCCCTCCGCCTCGGCTAGAACGTCGTATCCGCTGCCCCCCGAGGCCATGAAGTTGTTGGCCGTCACCGAGTAGGTGGCGTCGGGGTCGACCGCCGCGCCGTCCCGGACGACGGCTTCGCCGCCCTCCTCGAGCCAGGCGTCCAGGACCCGCCGGCCCTCGGGACGGGTCGGGTCGAAGCGGTACCGTATCCCTGACACCTCGCCCAGGCGGTCCTCGACGACCGCCTCGAGGGCGCGCCGGAGCTGCTCCCCCGTCAGCTCGAGGCTGACGAGCGTGTTCTGGAACGGCTGGACGGCGAACGCCTCGGCATAGGTGACCGGGCCGGCGTCCAGGTCGGTCCGGATCCCGCCCCCGTTGACGAGCGCGATCCGATCGCCGGTGGCGGCACGCTGGGCGTCGGCGATCAGGTCGCCCAGCGCCGATTCGTCGTCCCGGTCCCGCCTGAGGGGATGGGCGAGGCGGGCGATCTCGCGACCGGCCAGGGCCGCGACGTCCGCCGCGTACCGGTCGACCAGGGCCGCGATGTCCGGATCCGGGGCGACCTCGTCGTGGCGGGTCGTCCAGACGTCGATCGAATGCCCGACGACGGCGTCCCTCCCGCGATCGAAGGTCAGCGTTACGACGCCGAGGGCCGTGCCACTCGAGCGGGCCTGGACGATCGGGATCCCGTTCTCCTCGGCCCGCACCTCGGAGTGCGTGTGGCCGGAGACGATCAGGTCGACCGGGGCGGTGATCCGCCGGGCCGCGTCCACGATCTCGCCGACGTATCCCTCGTCCCGGTTCGCGATCGCGCCGGCGTGGACGACGACGACGATCAGGTCCGCGCCCTCCGCCTTCAGGCGCGGCGCCAGCTCGTTCACGACGTCGGCGATGTCCCGGAACTCGTAGGGCTCGACGTTGGCCGGAAGCGTCGTCTCGGGCGTCGACCGGGTCGTGGCGCCGATGACCCCGACCCGGAGTCCGGCCGTTTCGAGCCAGGCGTAGGGCGCCACCCAGTCGGGCCGTTCGTCCGTCGCCTTCTCGAAGATGTTGGCCGAGAGCCAGGCGAAGGGGGCCTGGGCGATCCGGGCGCGCAGAGTGTCCACGCCCCAGTCGAACTCGTGGTTCCCGATCGCCGCGGCGTCCAGTCCGATACGGCCCAGGACATCGACGGTGGATCGGCCGTGGGTCAGGTTCGAGATGAGCGTCCCCTGCATGACGTCGCCCCCGTCCAGATACAGGGTGGCGCCAGGGTACCGAGTCCGGACGGCGGACACGTACGACGCCAGGGTCGCCGCGCCGCCTATCGTATCGCCCTGTGCCCAGGGGGGTGTCAGGGGCTCGAGCGCGCCGTGGAAGTCGTTGGTGGCGAGGATCGCGAGCATGACCGAGTCGGAGCTCGCCGAGAGCGGCGTCGGCAGGGTCGCGAGGAGCGAGTCGAGCGTCCCGGCGGCTTCGGGTCCCCCGACGCCGCCCGACGCGGACGCGCGCTCGACGGCCGCCTCGGGCAGGATCCGCCACGATCGCTCGAACACGTCAGGCTCGCGGACCGTGTCGCGGGCGGCGATCCAGTCGATCAGGAGCTGCCGGATCTCCTCGCCGTCGTCGTAGACGACCGGCGCGTCGGCGATCATCGTGAACCCACCGCCGCCCGCCTGGCGGTAGTTGTTGATCGCCATCGTGAACGTCCGGTCCTCCTCGACCGGCGCCCCGCGGTACGTCAGGCCCTCGATCCTCGAGCCGAGCGGCTCGGTCAGGTCGATCGCGTAATCGACCCCCGCCACGACGTCGAAGTTGTATCCCGGGACCGAATCGACCGCGAGGTCGTCGTCGCCGGCCGCGTCGATCGGGGTTCCCTCCCCGTCCACCCGGTGGAAGTACCTGGCGGAGTACTCGAGGTAGTCACGGAGCTGCCGGCCCGTGACCTCGATCGTCTTCAGCGTGTTGTCGTAGACGTAGACCGAGGCCGCGTCGGCGACCGTGATCGGCCCGGGCCCCAGGCTCGCGTCGGTGACGAAGGCTGCCGCGGCCGAGAGCTCGGCGCCGGTCGCGTCCAGCTGGACCCGCTGGATCAGGTCCAGGATCGGCGTGTCCTCGAGTCGGGCACGGGCCGCCGACCAGTCGTCGGGGGTCCAGCCGATCGTGTCGGCCACGTACGCGACGACCCGCTCGTGGTACGGCTCGAGCTCGGCCATGAACGCGGAATCGGGCGGCACCCCTGCGGTCGGGATCGTGCGCGACCGCCGCTCCCCCACCCGCCACCCGCCGTCCTCCCGGGTCAGCGTGAGCTCGGCGACCGCAAGCGCCTCGCCCCACCTGCCCGCCTGCGTGAAGAGCACGCCGTTCACGCTGTCGGCGGGGACGTCCCGGTGGGAGTGGCCCAGGAAGACGACGTCCAGCCCCGGAAGCGCCTCCGCCAGCCGCCGGCCGGCGTTCTCCTCAGGAACCCCCGTCGACGCCTCGTCGTACGAGGAGCCCGGCCCCATTCCCGAGTGGAGGATCGCGACCTGGACGTCGCTGGCGGCCTCGATCTCGGGCCAGAGGCGCTCCGCCGAGGCCACCAGGTCCCGGAACTCGAGCTTCCCCTCGACGTGATGGTGGTCCCAGATCGCCGAGCCGGGTGTCGTGAGCCCCAGGATCGCGACCCGCGCACCACCCCGCTCGACGACCGTCCAGGCCGGCCAGCG
>DASRVA010000155.1:0-10068 GCA_035687745.1 Gemmatimonadota bacterium
GGGACGAGCCCGTGGCCGTAGGCGTCGGCCTTGACCGGCACGAGCAGGTCCGTGGTCGCGGGCAGCCGGGACCGGAGGACGTCGACGTTGTCCGCGATCCGTTGCAGATCCACGTCCACCCATGTACGGGCCGTGCGGGGGTCGAGGTGGGGCGCGGGTTTCACGGGGGCCGAACGATAGGGAGCGGGTCGGAGCCCAGCAAGCGGCGTAACTTGGCCGTCATGGCCGGAACGGAACGGTACTCGAGCGACTTCGAGGGGATCCTTGCCTTGCTCCGCCGCCTGCGCGGGCCGGACGGGTGTCCCTGGGACCGCGAACAGACCCCGCGCACGCTCGTCCCCCACCTCCTGGAGGAGGCCCACGAGGCCGCCGAGGCGATCGAAGCCGGCGACCGGGCGGGAACCGTCGACGAGCTCGGCGACCTCATGCTCCACCTCGCCTTTCAGATCGTGATCGCCGAGGAGGCGGGGGCGTTCGACGAGCCGGCGGTCGCCGGCGGTCTCATCGAGAAGATGATCCGCCGCCATCCGCACGTCTTCGGCGAGGGTGAATACGCCGGCGAGGGGCATCAGGCGATGTGGGAGCGGCTCAAGCGCGAGGAGCGCCCCGCCGGGGACGGTGGCTCCGGCGTGCTCGGCGACCTCCCAGAGGGCCTCCCTGCCCTGGTTCGCGCCTACCGCATCCAGCAGAAGGTGGCGACCGTCGGCTTCGACTGGCAGGAGCCGGAGGGAGCGCGACTCAAGCTCGAAGAGGAGATCGCGGAAACGTGGAGCGCGGCCGGGGATGAGGCCCCCGAGCGGCTGGAGGAGGAGTACGGGGACCTCCTGTTCGCGGCCGTCAACTGGGGCCGCCTTCTGGGCGTCCACCCGCACACCGCCCTCCAGCGCGCCAACCGCAAGTTCGAGTCGCGTTTCCGCCGGCTCGAGGCGCTGGCCGCCGAGCGCGGTCTGGTGCTGGAGGAGCAGGGCCTGGACGTGCTGGACTCGCTGTGGGATGAGGTCAAGGCCGCCGAGCACTGAGGCCCTCGAAGCTCGAGCGGCCTGGCCCTACCTCATCGTATAGGTTCCCTCCCAGGTGTTGATCCCTCGGCCGTCCGGCCACTGCGGGCCTATGGCCCACGTGCCGTCACCTTCCATGCCCTCGAACTTCCCGGTCCCGTTCATCATCCCCCATGGACCTCCGTTGGCGTCGTTGCGCCACCATATCGTCCACACGTCGCCATCCTTGTCGACCGCATCACAATGGCCGGAGCCGACGACCGGCTCGCCGGTGGCGCTCATGACCGTCGTGCCGATACAGGTCGCCGCGTTTTGATTCAGCGGGCTGTTGGGGTCATCCGTCAGTAAGAACCCGTTGCTGACGGCGCGCTGAAGCGTGGTGCCGCCGGGGAGCGATACGCTCTCGCTCGACGCGGAGAAGGTGAACTTGCCTTTGACGGAGACTTCTCCCTGACCGAACGCGTCCGGAGCGAGCACGGTCGCCAGCAGTGCTGCCCCGGCGAGAACGACGAGAGGCTGCATGCGCAGCGTCATGATTTCCCTTTCCCTGGATGTCGTGGTTGATCACAGCCGTCCCTCCGACCCGGAGGGGACCCGGCTCACCAGGATAGGTGGCAGACAGCTGGAAGTCCAACGGAAAGCTGGCCGCTGCTCCAGGCTGCTAAGGATTGAGGCGATTGATGAGTCGCGGGAACGGGACCGCCTCCCGCAGATGGGGGAGCCCGCAGATCCACGCCACCGTCCGCTCGAGACCCATGCCGAAGCCCGAGTGCGGCACCGAGCCGAAACGCCGGAGATCCAGGTACCACTCATAGGCGTCCTCGGGAAGGCCTTCCTCCCGGATCCGCGCCACCAGCCGATCGTAGTCGTCCTCGCGTTGCGAGCCGCCGATGATCTCGCCATACCCCTCGGGGGCGTAGAGGTCGTTGGAGAGGACGACGTCGGGTCGCTCGCGGTGCTCCTTCATATAGAACGCCTTGGCCTTCTTCGGGAATGAGTGGACGAAGACCGGTCGTTCCGACGCCTCGGTGAGGAGGGTCTGGTCCTCGCCACCGAAATCCTGTCCCCACTCGATCGACGAGCCCCGCCCGCGGAGGCTCTCGACCGCGTCGTCGTACGACAGCCGCGGGAAGGGCGACCGGATCGCCTCCAGCCGGGCGACGTCCCGTTCCAGCGCCTCCAGATCGGCGACGCGTTCGTCGAGGACCCGCCGCACGATCCGTACGACGAGGTCCTCCTGGAGGTCGATGTTGTCCTTCCAGTCGAACCACGCCATCTCGGGCTCGACCATCCAGAACTCGGCCAGGTGCCGCCGGGTCTTGGACTTCTCGGCGCGAAAGGTGGGGCCGAAGCAGTAGATGCGACCGAACGCCATCGCTCCGGCCTCGCCGTAGAGCTGTCCAGTCTGCGCGAGCGAGGCCGTGCCGAGATCGAAGTACTCGGTCTCGAAGAGCGATCCCGCTTCCTCGCCGATGGCGCGGGTCAGGATCGGCGTGTCGAGAAGGAGAAAGCCCCGCTCGTGCAGGAAGTCGCGAATCGCCCGGACGACGGTGTCGCGGATCCGGAGCACGTGCCAGGGGCGGCTCGAGCGGAGCCAGAGATGGCGGTGGTCGAGCAGGAACCGGGAGCCGTGCTCCTTGGGGCCGATCGGGTAGTCCGAGGCGATCTGGACGGGGTGGACGGAGCTCAGCGAGAGCTCGTGCCCGCCGGGAGCGCGGGCGTCCTCGCGCACCGTTCCGGTGACGATCAGCGAGGACTCCTGGGTCAGCCGCTCGGACGCCGCCCAGCTCCCGGGATCGGCCTCGGCCTGGACCAGGACCCCCTGGACGAGGCCGGTCCCGTCACGAACCAGCAGGAACGAGATCTTCCCGCTCGAGCGCTTGTTGTACAACCATCCACGAAGCTCGACCGTTTCTCCCACGTGGTCGGCCAGCTCCGAGATCAGCACGTATCTTGGTCCGCTCACGCGGCCCGCAAAGTAGCCCGGAGGTCCGGCTTGTCAAACCCCCTGCCCCGCCTTTTGTCTCCTCGCGTCATGGCGGCTGTCGCGGCGGCCGTGACCGGCATCGCTCCGCCGGTGGCCGCCCAGGAGTCCCTCCCGGTCCCTCCCCCGGCGATGGAGCCGGTGCCCTCGATCGCGACGGTCGCCCGGCGCTCGCCGCTCCCCTCGGGGTGGTCGCAATCCCTGCGGATGGAGGTCTCGCGCGGCGGCTCCGCACCCCTCGTCTGGTTCGACTCCCGGATCCTGGTGGCGAGCCTCGACCGGAACGTCCACCTGGTCAGCCTTGACGGCCCGCGGATCGTGTGGAAGGAGAACTACCGGGGCGGGTTCGAGGCCGAGCCGGTCGTGACCGAGGACCGGATCTATCTGTCCGAGACGCGCAGGGGCGCCCGGCTCCTGGCACTCGAACGGGGCTCGCACCAGACCCTCTGGGCCGCCGAGGCCGGCGACCTCATGTCGCCGCCGATCCTGACCGACGACCGGCTCTACACGGTCTCGTCGATCGGCGAGGTCAAGGCGTTCGACCGGGCGGGGGTCCCGCAGTGGTCGACCGAGCTGGGCACGCGCGTCCAGGCCGGCGCGGCCCTCCTCGACGGCGTTCTCCTGATCGCGGCCTCGAATGGACATCTGTACGCCGTCGATGCGAGAAGCGGTGCGGTCCGCGACTCGACCGATCCCGGTGCGGGCTTCGTGTGGGGGAACGCCCTCGTCCGGCCGGCTCTCGGGACGGCCGTCTTTGCCACCCTCGACGGGCTCCTGGTCGAGGTCGGCGCCGATCTGGAGGTCGTCCAGCAACGTTCCTTCCCGAGCCGCTTCACGGTCGGCCCCGAGGAGGTCGGTGGCGATCTTCTTCTGGTCGGGCACGAGGGGACGGTCTGGCGGTACGACTGGGCCGGGGCGAGCGTCGTCTGGCACCGGGAGCTTCCGGGCACCCTCCGTTCGCCACCGCGGGTATCGAGCGGGGTGGTCGCTCTGGGGAGCCTCGAGGGGACCCTCTATCTGCTCGATCTGGCCACCGGAGAGACCCTCTGGGAGACACGGCTCGACGGCGCGATCACCTCCCGCCCCCTGGCGCGCGAGCTGGAGTTCTTCGTCTTCACCGAGCGCGGCACCCTCTACGGCTTCCGCCCTGCGGGCTCCGCCCGGTAGCAGGAACTACCGCTCTTCGTTCGGCTCCCGGCCGCGAACCCCGCTCGGCCCCCGGCACAGACCTAATAGTCATACCCGACGAAGAACGAGAAGTGGACGTCGTTCTGCTCCCCCGGAAACAGGTCCCGTCGGTCGTTGATGTCGAAGCGTCGCGCCCAGTCGAAGCGCAGGATGAGCGGGCCGATCAGCGGGTACTTGATCGTCGCGCCGTAGGCCCCGAGAAGGCCCGGCCAGTCGACGCTCACCAGCTCGCCCTCGGAGTTCTCGACCCGCGTATCCTCGACCCAGGCGTTGCCCAGATCGACGAAGAAGGCGCCCCAGATGCCGTTGGCGAGCAGGACGGCCGGGCCGCTCCGGAAGCGGTCGGGCGGCAGGATCGGGAACCGCCACTCCTGGTTGAGGAGCACGGTCCGGCTGCCGTTCAGCGTGTAGCGCGGGTAGCCGCGCAGGGAAAGGGGTCCGCCCAGGTAGTAGAACGTCGGAATGTCGCCGTGCGACAGGCGCCCCCGGGCGCGGATCGCCAGCGTCGTGTGCTGCGAGGTGCGGAAGTACTTCCGGGCGTCCAGCAGGACGTCCAGCGTCTCCATCCCGCCCTCGCTCACGTTGGTGACCGGCGAGACCGTGAAGTTCAGCCGCTGCCCGTCGATCGGACCCGCCGGCCCCCAGAGCGTGTTGTCGAACACGTAGCCCAGCGAAGGGATCGCCAGCCAGGCGTCGCGGAAGAAGTCGCCGCTGTCGGACGACTCGTCGATCGAGTTCCGCTCCACCGTGAACTCGGCCTCGATCCGCTGGAACTTCGAGAACGGGTACATCAGGATCCCGGTCGCTCCCCAGCGCTCCTCGAAGAAATCGCTGCGGAAGCCGACCCCCTCGCTCCCGGAGGGTACGCTGCCTCCGAACTCATCGCCCAGCAGCGACTCGAAGTACGACTTGAACCGGTATCCGCTGACCCCCCAGTTGAGCCGGTTCTTGAGGTTCACGTAGGTGAAGGCCCCGGTGAAGCCCGAGAACAGGTTGGTCCGTCCCTGCTGGGAGTTCACCTGGCCGATCATCACGTGGTCGCCGAGCAGGTCGCTGAAGAAGACCTGGGCGCCCTCGGCGCGGCTGCCGTCCTCGGCGAAAGCGAGCGCGGCGCTCGCGAAGTCCAGCCCGAACTCCTTCTCGTACTCGCGCTGGACGTAGGGACCGTCGTCCGGGATCTCCCACGCCCACTGCGGGAGGTCCGGATCGACGGCCAGCGAGAGCGTCGTAGGAACCTCGGCGGGAATCTCCACCCGGTAGATCGCGTACGACATGTTCTCGTAGGCCGTGAACACCGCGTAGTCCTTCCCGCCGGCGCGGAACCACCTGGGATGCATGACCCCCGCCGCCAGCCAGGTCGCACGCGAACCGTTCCCCTCCCGATCCACGAAGTACAGGTCGAGCGTGCCGGACCTGTCCGACGAGAAGAGGATCCGGCGGCCGTCCGGCGACCAGTCGGGATCACGATCCACCCACCGCCCGAACGTGAGCGGGCGGACCGTTCGGCTCCGCGCGTCGATCAGGAAAAGGTTCCGCGCTCCGTCGGCGCCGAAGGGGGTGCGGTCGCTCGAGAAGACAATCGCGTCGCCATCCGGCGACCAGCTCGGGGTGGCCTCCAGGTAGCGGTCGTCCGTGAGCCGCTCGCGACGGCCCGTCTCCGTGTTCCAGACATACAGGTCGGAAAAGCCGGCTTCGGAGAGGCCCACGAAGGCGATCTGGCGTCCGTCGGGGGACCAGGTCGGGGATGACAGGACGACCAGGTCGTCCCACGAGGCCTCCCGCTCGCGATCGCCCGACTCCACGTCGTAGACGTAGACGGCATCCCGCGGACCCGACTTCGCCACAAACGTCAGCCAGCCGCCGTCGCTGACGTCGATCGTGCTCTGCAGGGGATGGAAGGACTCCATGTCCCCCGAACGGCCCGCCGTGACCACGGTATCGATGTGGCGGTTGGGACGCATCAGGTCGGCGGTGTTGATGGTCGTGTAGCCGCTCTCGAGCGACAGGAACGCGATCCCGCTCTCTTTCCCGTCACGTGCTCCCGCCGGCAGGACTGCGGGCGTGAAGTTCAGCCGCCCTTGGGTCACCACCGGCTCGGCGACCGTGGAGACCGACCTCTCGGCGGCCAGCGTGGGGAAGTAGCGCTGCATGAGATGGCGATGCCAGCGTTCGGTCAGCTCGTCGGTCGTGATTCCGTACACGCGACGGAACGCCGTCGAGAAGTTCCGGTACTTCCATTCGCTCTCCATCAGCTCGACGACGCGCTCCTCGCCGAACTCCTGTCCCAGGAACTCGAACAGGTTCTGGCCCAGCTTGTAAGCCGCGAACGACCCGGCGTACTGGTCCAGCTTCGAGACGTGCGGGACCCGGCCGTTCAGGAGCAGATCGCGCACCACCAGATCCCCCTCGGCGCTCCACGGTCCCGACCAGTACTCGGCCAGCCCCTCGGAGAACCAGAACGGAGAGTTCCATTCGTAGCCGCCGGGGTGGAGCCGCTTGATGTGGGATCCCTTGCGGGCCTGGAAGACGTGCACCAGCTCGTGTCGGATCACGCGCCGGAAGTCGGCATACGAGCCGTTGAAGGGCAGCGCCACCCGCCCCTTCAGGAATTCCGTGAACCCGGCCACCCCCTCGGGGATGAAGAACGGGACGATGTTGGTCTGCTCGAAATGCTGGTGGCTCGCGTACACGACCAGCGGAATCCTGTCCTTCGGGCTGTACGAGAACTTCTGCTCGAGGAACTGGAAGGACTCCTCGGCGTACGCGAGCGCCACCAGCGCCAGCTCGCGCTCTTCCGGATAGTAGTAGAGGTCGACGTGCTCCCCGGTCAGGATCTCCCAGTTGAAGTCGTCGTACTGGACCTTGTTCTTTCCGAAGCGGGAGTACTGGGCCGATAGCGGGGCGGCTGCCGCGAGCAGGAGCAGGAGTGTGACCAGGAGGATGCGCGGGTGGCTCGCGAGATCGGGTCTGCGATGTGCCATCGTTGCGGTGTCGGCTCCCGGGAGAGTGGTCGTCGTCGGCCTGCGATCCCGCTGCCCGGGCGAAGGATGTGCAGGTTCCGCGCCGGGGGCAACCCGTGAGAAGAAACCTCTCCCGCCCCACCCGGGTTTAGCGGTCCACCGCCCGCCGGAGCGCGCCCTCGATCTCCACCGGGATCCGGCGCGGCCGGCGGTCCTTTCCGAGGGCCACGAGCCGGGTCTCCCCCCGCGCCGCCGTGCGCCCGTTGGCGGTCATCTCGTACCCGAAGACGACGGTCCGGCTGCGGAGCTCGGTCACCCGGGTCGCGATCTCGACCCGGTCGGCGTACCGCGCGGGATCCAGGTAGCGGCAGCTCGCATCCACGACCGAGAACAGCACCCCTTCTTCCTCCAGACGCCGGTAGGGAAAGCCGAGGGCCTCCAGGAACGCGGTCCTGCCGACCTCCATCCATACCAGGTAGTGGGCGTGGTAGGCGACTCCCTGCTGGTCGGTCTCGGCGTATCGCACCCGAACCGAGGTGCGGTGGACCGTTCCTCCGGCCGGCTCCGGCTCAGCCACGGGGCCGGCTGTCCAGGTCCGCCAGCAGGTTCTCGACGAGGTCGCCCCGATCCCACTCCTCGGCCACCGCGCGGGCGCCGGCCTCGAGGACCGGCAGCTCGACCCCGGCGTGCAGGGCCCCCTGGAGATGGGAGGCGAGCTGGCGTCCCTCCCCCATCGCGATCAGGGCGCCGACGGCGGACATCTCGCGCACGTCCGGGCCGGGACCCTGGCGGCTCAGCACCTTCCCATAGCCGTCGATCAGCGTCCATTCGGCGAGCGCCGGGTGCAGCCGCCCCAGTCGGATCTGGAGGGCCTCGTAGTTCTCCCCGTAGACGAGCCGGCACAGGACCTCGCCGCGCTCCCGCCACAGCTCCGGTCGGACTGCCTCGACCTGAGGATGGTCTCGGCCACCCCGCCGCGCGGCCCATCCCTGCCAGGCCACGAACGCGTTGATCGTTCGCGGAAATCCGGCGAACAGGACGGTCTGGAGAAGGAGCTCCTCGACGTCCGAGGTCGAAAGGAACTCCGTGCTCCGGTCGAGGATCGCCCGCAGCCGGTCGGGATCGCCCCCGGCCGCCGCGGCCCCCAGCAGGCCGATCACCATGGCCTGGGCCGCCGTCATCCCCGCCCCTCCAGGGGAAGCCGGGCGTCGACCCGGCCCACGACGCGTCCGGCGTGGTTCCGGATGTCCGGCCGTCGGTGCTCCACGAGTTCGGCGGCCGTCGGCTCGTCGAGCGCACCCATCCCCACGAGCAGCTCGATCAGGGCTACGTCCTGGGCCCGCTTCGCGCCGTCGGCCACCTTCAAGGCGAGTCCGAAGCCGCGCTCACGCAGGGCGGCACAGAAGACCCCTTCCGCCCCCGTCTTGACGACCACGCGGCGGCCGATCCGCGCCATCAGGTCGGTGTCGACGCGGCCCGTTCCCGCCACGTACTCAGGATGGGCCGCCATCGCGTCCAGCACGAGCCCGATCGCCCGCGCGCGGTCCGTGTCGCGCCCCCGGTCTGCACCGGCGAGCCGGGCGAACGCGGTCGCCATCGCCGACACGGAGAGAAAGAAGGTCGGGGCCCCGCAGCCATCCACCGCCCGTGGCACCATGGAAGGCCGGAGGCCCGCCAGGTCGGCCACGGTGCGATGAATCCGCTCCTGGAGGGGATGATCCGGCTCCAGATACGTCTCAAGCGGCCACCCCATGCCCCGGCAAGCGGCCAGCATCCCGGCGTGCTTGCCGCTGCAGTTGTTGTGAATCCGGTCGGGTTCTCTCCCGCTTCGGCGGAGGTCGGCCGCCGCCACGTCGTCGAGGGGCATGTGGGGCCCGCACTGGAGGAGCTCGGGATCGAGGTCGGCCCGCCCGAGTATGCTCCGCACCGCTTCCAGATGGAATGCCTGGGCACCATGGGAGGCGACCATGACTGCCAGCTCGGGACCGGTGAACCCGAACCGGTCGACGAGCCCCTCCTCGACCAGCGGCAGAACCTGGATCGGCTTGGCCGAGCTGCGGATCCAGGCCCCACGTCCGGGATCTCCGTGGGCCGACCGCAGACGCCCCGCCGGATCGGCCACCGCGGCGTGGACGTCGTGGACCGATTCGATCCGCTCGCCGCGCCACACCCGGACGCCCGGTGTCCGGTCGACGGGGGGATCGAGGACCGCCGCCTCCGTCATCGACCGGAGCGCTCTTCGATCGACTCCTCCAGCGCGGCGAAGCGAGATGGCGGCAGCAGGGAATGGAGGAGACGCCACGTCCGGGGGTAGCTCGCGGCGAACTCTTCCGACCGGGACCCGGCGTACCATTCGTACAGGTCCTCGGGCGTGTCGAGGTCGCGCACCGCCTCGAGGAGCTCGACCCGGAGGCCGGCTTCCTTGGCCCGGCCGAGCGTGATCTCGAGGACGGAGCCCGTGCTCCAGGGAATGTCGCGGAAGAGCTCTGGCCGCGGCCGCTTGAGGCCGATCAGATCGTAGCCGCCGTCCAGGGCCGGACCGATCACGACGTCGGCATGGCGGAGCCTGTCGGCCGCCGTCCGGATCCGGGCGGCGGTCAGCGCTGGGCAGTCGCTCCCCACGACCAGCGCCGGTTGGCTCCTTTCGCACAGGATCTCGAACACCCGACCTAGCCGCTCGCCCAGGTCGCCCGGCCCCTGCGGCAGGAGGCGGCGGCGTCGGCCGAGAAGCCGCTCGAGCAACTGCCGGCCCCCCGAGGGCGTGAACGCCACGACGGTCCGGGCGCAGGACTCCGCGACCTCGATCGTGTCCAGGAGGAGCGCTTCGTAGAGCTCGGCGGCTTCGGCGGCGCGCAGGATCGGAATCAGCCTCGTCTTCACCCGGCCCGGCTCGGGCGCCCGGGCGAAGACCGCCACCTGCGGCAGGGGCGGGGTGGCC
>DASRVA010000156.1:0-9343 GCA_035687745.1 Gemmatimonadota bacterium
CGCCGCCCTCCACGCCGCCCGGGCGGGGCCCTCGCGGCGCCCGGCGAGCGCCCCGGGGAACTCCCATGTCCCGCCCAGGAGGCCCTCGTCCGGGCGCCGCGCCAGCAGGACCTGCCCGCGGGGGGACGAGATGACCGCCACGCCCACAGCGAACTCGGGAATCTCTCTCCGCTGCCGGGGCGCGGGGCGCTCCGGAACCGTGTCCCGGCGGCGCGCCAGGCACAGGGTCTCGAGCGGGCAGGCCGTGCAGCGAGGGACGCGCGGCAGGCAGACCGTGGCGCCGAGGTCCATGAGCGCCTGGTTGAAGTCACCCGGGCGGTCGGCCGGGACGAGGGCGCCGGCGAGCCTCGCCAACGCGGCCCCGGAGGGACGCTCCAGATCGAAGAGCCGGCTCAGGACCCGGCGCGCGTTCCCGTCGACCGCGGGCTCCCGGCGGCCGAACGCGATCGAGGCCACGGCCCCCGCGGTGTAGGCTCCGATCCCCGGCAGCTTCCTCAGGTCGTCCGCTTTCGAGGGGAGAACGCCGTCCAGCCGATCGCGGACCATGAGCGCCGCCCGATGGAGATGCCGAGCCCGGCGGTAGTACCCGAGACCGCTCCATGCCGCCATGACGGCCTCCGAATCCGCCCCGGCCAGGGCCTCCAGGGTCGGGAAGCGCTCCATCCAGCGACGATAGAACGGGATTGCGGTCTCGACCCGTGTCTGCTGAAGGATTACCTCCGAGACCCAGATCCGGTAGGGATCCGTCTCGCCGCGCCAGGGGAGGTCCCGGCCGTGGCGGTCGTAATGGTCGAGGAGGCGGCGCCGGACGGTGCGCACGCGGGAGGCAGGTGCCGGCGGGTCCATTCGCTCAAGGTCGGACAGGACGACCGTTTTCTCAAGCGGGAATGGAAGGTTCGATAGGAATCGTGTTAGAATGAGGCGGGTTCGCTCAACTACAGGCCACCCACCACCGGAGGGGACCATGGGCCAGGTCGTCCGTCGTCCGCATCTCGCGTTATTCCTTCTGCTCGCTAGCATTCTCCTCGCGTCCGGGACCGCCCGCGCCCAGGAACGGGTCCTGACCGGCACGATCATCGACGGGGCGACCGGGGAACGGATCCCGTTCGCGGAAGTCGGGATCCCCGGCACGGCGACCGGAACGGTCACCGATCAGAACGGGACTTTCCGCTTGGACGGTGTTCCGGGGGACGCCTTCACGCTGCGCGTCCAGAGCGTAGGGTATCGAACGCGGGAATTCCCCGTTCCTCCCACCGAGGACAACGTCGAGATCACCCTCGCCTACGACTTTCTGCAGGTGGACGAGATCGTGGTCACCGGCCGCGCGACCGCGATTGGGCGCCGGAACGCCGCCGTATCGATCGCCACGGTGAGCGCTCAGGAGATCGAGCGGGTCCCCTCGGCGTCGGTCGAGAAACAGCTCCAGGGCAAGGTCCCTGGTGCGGACATCCAGAAGAACTCGGGGGCGCCGGGTGGCGGGATCTCGGTCGACCTCCGCGGGGTCTCGTCGATCATCGGAGCCAGCGAGCCCCTCTACGTGGTGGACGGCATCATCGTCTCGAACGTGGCGATCCCGAACAACCAGATCGTGATCTCGGCCGCCAACGTGGGATCGAACACGTCCGTCTTCCAGACCGATGAACAGAACCGAATCGCGGACCTCAACCCCAACGACATCGAGCGGATCGAGATTCTGAAAGGAGCGGCTGCCTCGTCGATCTACGGCTCGAAGGCGTCGAACGGGGTCATCCTTATCACGACCAAGAAGGGCCAGCCAGGGCCCGCGCGGATCAACCTCACCCAGCGGTTCGGCGTCTTCGATCTGTCGGAGAAGCTCGATTACCGGACCTTCGAGGGAGAGTCGGAGGCAACGGTCGATTCCGTCTTCGGGCCCGCTGGCGTTGAGGCTTTTCGTCAGGGCCAGTTCTTCGACCACGAGGAGGAGCTGGCCGGGCGTCACGACCTGTCCGCCGAGACGATCGTGAGCTTGAGCGGGGGTGACGAGAACACCTCCTACTACGCCTCCGGGCTGGTGAAGAACGACGAGGGAGTCGTCATCAACACCGGCTACGAGAAGCAGTCGCTCCGGGTCAACCTCGAGCAGACACTGGCTGACCGATGGAACATCGGGGTGAACACCAATGTGATCCACACCGAGGCCCAGCGCGGGCTCTTCAACAACGACAACTTCCTGATCACCCCTTACTTCGCGCTGCCGTTCATTCCGCGCTTCTTCGACCTGAACCAGCGCGCTGACGGCACATTCCCGCTGTTCCCGGGAGCGGCCCCCAGCAACCCTCTTCAGACGTTCGCGTTGATGCAGAACGAGGAAGAAGTCTGGCGGTTTCTCGGATCGGCCGATCTTACGGTCGACGTCTGGCGCGGAGAACGCAGCAACCTGCAGCTCGTCTCGAACGGTGGCTTGGACTGGTTCCGCCAGCGGAACGATCTCTTCTTCCCGCCAGCACTCTTCTTCGAGGCATTGGACGGGCTTCCGGGGACATCGCTCCTCACCGATGGCGACAACCTGAACCTGAACGGCAGCGTGAACCTGGTCCACGAGTTCACGCCCGGCGGCTACACCGCACGCACATCGGGGGGAATGCAGTACGAGGAGCGGGACATCGAAATCGGGCGGATCGTCGCGCGTAACCTGAATGCTGGCCAGCCCAACGTCGGGTCGGGGATCAACATCCAGGTCGGCGAGCGGAGGGAACGCGTCGAGGATTTCGGCTTCTATGCCCAAGAAGAGGTCCTACTCCTGGACGAGCGCCTCAACCTGACTGGCGGCGTCCGCGGCGAGCAGTCGAGCTCGAACGGAGACACCGAGGAGATCTTCTGGTACCCGAAGATCAACGCATCGCTCCGCTTTCCCGAGGTGGCCGCGAGCCTGGACGAGCTGAAGTTCCGCGTGGCGTACGGCGAGTCGGGGAATCAGCCGCTTTTCGGTCAGAAGTTCATCAGCCTGGACGCGACCAGGAACATCGCCGGGAACCCGGGGCTGACCTTCATCCCGGTGATCGGCGACCCGAACATTAAGCCCGAGCGGACCAAGGAGATCGAGGGCGGGGTCGATGCGACCCTGTTCGGCGCCCGGGCGCGGATCGAGGCCACCGCGTACCAGCAGAACATCACCGACCTCCTTCTCGAGCGAACCCTGGCTCCCTCGAGCGGCGGCGACACCCAGTTTTTCAACGGCGGCGAGCTCCGTGTACGCGGGTTCGAGGCCGCGTTCGCGATGACGCCGGTCCAGACCGAGGACTTCCTGTGGTTCTCCCGCACCACCTTCTTCATGGACAGGGGCGAGATCATCGAGCTGCCGGTACCGGACTTCGTCTTCGGCGGCTTCGGCACGAGCCTGGGCACGTTCGGGATCGCGGAGGGCGAGTCCCCGACACGGCTCGTCGCGAGTGTTGGTGGCCAGGTCGTCGAGGCGGGAGACATCAACCCCGACTTCAAGATGGGGTTCACGAACGAGATCATCTGGAAGGGCGTGAACGTCTACTCGCTCTGGGACTGGCAGAAGGGTGGCGATATCGTCAACCTGACGACGTTCATCTCGGATCTCGCCCAGACGAGCGCGGACTTCGTTCCTGACGGGCAGCAGAGGCTCGCGCGGCGCGCGGCGGGTGACGGATCCGTGTACATCGAGGAGGGCTCATTCGTCAAGCTGCGGGAGCTGACGGTGTCCTACGAGCTGCCCGTGCAATGGGTCGAGACGTGGTGGCCGTGGGCGCGGAGCGTAAGGCTCAGCGTGAGTGGCCGCGACCTGCTGACCTTCAGCGATTACAGCGGGCTCGACCCCGAGGTATCGAACTTCGGGAACCAGCAGATCGGGCGGAACGTCGACACCTCGCCCTACCCACCGAGCCGGAGCTTCTGGTTCTCGGTGGATCTGGGATTCTGAGAGGAGCGCTGGAGATGACAAGCATGCGAAAGATCCATGCACTGCTGGGGGCTCTCTCCATCGCCGGTGGGACGGCTTGCACGAGTCTCGAGGCGCCCGACTTCAACAACCCGAGCATCGACGAGCTCCAGGAGAGCCCGACCCGGGCGAGCGCCGCGGCGGCGGCGACCGGGCTCCTGATCGGCGCGCGCGAGAACATCGGGGAGTTCAACGGCTATATCTCGCTGACCGGGATCCTGGGCCGCGAGTCGTACAATCTGGACGGGGCCGACACGCGCTACGCGACCGAGATGTATCAGGGGTCGGAGCTCAACCCGGGCTCTCCCGCGCTGGGTGGAAACCTGTGGGCGCTCCGCTACCAGAACATCCGGAACGCGAACATTCTGCTGACCGCCCTCGACCGGCTTCTGGACGATCCATTGATCGGAATGACACCGGTCGAGAAGGAAGCCACGCGCGGCTTCGCCAAGACGATCCAGGCGCTCGACTTCCTGCTCGTCATCAACACGCGAGACGAGAACGGCGCCGTGATCGACGTCGACCGGCCGGTCCTGGACCCCCCGGCGCCGATTGAGGGGAAGGAGGCCGTCTTCGCCCACATCGTCCAGCTCCTCGAGGAGGCGGCCGGGCATCTGGAGAACGGCGGCGATGAGTTCCCGTTCCCCTTGAGTCCGGGGTTCGCGGGGTTCGACACGCCGGCCACGTTTCTCCAGTTCAACCGCGCGTTGCTCGGCCGGGTCGAGGTGTACCGGGGAAACTTCGCGGCGGCCTTGACGGCCCTGGGGGAGTCGTTCCTGAGCACGGCCGCGCCGCTGGATCTGGGAGTCTACCACTCCTACGGCGGAGGCTCGGGGGACAAGGCGCTGACGCTCGTCAACCCCACGATCTTCGCGCACCCGTCGATCGACGACGACGCCGAGGAACAGACGAACGGCGAGCTCGACGCGCGGGTTCTGCGGAAGGTGAACGTCGTACCCCCGCGCGCCCCTCTTCTGGGCCTGACGAGCGACCTGCGGTTCGACCCGCTCTATCCGTCCCCGTTCAGCCCCGTTCCCATCCTTCGCAACGAGGAGCTGATCCTCCTCCGGGCGGAGGCCAACATCGGACTGGGGAACGTGGCGACCGCGGCCGAGGACATCAACTTCATCCGCGTGAACTCGGGCGGCCTGGGGCAGCGGGGAGACCTGAACTCGGGCAACATCCTCGACGAGCTCCTGAACCAGAAGCGCTACTCGCTCCTTTTCGAGGGCGGCCACCGCTGGATAGACATGCGTCGCTACGGGAAGCTGGGCGAGCTGCCGCTCGACCGCCCGGGAGACGTCGTCCACGCGGCGTTCGAGATCCCCGTCGATGAGGTCCTGGCGCGCGAGTAGAAGTCGAAGATACGGCCTGACGGGGAAAGGGCGGCCCGGCGCCTGGGGCGACGGGCCGCCCGCGCTTGTAGGCCTTCCATGGGTCGGGTACCTTGCCCGGCGTCGACCCCACCGGACCCCGCGCCCCGGAGACAATCCATGCAGGTACCCGCCCACATCTTTCGTGAGTACGACATCCGCGGCCTGGTGGACGACGAGGTCACGCCGGAGCTTGTCCACGCCCTGGGGCGGGCCTTCGCGACGTTCGTGGCCAGGAAGCTCGGGAAGGACGCTCCGACCCTCGCCGTCGGCCGGGACGTCCGGCCCTCCTCGGACCCCTACCGTGACGCCATGGTCCAGGGGCTCCAGGAATCCGGCGCGAAGGTCCTGGACATCGGGGTCGTGCCCACGCCGGTCCTCTACTACGCCTGCCACCGTCTGGACACGGACGGCGGCGTAATGATCACCGCCAGCCACAATCCATCCGAATACAACGGCTTCAAGCTCAACTGGCGCCGGCTGCCGCTGTCGGGAGAGGAGATCCAGGCGGTTCGGAAGCTGATCGAGGCCGAAGACTTCGCGAGCGGCACGGGCTCGCTCGAGGAGACGCCCGTCACCGACGACTACCTCGACATGGTGGCCGCCAAGGTCGAGCTCGCCCGGCCGGTGGACGTCGTCCTCGACTGCGGCAACGCGACCGGGGCGCTCTTTACCCCCGACCTGCTCGAGCGCGTCGGTGCCCGGGTCGATCCTCTCTTCTGCACGGTCGACGGCACGTTCCCGAACCATCACCCGGACCCGACCGTCGACGAGAACATCGTCGTCATGAAGGAGCGGGTGCAGAGCGGAGGCGGCGAGATGGGGATCGGGCTGGACGGGGACTGCGACCGGATCGGAGCGGTCGACGAGAATGGCCGCACCGTGAGAGGGGACCAGCTGACCGCGATCTTCGCCCGCTACCAGCTCGAGCGGACCCCCGGCGAGCGGATTCTGTTCGACGTCAAGTCGTCACGGGCCCTGGAGGAGGACATCAGGGCGCATGGCGGGGTGCCGGTCATGTGGAAGACCGGTCACAGCCTGATGAAGAAGAAGATGCTTGAGGACGACATCCTGTTCGGGGGCGAGATGAGCGGCCACCTGTTCTTCTTCCACGATTACTGGGGCTTCGACGACGCCATCTTCGCGGCCTGCCGGCTGTGCGAGATCGTGTCGAAAAGCGACCGTACCCTGGGGGAGATGGTGGACACGCTGCACCACTACGCGTCGACCCCCGAGGTTCGCGTGAAGGTGACCGAGGAGGGGAAGTGGGAGCTCGTGGAGGCGGCCCGCCGGCGCTTCGGCGAACGCTACGACACCCTGGACATCGACGGCGTCCGAATCACGTTTCCGCAGGGGTGGGCCCTGTTGCGGGCCTCCAACACCCAGCCCGTCGTCGTGCTCAGGGCGGAGGGCGAGAACCCGGACGCCCTGGACTCGATCAAGGGCGAGCTCGAAGGGTTCCTGGCCAAGCAGGGGGTCGACGACATCCCGTGGGAGAGCTGAGCGGGTGAATCGCCGCTGGGTGATCGTCGCCGGCGGGGGTCTGCTGGTGCTGTTCCTGGTGCTGGGCAGCGTGGTGGGGCTGGCGGTGGACGCCCTCTGGTTCGACGAGCTCGGCTACCGGGAGGTCTTCCGGACGGGTCTCGTGGCGCGGCTCATCGTGCGCGCGGTGGCCGGCCTGTTCATGCTTGCCTTCTTCTTCGTCAACCTGCGGCTGGCCGCGGGCTCTTTCGGCTCCATTCGCCGGCGGATATCCAACATCGAGATCCACGAGGAGATCCCCGGGCGTTACCTGAACCTGATGGCGCTCGCGGGCGCCGCCTTCCTGGCCCTGTTGTTCAGCGCCGCGATCGGCGGAAGCTGGCTCGACATCCTGATGTGGTGGCATCGCGAGTCGTTCGGGCTGGTCGACCCGCTTCACGCCAGGGACGTCGGGTTCTACATCTTCGAGCTGCCCGTTCACCGGCTCGTCCAGAGCGTCCTGTTCCTGCTCGTGATCTCCGTCCTCGTCGTCCTGGCCGTCATCTACGTGACGAGCGGGGGGCTCGAGATCACCGAGAACCGTCTCCGGTTCCGGGACGCGCCGCTCCGGCACATGGTCGCGAACATGGCCCTGCTGTTCCTCATCCTGGCCTGGGGCTATCGGCTGGACCTGCTCGAGCTCGTGTTCTCAGACCGCAGCGTCGTGTACGGAGCGTCCTACGCCGACGTGCACGCTCAGGTGCTCGGGTATCGCGTGCTGACCGCCCTCGCCCTGGCGGGTTTCGGCGTGACCGCGTACGACCTGTTCCGGCGGCGCTACACGTTGACGCTGACCGCGGTCGGCGCGCTGATCCTGGGAGCGATCGTGCTGAAGGGGCTCTATCCCGGCGCCGTCCAGCAGTTCGAGGTGGAGCCCAACGAGATCGTCAAGGAAGCCCCCTACATCGCGCGCAACATCGCCTACACCCGCCGTGCCTTCGACCTTGAGACGATCGTCGAGCGCCCGTTCGACGTGAGTGACCAACCGTCCGTCGAGGCGCTGGGGGGCGCGGAGGAGACGATCCGCAACATCCGGCTCTGGGACTGGCGTCCTCTGCTGGACACCTACAGCCAGCTCCAGAAGCTGCGCCTCTACTACGAGTTCGAGGACGTCGACGTGGATCGCTACGAGCTCGGCGGGCGGCCCAGGCAGGTGATGCTGGCGGGCCGCGAGATGGACGTCGAGGAGCTCGCGCCGAACGTCCAGACCTGGCAGAACCAGCACCTGATCTTTACGCACGGGTACGGCCTGGTCATGAGCCCGGTCAACGAGGTCACCCCGGAGGGGCTGCCGGTCTTCTATCTGAGCGACATCCCGCCGATCGCGCCCGACAGCCTTGGCGACGTGCTGGCCGTCGAGCGGCCGGAGATCTACTACGGCGAGCGCACGACCAACTACGTGCTCGTCGCCACGCGCGGACAGGAGTTCGATTATCCGCAGGGGGACCAGAACATCTACACGTCGTACGCGGGGGACGGCGGCCTGGAGGTGGACGCGACATGGCGGCGGGCGCTCTTCGGCTGGTACCTGGGCTCGTTGAAGTTTCTGCTCACCGACGGCATCACCCCGGACAGCCGGTTGCTCCTCTACCGGCACATCCGCGAGCGCGTCGAGCGGATCGCCCCCTTCCTGGAGTACGACGGCGATCCCTACCTGGTGCTCCTGGACGGACGGCTGCTGTGGGTCCTGGACGCCTACACGGCGAGCGACCGCTACCCGTACTCGGAGCCCGTGAGCCTTACCGGCCGGCGCCCCATCAACTACATCCGGAACAGCGTCAAGGTGGTCGTCGACGCCTACCACGGGAGCGTGACGTTCTACGCCTGGGACGACACGGATCCGATCCTCCGCGTCTACCGTTCGATCTTCCCGGACCTGTTCGAGCCGGTGTCGTCCATGCCGGAGGGGCTGCGGACGCATCTCCGCTACCCCGAGGACCTCTTCACCATCCAGGCCGAGGTCCTGCGCAGCTATCACATGCAGGATCCGCGGGTGTTCTACAATCGGGAGGACATGTGGAACACGCCCAACGAGATCTATCAGGGAGAGACGGCGCGGATGGAGCCCTACTACGTGCTGCTCCAGCTCCCGGACGACGCCCAGCCGAGCTTTCAGCTCATGCTGCCGTTCACCCCCACCCGGCGGGACAACATGATCGCGCTGCTGGCCGCGAAGAGCGATCCGGGGAACTACGGCCAGCGGGTGATCTACGAGTTCCCCAAGGACCGCCTCGTCTTCGGGCCCATGCAGGTCGAGGCGCGGATCGACCAGGACCCGACGATCAGCGAGCAGATCACCCTGTGGAGCCAGAAGGGGTCGAGCGTCATCCGGGGAAACCTGCTGGCGATCCCGATCGGGAGGTCGGTGCTGTACGTCGAGCCGCTCTACCTGCAGGCCCAGCAGAGCCAGCTCCCCGAGCTGCGGCGCGTCATCGCGGCCTACGGGCCCCGGATCGTGATGGAGCCGACCCTCGAGGGCGCGATGCGGGCGCTGGTCGGCGCCTCCGAGGGGCCGGTCGAGCCC
>DASRVA010000157.1:0-14896 GCA_035687745.1 Gemmatimonadota bacterium
GGGCGGCGGCGCGAGCGCGGCCTCGAACCACCGGGGAGCGAACGCGCCCACGAGCGGCCGCGGGAGGAGCCGCCGGCGGTGCAGCTCGACGATCGCGTCCACCACCCGACCGGACCGGCCCGGGTGCTCGGCCCGCCAGCGGATGGCCTCGAATCTCTCCCGGGCGAGCGGAACGGCGATCTGCCGCGCGGGTACGCCCTCTTCCTCCGCCCGCGCGAGAAGAGCGTCGATCCAGGCGCCGACCGACGTCAGGAGAAACGCCTCGATCCGGCGTTCCCCTACCGCCGCGAACCGCATCGTCCCACCCAGAACGCCGCCCATGTTGGCGACGAAGTCCGGCACCACGACGATGCCCCTCTCGGCGAGGATCGCCTCCGCCTCCGCCTCGATCGGATCGTTGGCACCGGAGGAAATGGCCCGCGCCTGGACACGGGCGGCGCTCTCCGCGCGGATCGAGCCCGGCCGGGCGCACGGGGAGAAGAGGTCGACGGGAAGCTCAGGCAGGTCGTCGGGGGCGACCCGCTCTGCCTCGCGGTACTCCAGGACGAAGGCGCTGCCATGCCGCGCCGCCAGTTCCTCGAGCCGGGGGACATCCAGGCCGCGGGGGTCGTGGAGCGCCCCACGGGAGGTGGAGACCGCGACCACGCGAGCCCCGGCCCGGTCGAGCAAGGTCGCGAGCGACCCGCCGACCGCGCCGAACCCTTCGATCGCGGCGGTGGCGTTCTCCAGCCGGGCGCCGCGGCGGGAGAGCGCCGCGCGCGCGCCGGCCAGAACGGTCAGGGCCGTGTAGTGGCCGGAGCGGTCGCTCCTGAGGGCGCGACGGCCGATCCGCATACCGACCGTCTCGAGCATGGCGTGGATGTCCTCGGCGCGCGTCCCCATGTCCGTGTCGGGCTGGTAGACGCGATCCTTCAGGAGCGGCGCGATCGCCCGGGCGAACGCCTGGAGCCGCGCCCGGCGCTCCCCTTCCGGTGCCTCCGGATCGCCCAGGACGCCGGCCTTCGCGCCCCCCTGAGGCAGACCGGCCAGCCCGTACTTCAGCGTCATGGCCCGCGCCAGCCCGGCCACCTCCTCGGCCGTCACGTCGGGCGCCATTCGCAATCCGCCCAGCGCCCTGCCGCGCACGGTGGTGTCGATGGCCACGAAGCCCAGGACCTCGCTTCGTTCCCGGACGGTCTCGACATAAGGCGTTGGGATTCCGCTTTTCACCTCGGCGTCCGTCCTCGGCTGGACCGATGGCCGTGAGCAAGGATCCCCGTCCGCGAAGTCATGGAAGGTGCTGGTCGAGCATGGAACCGCCACTATCATTCCAGCCGTGAAGCTGGCACGCAAGCTGATCGAGTTCCGCAGGGACCTGCGGAATCTGGGGCTCGATCCGGAGGCGCTGCGGCAGCTCCGTGAGCGCAAGCTTCGGTCCCTCGTGGATCACGTCTACCGGAACGTGGCCTACTACCGATCTCTCTTTGACCAGGCCGCGATCGACCCCGCCGCGATCCGGACACTGGACGATCTGCCGCGAATCCCGATCACGAGCAAGGACGACCTACGTCGGGCGGGGCTCGGGCGGACCATGGCCCGCGGAATCGATCCGAGATCGTGCGTGAGGTTCGACACCACGGGTAGCACTGGCCAACCCTTCGCGGTCTACGTGACCGGCTCTGAAGCCAGGGCACGCCTCCTGATCGAGCTGCGCGGGCTCTGGGCGAACGACCTTCTCCGGCCTAGGGACCGCCTGGTGTTCCTGGGACCGGAGCACTGGGGCCCCCAGCCCCTCTACACACGCCTGGGGATCTTCTCCCGGCATTACGTCTCCCCATGGCTCCCGATCCAAGTGCAGATCGAGCGCCTGCAGGCTTTGCAGCCGGACGTCTTGTGGGCCTATCCGACCGCCCTCCGAGCGGTCATGGAATGCCTGGACGGTCGTCTGAGCACTGCCTGCCGGCCCCGGGCCGTGGTGACGTCGGCCGAAGTCGTCCCTTGCGATCTTCGTGAAAGGATCCTGTCGGAGGGCATAGAGTGCTTCAACTTCTATGCGACGATGGAGACCGGCCGCATCGCATGGGAATGCCGTAGGCATGCGGGCCTCCATCTCAACGCCGACAGGCTCGTCTACGAGCTCCTGGAAAATGGCAGCGGCTCCCTGACCGCCGTCGTCACTTCGCTCGACGGTTTCGCGATGCCGTTTCTCCGCTACAAGCTCGACGATCTCTGCGCCTGGGTGGGGCGGCCGTGTCCGTGCGGGGTCGCGTTTCCGCTTCTTCAAGCCCCTGCGGGCAGGGTGGCCGAGCTCGTCCGCCTGCCCGACGGCCGGTCCTTCCCCTCGTGGATGTTCGACCAGGTGCTTCGCCAGTTCGGGGAGATCGACCGCTTCCAAGTCCGTCAGGACGACCCCGCGCGGATCGCAGTGCACATCGTTCCTCGCGAGCCCCTGGAGAACACGACCCTCGACGCCATGAAGGCGGGGCTTCGTCGGCTCCTGAGCGATTCCGTGCAGCTGGATTTCGCCGTGGTGGAGGACCTCCTCCCCGGTCCGCGGAACGGCATCTTCGTCTCCTCTCTTTGAGAACGCGCCCCCTGAGTCTCAGCCGGCGCCGTCCACGGGCCGCGCCGCGGGAAGAGCGCAGCCTCACGCCGCCGCAGCTGGCGCCAGTTTCGGCCGCCAGCCCCGCACGTAGATCTCGTCCCACACCTGGACCGCGAGGACGGCGAGGGCGGCTTCCGATGCGCCGTGGGCCCCGTTGGCGGCGGCCCGTCTCACGCGATCCACCTCGCGGGGCTCGAAGTATCCCTTGGCCCGCAAGGACTCGCCTTCCAGCAGCGCGCGCGCGAACTCCGGCAGCTCCTCCCGCATCCAGCGCCGGTGGGGCGCGACCAGCGGCCGCTTGGGACGCTCCAGGATCTCGTCGGGCACGACTCCCCGCATGGCGCGCCGGAGAACGTACTTCTCCGTCAGCCGGCGCAGCTTGAGGGAAGGGGGGATCTGCATGCAGTACTCGACCAGCTCGTGGTCCAGGAAGGGCACCCTCGCCTCCACCGACCACGCCATCGTCTGGCGGTCGAGGATGAGGTTGATGTAGTCGGGCAGCCGGGTCTTGAGCTCCAGGTATTGGAGCTGCTCCAGCGGATGAAACCGCTCGAGCGCGTCGGGAAGCTCGACCGGATCGAGCGGAGTCCCGCCCTCGAGAGCGTGGCGGGCGAACGCCGGTGTGAGGAGCCTCTGCGTCTTGTCCGCATCCCCCGGTCGCATCATGGCCGCAAAGCGGGAAAGCCCCGTCCCCTCCGGCGCGGCCAGGGCGCCGGCGGTCCAGGGCCGCGCGCGCGAGAAAAGAGGAGCCAGCGCTCGTCGCAGCGCCGGTGGCACGAGGGCCAGGGGTCGCAGCGCCTTCTCGATCCGGTACCATCCGTAGCCGGTAAGGACCTCGTCGGCGCCCTCGCCGGTCAGCACCACCTTCGCCAAAGCTCCCGTGGCTCGCGAGAGGAGCAGGCGCGGGATCTCGAGCCCCTTGCCGGTCGGCTCCTCGGCGTGCCACACGGCGGTCGGAAACCAGGCCAGATCCGGGGAACCGCACTCCACGGTCGTGACGTCGATGTCGAAGCCGGGGAAGTCGGCCAGCGTGCGGACCTTGCCGACCTCGTCGGAGTCGGGATCCTCGAACGCCAGGCTGATCGCCTTCAGGGGGTCGTCGCGGCGGAGGCAGGCAAGAGCCGCGACCGCGCTCGAGTCGATCCCGCCGCTCAGCCAGGCCGCGACCGGGACGTCGCTCCGGAGGTGGAGCCGTACCGTATCGTCCAGCTTGTCCTTGAGCCCCTCGCTCCACTCCGCCGCGCTCTGCTGAGGCCTCTCTGCGAGCGGGGTCAGGGGGACGTCCCAGTAGCGTCGGTCTTCGATCCGGCCCGCCTCGAAGGTCATCCAGTGACCGGGCGAGAGCCGGCGCACGCCCTCGAAGAAGGTGCGGGGCCCCTGCACGAAGCCGAGCGTCAGGAGCTGGCCGACCGCCCGCGGGTCGATGGATGGATCCACCATGTCCGCCGCCAGCAGGGCCTTGGTCTCCGAGGCGAAGGTCAGCGCGCCGGGCGAGACGACGAAGACGAGGGACTTGATCCCCAGCCGGTCCCGCGCCAGGAGGAGCCGGCGGCGCGATGCGTCCCACAGCCCGAACGCGAACATGCCGCGCAGGCGCTCAACGACCGAAGGCCCCAGCTCCTCGTAGAGGTGGACGATCACCTCGGCGTCCGACCCCGACCGGAATCGATGGCCGCGGGCGAGAAGCTCCCGGCGCAGCTCGACGTGGTTGTAGATCTCTCCGTTGCAGACCAGGACGACCGTTCCGTCCTCGTTCGAGAGAGGCTGATCTCCCGTCTCGGGATCGATGATCGCCAGACGCCGCACCGCCAGCCCCGCGCCCGGTCCCTCCCAGCGACCGTCCCCGTCCGGGCCGCGGTGCCGGAGCGCGGCCGACATCCGCTCCAGATCCTCTCGCCGGGCCCATCGCCCGGGATCCGTGTAGGCGATGCCGCCGATGCCGCACATCGAGCCGCTAGCTCCCGGCGTCGCCCGGCGCGACGGCGAGATGCTTCCCGCCGCCCGTGACGGGGATGTGGTCCACGAACTCGACCGCCGTCTCCGCCCCCACGAGCTCACGGGTCCGCTCCAGGAGCGCCCGGCGAGCCTCCTCGCTCTCCTGCCCCGGCAGGGGGACGACCCGCCAGACGAACCTTCCCGGGCGCGGCTGAACGACCTGGCACTGCAGCGCGAACGCGAGCTCGTCCTTGACCAGGTTCCGCAGGATCATCGACGAGATCTCGCGCCCATCGGCCAGCCGCACGACCTCGGATACGCGCCCCTCGAGGCTCTCCAGTCGAGGAAGGGTACGCCCGCACGGACAGGTCCCGGTCGCCAGGACGGCCCGATCTCCGAGACGGTAATTGAGGAGGACCGTGGCGCGGTTGAAGAGGTTCGAGACGACGACCTCGCCCGGCGTGCCGGGGCCCACGCCATTTCCGTTGCCGTCGACGATCCTCACCGCGCAGAGGTCGACGTTGAGATGGAACCCGCTTCGCGCCTCGCACTCGAAGCCGAGACGTCCCGTCTCGACCGTCTGGTAGGTGGAGAGAACGGGGACGCCGAAGCGGCGCTCGATCAGATCGCGCCCGTCCGGCGGCAGCATGTCGCCGCCGTACACCCAGACCCCCGGGGGGACCAGCGCGCGGCCGGATCCGGCCAGGTGCCGGAAGAAACGGTCCGCGAAGGACCCGTAGGAGTAGACGACGTCCGGACGGACCTCGTCGATCCGGTCCGCCACTTCGGCGAAGGGCCTCTCGGCGGGGATGACGTTCCTCTCGGCCAGGCCGCGGGGGGCGAGGATCCGGGCGTCCCACCAGGCCCGGAGGTCAAGGCTCACCGAGGCCTCCGGAAGCACGTACAGGTGACGCAGGCCCCAGGAGCGGCCGAGCGTCCGTGCGATGACCGCCCGGTCCCGCTCGGCGATCGCCAGCTTGGCGAGCTGGCTGGCGGCGTCCCACCAGACCACCGAACGGACGTGGGTGAGCCCGCTCCCGCTGCTCCGCATGGCGACCCGCTGCCTCTCCCCCACCGCCCGCGACGTGAACCGCTCGACGTCCCGGCGAACCGTCACGCCGTCCAGCAGGGGTAGACGATCCAGGTCCTCTACCCGTGCGAGGTCGTTCGGCCGGAGACCGGCGGCGCGCATCGCCTCTCCGTAGAACGGAACGCTTCGGAAGGCGTGCCCGGCGATCGCCGAGAGGCGGCGCCGCTGGAGCCGCTCGATCCGCTCCATGGACGCGTACGGCACCCGGCGCTCGCGGCGGATCCGTGCCGCCAGGCGGGCCGAGTTCCAGGAGCGCTCGAGAAGGGTCATCTCCCGGCCAACCCCGGATGGCGCATGAAGCCCCGCACCTTGCCACCCGGCGTCCGGGTGAGCGCGCCGACAAACGCGATGGCGACGGTGGTCCCCGGCCCGAGCCGGGCGGCGAACTTGGATTCGATCGTCCGTCCCAGCTCCTCGCGGTCGGCCTCCGGGGCGACCACGAGATTGACCCGGAACCGGGTGGCCGTCTCCTGAATCACCTGGTACTCCCACACCTCGACCTCACCGGTGAAGAGCGAGCGCACGGCCTGCGGATGGAGGGCTTCGCCGGAGGGGAGGGCGACCCAGTCGTCGAGACGCCCCTCGGGAAGCGAGATCCTGGGCAGCGTACGGCCGCACGGGCAGGTGCCGGGGAGACGCCGAGCCCGGTCCCCGAGGCGGTAGTTGAGGATCACGGTCGCCCGGTTGACGAGGTTCGAGATCACCACCGGCCCCGGATCGCCGTCGGGGACCGTGTTTCCCGCCTCGTCCACGATCCGGACCGGGTAGAGGTCCTCGTTCACGTGCATCCACGGCCCGGCGCCGCACTGGAAGGCGATCCTGAGCGCCTCCACGGCCTGGTAGCGGCCGAGGACGGGGATGCCGAGCTCCTCCTCGATCAACGCTCGATCGGCCTCGGGCAAACCGTCGGAACTGTAGGTCACGACCCGTGGGCGATGGCGCCGCCGGCCGTCTGCGGCGATGTGGCGGAAGAGCGGCCCGATGTAGCTGCCGTACCCCTGGACCACGTCCGGGCGCTCCCTGTCGATCCGGGCCGCCGACGCCTCGAAGTCATCGAACACCGAGGCGGTGCGCCGCTCGATCCGAACGCCGGCCGGCCGGATGGTCCGCTCCGTGACGAACGCCTGGATCTCCGGTCCGCTCGCGGAAGGAGGCGCGAACGAGAGCTGCCGGTAGCCCGCCCAGCGTCCCACGTGCCAGGCCACCAGCACCCGGTCCCGCTCGCCGTGCGCGACGTTGGCGATCAGCGCACCCGGGTCGTGGCGTACCCCATGCGGCGCACCCGTGCTGCCGCCGCTCCGCAAGGTCAGGCAGCGGTCCGAACGATGCCTTGTCGACACGAGCGCGTCGGGACGGACCTGCAGGTCGCGGCTCTCGAGGAGGGGGAGGCGGGCCAGGTCTTCCGCGGTTCTGACGTCCTCGGGTCGGAGACCTCGATCCCGCATGGCCTCCTGGTACCACGGCACCGAGCGCCAGGCGTAGTCGATCGTCCGGCGAACGGCCCGGTCGCGCGCGCTCCGAATCTCGTCCGGATCGAGGAACGGGAAGCGGGATTGACCGCGCCCCCGGAGCGCGAGGGATGCCGTCCAGGCGAGGCGCACGGGCCACGGCCGTGGACGACCCACGGTCATCAGGAGTCAAGCCTCCTTGCGGGTGCGGCGATCCTCGCCGGCGTGAACGAGTGCGGCGGCGGTCACGATCTCGTCGGCCAGATCGATCTTCGGACCGTCATCGCTCCAAAGATGGGAGAGGAGATTCCAGACCGTGCGCGCGTAAAGCAGGCTCGCCTGCTCCGCCATCCGCGAGGCGAAGTCCGTGTAGCCGATCACCGTCAACCCGTTCTCGAGATGCAGGTCGCCGGGCCGGGTGAGGGCGCAGTTGCCCCCCCGCTCGGCGGCGAGGTCCACGATCACAGAGCCGGGCTTCATCGTGCGCGCCATCTCCTCGGTGATGAGGATCGGGGCGGCCTGCCCGGGGATGGCGGCGGTCGTGATCACGACGTCCACGTCCGCCACGTGGCCGGCCAGGAGCTCGCGCTCCTTCTCCAGGAACGCCTCCGACTGGGCCGCCGCGTACCCACCTGCGGTCTCGCCGACCGCTTCGATCTCGAGCTCGATGAAGCGGGCCCCGAGCGATTCCACCTGCTCGCGCACCGGGGGCCGCGGGTCGAACGCTCGGACCACCGCGCCCAGCCGGCGCGCGGTCGCGATCGCGGAGAGACCGGCCACGCCGGCCCCGATCACGAGGACGTGGGCGGGCGTGACCGTCCCGGCCGCGGTCATGAGAAGCGGGAAGTACCGCCCGTACGCATTGGCGGCTTCGAGGACCGCCTTGTAGCCGGCCAGGTTCGCCATCGCCGAGAGCGCGTCCATCTTCTGCGCCCGCGCTATGCGCGGGACCGCCTGCATGGCGAGAACGGTGGCTCCGGAGCCCACCAGCGCACGAAAGGCTTCCGGGTCGGTGTCGGGATCGAGGAAGGAGATCAGGACCGAATCCGGACGCAGGCCGCCCGCCTCCTCGGCCGAGGGTGAGGCGACCTTCAGCACCACGTCGGCCGACCACACCTCGGCGACCGGTGCGATCCGGGCCCCCGCTTCCTCATAGGCGGCGTCGGGGTAGGCGGCCTCCGCACCGGCGCCCGCTTCCACGAGCACGTCGGCTCCCTTGTCCTTCATCTTTCGGGCCGTCTCCGGCACGACCGCCACGCGCCGCTCGTCCGGCGCGGTTTCTCTCGGCACTCCGATCCGCAAGCGATACCCCCTGGGCTCCAGGCCGCCCCAAGATATCGGACGGGGCCGGGGAATGCCCGGTGGTCCGTCTCGTGGAGAACGCCGGCTCCGATCGCTGTTATCTTTCCGTGCGATCCGGCACCGCCGCCGCCCGACCTCGCCACCCGCGCCCGAGGAGCCATGCCTCACCGATCCCAGCCATCGGTCCGCGAGCTCCTGGTCGAGCTCGCCCTCTACGCCGTCCTGGTGGTCGGCTATCTGTGGGTCGTCTTACTCCTGATCGACGACCGGGTGGCCGAGCTCGCGACCGAGACCGGGGTCACCTACGCGGCCGTGGCCCTCGCCCTCATCGTGGGGCAGGGATTCCTCCTCGACATCGTCGTGGGCAACCTGCTGCGCTTCGTGCGTTCCTGGATGAACGGACGGTAGCCGATGGAGTTCGCGATCTCGGGCGAGGTCATCGATCCGGCCTATCTGGTCGTGATCGGCTTCGTGATCGGAGCCCTGGGCGGCTTCTTCGGGGTGGGCGGGAGCTTCCTGGCCGGACCGGCCCTGTACGCGGTCGGCGTCCCGATGAACTACGTCGTCGGGACCGACATGGCGCACATCACGGGCAAGTCGATCGTCGCCGCCCGGCACCATCGCGCGCTGGGGAACGTGGACATCAAGCTCGGGCTGCTGATGGTGATCGGCACCGTCCTCGGCGTCGAGGTCGGGGCCCAGGCGATCGAGGCGCTCCAGCGCCGCGGCAACGTGGAGCTCCCGGTCGGCATTTCGTTCACCGTGATCCTCCTCGCCGTCTCCGCGCTCATCGCCTGGGAGAGCTGGAGGACGATCCGTTCAGGGAGCGCGCGGCGCGCGCGGAAATCTCCCTCGCTCGTCGACGTCACCTCTCTCTCCCACGTCACGAGGAAAGTTCACGCCATCCGTATTCCGCCGATGGTCACCCTGCCCGCTTCCGGCATCCCCGCCATCTCGCTGTGGGTGATCCTCGGGGTCGCCTTCGTGGGAGGGGTGTTCGCCGGTTTCCTGGGCGGGGGTGCCGGCTACATTCGGATGCCCATGCTCGTGTACCTGATCGGCGCTCCAACCCACGTCGCCGTGGGGACGGACCTCTTCGAGATCGTGATCTCGGCGGGGTACGGCACGTTCACTCATGCTCTCAAGGGGAACGTCGACATCATCATCGCGCTGGTCATGCACACCGGGGCGGCCATCGGCGCCCAGATCGGGGTCCAGCTGACCCGCCACTTCTCCGGCCCACGCATCCGGCTCGCCTTCGTCCCGCTGCCCCTGATCGGAGCGGCGGTGGTGATCTACAAGCTCGTGACCGGAACGGAGGTGGGATGAGGATCCTGGTCTGCAGCGACGGGTCGTCCGAGTCGGCGGGCACGGTGGCTTACGCCTCCAGGCTCCGGACACCGGAGGGAGATACGTTCGCGCTGCTGGGCGTCCGGGCCGGCGAAGGGGCGGAGCCGGAGGTCCTCGAAGCGCTTCGGGACCAGCTTCGCGTCCTCCGGGAGACCGGCTGTTCCGCCGATCTTCTCACCGGAGCTGGCGAGCCGGTCGGTGAGATCGAGGGCACTGCCGAGAAGGGCCGCTTCGATCTCGTGGTCCTGGGCGGCCGGCGGCGGGGGCGCCGCCTGACCACCTTCGGCACCTCGACCTACCGCATCGTCAGGGCGCTTCTGCCGCCGGTCCTGGTCGTCCCGGCAGCGCGTCAGGACATCCGCCGGATCGTGATCGCGGTCGGGGGTGTCGGCCACATCGAACGGGCGATCGATGTCGCGGCGCCGATCGCCGCCGGGGTGGGCGCCAAGGTCACGCTGCTGCACGTGCTCTCCGAGCCGCCCGTCGCCTACGCTCCCCTCGTCGAGTACGACGTGGACCCGGAGGCGATCCCGTCGAGGTCGGACGCGCTCTCGCGGCTGCTCAGGGACCTGAGCGGGCAGCTCTCCGACCGCGGCGTAGCGACCGAGATCCGGTTCCGGGTCGGCCCGGTAGCCGAAGGGATCCTGCAGGGCGCGCGTGATGCGGAAGCCGACCTGCTCGTCGTCGGAACGTCTCCCGCCGGAGGGGAGTTCCGGCGTTATCTGCTCGGAGACCTGGCACGCGATTTCCTGGGCGGCGCTCCGTGCCCGGTCCTGTTCGTGCGGACAGGGACCTCGCTGTGGCGGAAGGTGTACGGCGACTTCAAGGGAACGATCAGGCAGAACGGCTGATTCCCGGGAAGGAGATCCGATGCCGGCACTCACGAAGACCGGCCACAAGCGGAGGGAGCGTGCGCCTCGGAAGCCGCGACCCGAGGACACCCAGGTCCCGCCCAGCAAGCACCCCGTCCAACAGACGAAGGACCCCAGGCAGCCGCCGCGCCAGGAGAAGGCGGCGACCGAGCGCCCGCATCCCGGCAGGCACCACCCTCCTCGGGACGGGCTGTAACCGGCTCCCCGAGGTGCCGGTCGTCAGCCGGCGAGGCGAGCATTCAGCCGGATGTCCACCCCGCCGAGCGCCCGCGAGACCGGACACCCCTTCTTCGCCGCTTCGGCCTGCTCGAGAAAGCTCTTCTCGTCGATACCAGGGACCTTGGCTTCCACGTCGAGCGTGCTGGATCGGATCGTGGGCGCGTCGCCCCCCGTGTCGAACTCGATCCGCGAGGTCGCGCTCACCCGCTCAGGCGGATGCCCAGCCTTCTCGAGGCCGGCCGAGAGCGCCATCGCGTAACACGCCGCGTGGGCCGCGCCGATCAACTCCTCCGGGTTGGTGCCGGTGCCTTCCTGGAAACGCGATCGGAACGAGTACGGCCCCTCGTACGCGCCGCTCCCCAGCTTCAGCGTGCCCTGGCCTTCCTTGAGCCCGCCCTTCCACTCGGCGCTCGCCTTCCTGGTCGGCATGACGGATCCTCCTCGATGGGGTTGGACGTATCCGGGTCACGCCGGCCGGCGGCGTGACGCGCGGAGAGGCTACCCGTCGAGGAGCAGCACCCGCAAGCGTCAGCGGCGCTGATCGATGCCGATCCCGAAGGCGATGGGTGTGCCGCCTTCGATCCGAGCCCCGGGTTCGAGCAACGCGGGCTCTTCCAGCGCCCGCTCGAGGAGCGGCGCCGCCTCGCCACGGCGGCCGAGCGAGGCCAGGATCCGCGCCCGACGGTACTCCATGGTCGGGCTCGGGGAACCCCACGCGAGCGCGCGGTCCGACGCGGCCAGCGCCTCCACCAGATCCCCGCGACGAAAGCGCACCCAGGCCAGGACGTCCCAGCTCTCGACCGTCGGGCGGCGCCGGACGTCGCGGAGGGCGACGGCAAGCGCGAGAGCCCGCGTCTCCTCTCGCTCAGCGTAGTAGAGCGCCAGAGGGTGCGCGTACAGAGGCTCGGCCCCGCGCTCGGAGGCGACCCGCAGGAATTTTCGGTCCCAGGCCGCCGCGCCGGCCGGGTCGCCCTGCATCCGGCGGGTCTCGGCCAGACGCAGGTAGAGGTCCGGATGGGCGTCGACCGCGATCCGGCGGTACAGACGCTCCGCTTCGGGCCAGTCGCCGCGGGCATGGGCCAGATCGGCCAGCCCTTCGACCGCCGCCCTGTATCCGGGGAACGCCTCGAGGGCCGCCACGTAGACGGTCTCCGCCGCCGAAGGGCCCTTCCGGGCGAGCTCCAGATGCCCCAGCTCGGTCAGGCACCAGGCCACGGTCGTCTCACGGCCGTTCCAGCCCGCGATCGTCCGGCACGCTTCCCCGAGCCGGGCGGCGGCGCGGTCGCTCTCGCCCCCGGCGCTCAGCCAGAACGCCTCGCGAACACGCCGCGCGACCCCCGGCTCCAGGCGGGTCAGGGCAACCTCGGCCTCGGCGTAGCTCCCGGCGGCGTAGCCCGCGTCGTAGAGCGCGCCCCAGGCGTCGGCATCCGCGGAGTCCGCCGCCACGGCTCGCCGGGCGGCCGTCAGGGCGTCGCCGAAGGCGTGTCGCGCCAGAAGGACCTCCGACAGGCGCGTCCAGGCGCGCGCCTTGTCCCTCGAGAGGGGAATCAGAGCCCGGGCCAGCCGCTCGGCCCCCCGGACGTCATCGAGATCGGCCGAGAGCCCGAAACGGCCCATGTACCGGCTGGTCAGGTGCGCCGCCAGGAGCGGGTTGGTGGGATCGGCGGCGAGCTTCGTCTCGAACCAGCCGATCGCCTCGTCGGTCACGTCCAGGTCGGGCGCGGCCCACGCCTCGACGGGCGGGCTCGCGGGGCGGGGGAGAGCCACCGCCATCCCCAAAAGGCAGGCCAGGGCGAGTCCCGTCCCCGCCACCCGCAGTCCGCTCTGCCTCGACATCCGCGGCCCCGTCAGTTGGGCGGCGCGAGGTACGGGAACGCGCTCAGGAACGGGACGTCGTTGGCATCCACGTTGTCGCTGCTCAAGGGCGTGCCCGCGCCGAAGATCAGCGTCAGCTCGCCGTCGATCACGTCATCCGACGGCGCGCGGCCGTTCAGGAACGCGGTCGGCTGGGACGTGTCGATCGGCTGGCGGTCGGGCAGCACGGTGGTCGCGATCAGATCCTGCGTGTCCCCGGTCACACCGAACGCCTCCAGCGTCGCCCGGACCTCGTCCTCGAAGTTCGCCGGGTCGTTGGCCGGCACCGACTGGTTGTAGGTCTGCTTCTGGGCGGTCGGGATGAACACCGTGTTGATCGCTGGCAGCCCGAAGCGGTCGATCTGCATGAAGGTCTGCGGCGTCGGGTCCGGTCCCATCATGTCGTCGTCATCGTCGTCGCAGTCGGCCGCCATGGTCGCGCCCGCCAGGAGCAGGACGACCAGGGGTCGCGCGATGCGGTCCCGGTCGAATCGGAATTCCATGGGTCGAGCTCCTTTCGTTTCGTCACCGTGTACGTTCGAGATCAGCGGCTGGTCGTGCCCCAGACGGAGAACGACGTGGCGCCGATCTGCGAAGCCGGCAGCTCCACGACGAGGGCGAGCGCGTTCGATCCGGCGAACGTGTCCATGCCGGGATCGCGGAACTCGGTCGCCATCCCCATCACGATCTCGTTGAAGCGGGCGAGGTCGAAGAAGAAGGGGTCGTCGCGCATGCCGCCAAAGACGGTCAGCCCGCCACCGGTCGCGGTGATCGCGCTCTCCCCCGTCGAGATCTGCACCGTGGCCGCGTCGCTTCCGGGCAGGAGCTGGTTCACCGCCCCGGTCGTCGCGGGAGCCGCCGGACCACGGAAGTGGATCGTCTGCGAGGTCCCGGATCCGGTCGCGAACGCCTGGATCACGCGGTCCTCCACCGCGTCGCCGTTGAGGTCGATCTTGAACTGGTAGAGGGCGTCCTCGTCGAAGCTCCGCGCCTCGGCCGGCGGAACGAGTCCGGGCACCGTCATCGCGAAGACGACGTTAGACGGGTTGGCGGGGCTCCGGAACGAGTAGACGTCGGCGATGTCGACCGCCTGGTCGTTGGTCAGCGTCATGCTGTCCCGGTGGTCGGCGGCCGGCAGCCAGCGCTCGGCTGCGAAGGCCGCGATCCCGAGCGTCGCGACGAGGGCGATCGCTGCCATCCGCGTTCGCCGTCCGGGTCGCGTGAAAGTCATGGTCGGCTCCTTCGTTGGGTTTCGTGTTCCGGGACGACGCGGCGCAGGTGGCCGGCCGCCCTCTCGAGCTCACGTCCCAGTACGGATGTCCGGCTCCGGCGGATTGCCCCGGCTCGATTCCCGTGGATAGGTTCCCCCGGCATCCATTCTCCCTCCCGGCCCGTACTGGAAGCGAGGTACGGGCGCGTCCGGTACGATCGGAGACCGCACTCGTGCCAGAGAGCGACATCGGGGGGCTCCTTCGGGGGACGGCGGCCGGCGACCGGCGCTCGTTCGCCCGGCTCTACGACGAGACGAGCCCCTACGTCTTCGGCATCCTCCTGCGCATGCTGGCCGACCGCGAGCGGGCCGAGGAGGTGGCCCAGGAGGTCTACTTGCAGGCGTGGCGCACCGCGGGCTCCTTCGACGAGCGGCGCGGATCGGGCTGGACCTGGCTGGCGATGATGACGCGGAGCCGGGCCCTCGACCGGATCCGGGCGGACCGCTCGTACGGCCGGGCGCTGGAGCGGCTCGAGGCTGATCCGGCGGGCGCTGATCCGAATCCGGGTCCGGACTCCGATCGGGAGACGGCCATGGGAAATCTTCGCGAGCGCGCCCGGGCCGCGCTGAACGCGCTCCCCGAGGAGCAGGCGCAGGCGCTCCGGCTCGCCTTCTTCGGCGGGCTCAGCCACCGGGAGATCGCCGAGCGGACCGGGATCCCGCTGGGAACCGTGAAGACCCGCATCCGGACCGCGCTCACGAAGCTGAGGGAAGCGCTGGCATGAACGACGAACGTTTCCTCGAGCTCCTCCAGGAGTCGCTTCTCGGCGGGCTTTCGCCGGAAGAGGAGAAGGCCCTGGCCGCCGAGTTGAAGCGTCGCGGATCCGTGGGCGAGCGGGCTCGCCGGGAGCTCGAGGAGACGCTGGGGGTGATCGCCCTCGATGCCCCGCCGGTCGCCCCGCCGGACCGTCTTCGGGCGCGGGTGCTGGCGGCCGTCGAAGGCCCGGCGGGGGGAGGAGTCGAGTCATCGGT
>DASRVA010000158.1:0-8536 GCA_035687745.1 Gemmatimonadota bacterium
GCCCTTCCGGCGCGATCACGTAGACAGGATCTTTGAACGCACGGTCCCTCTGCGGGATCTACCGCCCCGGCCCTTCCGACGGCTGGCCGCCGGTTCGCGCCGGAAGGGCGGTCCCCACCCGGCCTACAGGTCGATCTGAACCAGCGCCTCCTCCTTGGCCGCCTTCCGCTTCAGCACCATCTGCTCGTAGTACTCACGCACCATGGCCGCCTCGCGCGCCGCCTTTCTGGCCGCCAGCCGCTCCTCGTGCGCGTTCTGCGGCCCTTCGCCACGGTCGCGGACGCGGTCGGAGTCGTCTTCGTTGACCACCAGGGCGTGCTCGTAGTTGTCGAGCGGTACCTCCTTGCCGCCGGCGAAGATCTCGTGACGGCCATGCTCCTTGTACCACTCGGCCACCGTCGCGCTCTTGTGCATGTTCTCGATGATGTTGCGCCAGCCGTGGCCGGTGTTGTAGGCGCAGAACGAGATCTCCCCCTCCTGCGTGGCGTAGGGGATGATGCACATCTCGGTGCGACGGAAGTCGTAGTTGAAGAGGTCCTGGAACCACATTCCGGCGATAAACAGGAAGTTCCACGGGTCCTTCCGCCGCTCCCAGGCCCCGTCATGGTCCAGCGAGCCATAGTCGTGGCCGGTCAGACCGTAGGACTTGTCGAACTTCTTCAGGATGTCGATCAGCGTGAGGCTCGGCGGCCCGGCGAAGGGCTTGTAGTTCTTGAGCAGGGCGAGACCGATCATCAGGTTCGACAGGAACTTCCCGCGAGCGGCGTCGGTCACCTTGCGGAAGTCGGCCGCCAGCTGCGGGATGTCCAGAAACTGCGGCACGGGGGCGAACTCTCGGGTGTGCTTGTTGACCATCAGGGCCGTCCCCACGCCGCAGTTGGGATGACAGCCGCAGCTCACCTGGCCCCATTCCGCTTGCGGACCGTGTACCATGTCGGCCAGATCCGAGAACGTCCCCATCAGCGACAGCGGGAACCAGTCCCGCAGCGGCTCGGTGATCCCGATCTGATCCTTCACGTCACGGGCCATGTGCGACAGGGTATACCGCTGTCGCATGCGGCGCTCCGCCGTGATCTCGTCGTCGCGCCCGGTGAAAGAGACCGGCTGGAACGCGATGAAGGCGATCTTCTTCGGATTGTCGAGAGCGAAGCGGATGATCGGCCCGACCTGGTCGTTGTTGACGCTGTTGACCAGGGTCGTGACCAGGATGACCTGGACGCCCGCGTTGTAAAGGTTGTCGATCGCCTTCAGCTTCACGTCGAAGAGGTTGCCCACCTTGCGGTGGCTGTTGGCGTCGTTGCCGATCCCGTCGAACTGCAGATAGCAGAATCGCAGACCGGCCTCCGCGCACTCCCGGGTGAACTCGAAGCTCTTCGCGAACTCGATCCCGTTCGAGGCGCACTGCACGGAGTTGTAGCCGATGTCCCGGCAGTACTTGATCGCCCGGACGAAGTGCGGGGACAACGTGGGCTCGCCACCCGAGAACTGGATGGACATCTGGCGCCGGGGCTTGATCTGGAGCGCGTTGTCCAGGATCTCCTTGATCTCCTCCCACTCGAGCTCGTGGACGAAGCCGACCTGGTTCGCATCCATGAAGCAAGGGTCGCACATCATGTTGCAGCGGTTGGTGAGGTCAACCGTCAGGACCGCCCCACGGCCGTGCTTGATCGTCGACGACCCATGGTCGTGGAGCTTGCCGTCGTTGTGGGCCCGCAGGTCGCGACCGGGGAAGTTCCCCTCGATCCACTCCAGGAAGCGCGCGTCGATCGCCATCAGGTCCTCGAAGCGCCCGTGCTCGGGACACTCCTTGACCATCCAGATCTGGCCGTCCCGCTCGATGATCTGGGCCTTGATCTCCCCGACCTTCTCGTTGATCAGGACGTGATAGTCCTCATCGCCCTCGATGATCCGCTTCCGCGCCTCCACGACGCACTGCGGACACAGGGAGTCGGTCTCCCGGGGCCAGCCCAGCCGCGGCTTCGACTTCTCCCACGACTTGAGCAGCGGCTTGTCGCTCCACTTCGGGGTGAACGAGGGATTGGGCCTGTACCGGTTGAGCATGTGAATGGAGTTGAAGGCGAGCTTCGCGACATTGCACAACGTCCAGTCGAGGCATTTGATCGCCTTCTTCCCGAGCCCCGGCTTCGCCTGCCCGTTCGGATCGAGCGCGCGATCGGGGACCGTAAACGCGCTAGTGTCGAACTCGCCCGGCCCGCGCTCAGCAATGGCCGACGCTCCGTTGCCGCGAAGCGCATCGCGCTGGGATTCCTGGACCGTGTCGACGACCTGCGTGTTGATCTTGATCATCGGCTCCTCCTTGGACGAATGCGGTCAGGAGCTTCAAGAACCCGCTCGAGGGTCGAGAAGTCCCTTTCCAGGGTAGCGAGTTCCAACGCCTCTGTAAAGCGGATCATTCCCCGTCTCCTCACCCAGTCCGGGCCTGCTCTCCCCCGCTCTGCCAGAGGAGGCTCGGGACGCTGTTCAAGAAGCCGCGGGCGGAGTACAGCACTTCCACCTCGCCACGGCAGGAATACCAGCAGGCCGTGCAGGTGTTGGCCGCGTGAGCCGCCCGCAGGCGGGCGAGCACGTGCTGCATCGAATCGGTCCGCAGGTTCCCGAGCGGCTCGGACGCGTTGAATTCCACGCACTTGGAGACGATCATCCGGTTGTCGATGTTGAACATCGCCTTGCCGGCGATGCAGCCGTCGATGCCGTCGTTGGCCGCCTCGTCGAACTTCTCCAGATAGACCCGATTGGAGTGTACGGTGTCCGGGTAGCGCTCCTTGAGGTCGAGCAGAGTCTCGGTGGCGCCGGCGAGGTGCCGCTGCCGCTCGTTTCCCGTCTTCATGACCGAATAGGGCTGGACTTGCCAGTAGACGCCCAGGTCGCGCGCCAGACGGCATAGCGCGGGCATCTCCCCGAGGTTGTCGTCGGTAAGCACGGAGATGATCTGGACGCGCTGGAACGACGTGTCGCTGCGGTTTTCCATGAGCTGCTCGATCGCTTTCACCGCCCGCTCGAAGGCGAACTTGACGCCCCGGTGCCGCGCGTGTTTGTCGGGATCCGCGTAATCGATCGAGACCGAGCAACCCCACAGCCCCGCCTCCCAGAGCTGGCGGGCCCGCTTGGGAGTCATCCCGGAGCCCGAGGTGGTGAGATACGGGAAGTGATCCTGCGCGAGAATCTCGACGATCTGGTGGATGTCGCGCCGGAGCATGGGCTCGCCGCCGGCCAGCGAGACGATCAGGCTCCCGAGCTCGGAGAGCTTGGTCGAGCCGATGGCGAAGTCCTGGAGAGAGTTCTCCTCCTCGGGCTTGAAGTCGTTCTGCCAATAGGTGCAGAACGAGCACCCGTAGTTGCAATTGTAGGTCACCTGCCAGGTGATCCAGACCGGCTGCCCCGTGACGTACGCTTTCAGGAGGCGCCACTTCTTGGACCACATCCCGCGCGGGGCGATGGCGAGGTAGTCCTCAACCGAAACCGGGGGCCCGACCGGAAGCGCGATCACCTCCCCGCCGTGGAGGGGGGAGGGCTCCACCGCTCGGGGCGCGGCGCCGGTGGCTGGATGCGAGAGGAGGGATTCGAGCGGAATGGGCCTGGACATAGCGCTCGCTGACTGGAGGGTGAGGAATGGCCTGCCTTCCGCACTCGGTGACGCCGGGTAGTCTAACGAGGCCCTTTTCCGACTGTCAAACCGGCGCCGTGGCCTCTCTCATGAAGTGCCTGGTACCAGGGCACCGTCTCGTCGAGGCCGCGCCGCAGGTCGTACCGGGGCTGGAAGCCGAGGACCCGTCGGGCCCGGGTCAGGTCGGCCTCCGAATACCGGACGTCCCCCGGGCGGAATGGCGCGTGGACGGGCTTTCGGTTCCCCTCCTCCGGGCGCTCGCGGGAGATCCGCTCCCGGAGGAGATCGAAAAGCCTGTTCAGGCTCGACGGCTCCCCGCCGGCGACGTTCACGGCCGACCCGGCGAGCTCCTCGCGGCCTCCCAGCGCCGCCAGGAGAGTTGCCAGCACCGCATCGGCCACGAAGCAGAAATCCCGGCTGGTCTCCCCATCCCCGTACACGACCACCGGATGCCCGCCGAGAAACGCCTCGATCCAGCGCGGCATCACCGCCGCGTACGGCCCGTCAGGCGGCTGGCGGGGACCGTAGACGTTGAAGTACCGCAGGCTCACCGCTTCCAGGCCGTAGGCCCGGGCGTAGACGCCCGCGGCGAGCTCGGCGGCCACCTTGCTGGCGGCGTACGGGGAGAGGGGGGAGCCGCGCCTCCCCTCGATCTTGGGGAGCGTGGAATCGTCCCCGTAGACGCAGCGGCTCGAGGCGTAGACGAACCGTGGTCGGGATCCGCACCGGGCGGCCTCGAGGAGCTGCACCGTTCCGAGGACGTTCACGGCGTGGGTCTCCAGCGGCTGCTCGAGGGACCGGAGGGCGGGCCCGAGCGCCGCCTGGTGCAGGATCACGTCCACGCCCTCCGCGGCCCGCCGGCACGCCTCGGCGGACCGTACGTCGACCTCGTGGAGATCGAACCGCCGCCATCGGTCGGCACCGATCCGCGCGGCCACGTCCTCCAGGTTGGTCCGCCTGCCGGTCGAGAAGTCGTCGAGGCCCACGACGTCCTGGTCGTGGAGGAGGAGGGCCTCGATCAGGTGCGAGCCGATGAACCCGGCCGCCCCCGTCACGAGCCACCGGCGGGGGGATGCGAGCGCCTCGGCGACCGGCTCGGGGAGATCCAGCGTCACGGACGTCATGTCGCTGGCGCTACGCCTTGAGCAGCTTGCCCGGAGGCACGTCGAGGTCGGCCATGGCGTTTCTGGTGTCCACGATGCACCGGGCCCACTCGGCGAGCTCCCGGTAGTCCACCGCGGCGTGCCGCGTGGCGATCACCACCACGTCGAAGCCCGAGATCGTTTCCCGGTCCCAGGGCACCGAGCGTGTTCCCGCCCACGCGGAGTGCTCGCGAGTCGGCCGGATGACCGGGATGTGGGGATCGTGGTAGGCGACCTCCGCGCCTCGTTCCGCCAGCCGGTCCATGAGGTGGTAGCTCGGAGACTCCCGGTCGTCGGACACGTCGGGCTTGTAGGCGAGCCCCAGGATCAGGACGCGGCTACCGCTGGCGGGCCGGCCCCGCGCGTTGAGCGCATCGATCACCCGGCCCACGACGTGGTCCGGCATGTTGGTGTTGATCTCCCCGGCCAGCTCGATGAAACGGCTCGTCCTTCCGTGCTCGCGGGCCTTCCAGGACAGGTAGTAGGGGTCAAGAGCGATGCAGTGACCGCCCCAGCCGGGACCCGGATCGAACCGCATGAACCCGAACGGCTTGGTCGCGGCGGCGTCCAGAACCTCCCAGACATCCAGCCCCATGCGCTCGTAGATCAGCTTGAGCTCGTTGACGAGCGCGATGTTGACGGCACGGAAGACGTTCTCGGTCAGCTTGCTGGCCTCGGCCACCCGGGCCGAGGACACGCGGACCACGCGCGGCACGATGCGGGCGTAGAGGGCCTCGGCCAGGTCGCCGGACACGGGATCCGCCCCGCCCACCACCTTCGGGGTCGTCGTGGTCGTATGCTCGGGGTCGCCCGGATTCTCGCGCTCGGGGGAGAAAGCCAGAAAGACGTCGCGCCCGAGAGCGAGACCGCTCGTCTCGAGAACCGGCCGGAGAAGCTCGTCGGTCGTGCCTGGGTAGGTCGTGGACTCCAGGACGACGAGCTGGCCGGGACGGAGCCGGGCCCCGATCTGCTCGATCGTTCGCTTCACGTACTGCATGTCGGGGTCGCGATGCGGCGTCAGGGGGGTGGGAACGCAGATCAGGATCGCGTCCGGTTCGGACAGGCGCCCGAAGTCCCCGCTCGCGGCGAGCCTGCCCTCCCTCACGGCCTCCCGCACCCGTCCTCCGTCGAGGTGGGAGATGTAGCTCTCGCCCCGCGACAGGGTCTCGACCTTGGTCGGGTCCACGTCGAAGCCGAGGACGCGAAAGCCCCGCTCGGCGAAGGCCAGCGAGAGCGGCAGGCCCACGTACCCCAGCCCCACCACGCCGACCAGGGCCTCCATGGCGTCGATCCGGCGCCGGAGCTCCTCCGCTTCGCGTGAAGGGGCGACCTCCCCGGGCGTCACGTGGCCCTGGCGGGCGCCACCTCGCGATACCAGCGGACGAACGCCTCGACGCCCTCCTTGATGCCGGTCGAGGGATCGTAGCCCAGAAGCTCGCGCGCGCGACCGATGTCGGCGCAGGTTCGCTCGACGTCCCCCAAGGGCATCGGCAGGCGCTCGATCCGGGGCTGCCGCCCGGTGGCCTCCGCGAGCTCGGCGATCAGCTCGTCCAAACGGACCGGGACGGACTCGCCGAGGTTGACGATCTCGAACCCATCCTCACGCCGCACCCAGTCGACGGCCGCGACCACGCCGGCCACGATGTCGGAGAAATAGGTGTAGTCCCGCTCGGTGGTCCCGTCCCCAAAGACGGGGATCGGCCGCCCCTCCTCCATCAGCCGGACGAACCGGTGGATCGCCATGTCGGGGCGCTGGCGCGGCCCGTAGACGGTGAAGAAGCGGAGCGACATGACGCTGAAACCGTAGGCGTGGTGGTAGACGTGGCAAAGCTCCTCGCCCGCCTTCTTGGTCATCGCGTAAGGGGAGACCGGCCGGTCGACCCGGTCCGTCTCCCGCAGCGGGACGTCGCGGCTGTTGCCGTAGACGGATGACGAGGAGCCGAAGACGAGCCGGGAGCACCCGGCGCGCCGCATGCCCTCGAGCAGCACCGCGGTCCCCCCGATGTTCGTGCTCATGTACCCGCCGGGGTCCTCGAGCGAGGGGCGGACACCGGCTCGGGCCGCCAGGTGGGCGACGGCGTCGAACCGGCCCGCCGCGAGGGCGGCCTCGACGTCGGCCGGTTCGCGCAGGTCCCCTTCGACGAGCCGGAAGCGGTCTCTCCCAAGCAGGGCGGTCAGATTGCGCTCCTTGATGGCCCGCGGATAGAAGGGGTCGAAGCTGTCGAAGGCGACGACCTCGGCCCCGCGGGAGATCAGCGCCTCGCAGAGGTGGGACCCGATGAAGCCCGCTCCGCCCGTCACCAGGATCCGTCCCGGGCCCACCCCGCCGCCCGCCGTCACCGGCTGCCCCGCTCGACGGCCTCGAGGTGATCCAGCTCCTCGGAGGTGATCAGGACGTCCCGAGGCTTGGTGCCGTCGGGCGGGCCCACCATCCTCGCCCGCTCGAGCTGGTCCAGGATCCGCGCCGCCCGTGAGTACCCGACCTTGAGCCGGCGCTGGAGGAGGCTGGTCGAGCCCTGGTCGTGCTCGATCACGACGCGGGCGGCGGCCAGGAAAAGCTCGTCCCGCTCGTCGAGGGCCGCCATCTCGAGCTCGGAGGCTTCGGCGATGATGTCGACCGGCGGGGCGACCCGGGCAGCGTTCAGCTTCTCCCCCGCCGCCTTCAGGTAGTCGACCACACGCACGGTCTCGGCGGTCGACACGTAGGCGCCCTGGATCCGGAGAGGCTCGGCGCGGTCGGCCGGCATGAACAGCATGTCGCCGTTCCCGAGGAGCTGCTCCGCGCCGTTCATGTCGAGGACCGTGCGGCTGTCGATCTTGGACGACACCTGGAACGAGATCCGGGACGGGAAGTTCGCCTTGATGACGCCGGTGATGACGTTCACAGAGGGGCGCTGGGTGGCCAGGACGAGGTGGATCCCGACCGCCCGCGCCATCTGCGCGAGGCGCGCCAGGGGCTCCTCGATCTCGTTCTGCACGGTGAGCATGAGGTCGGCCATCTCGTCGATCAGGACGACGATGAGCGGCAACGGCCGGCGCTCTCCCTCTTCGATCCCCTCCAGGTCGGCCCCGCCCCGCAGCCGGGCGTTGAAGTCCTCGAGACTGCGGACGCCGTTGGCCGCCAGCAGCCGGTAGCGGCGCTCCATCTCGGCCACCGTCCACTTGAGGGCCTTGGCGGCATGCTTGTGCTCCACGACCACCGGGTGGAGGAGGTGCGGGATCCCGTTGTAGGCGATGAGCTCGAGCATCTTGGGGTCGATCATGATGAGGCGTACGGCCTCGGGACCGTAGCGGTACAGCAGGCTGGTCACGAGGGCGTTGATGCAGACCGACTTGCCGGACCCCGTGGCGCCCGCGATCAGCAGGTGCGGCATCCGCGCCAGGTCGGTCACGATCGGCGCGCCGGCGATCTCGCGGCCCAGAGCCAGCGGGAGCTTGCCACGCGGCCCCGTCCATTCGCCGGTCTCCAGGATCTCGCGGATCGTGACCGTCCGCGGGCGGGGGTTGGGGATCTCGATCCCGACCGCCCCCTTCCCGGGGATCGGGGCGACGATCCGGATCCGCTGGGCGCGCATGGCGAGCGCCAGGTCGTCCGCCAGGTTGGCGATCTGGTTCACTTTGACGCCCGGGGCCGGCTTGACCTCGAACTGCGTCAGGACGGGACCCGAATGGATGGCCACGACCTCGCCCTCGACGTGGAAGGAGCGCAGCTTCTCGATGAGGACGTCGCCCAGCCGCTCGAGATCCTCCCGGGTCTGACCTGCTTCCT
>DASRVA010000159.1:0-49334 GCA_035687745.1 Gemmatimonadota bacterium
CTTCCCACGGCCGCAGGGAGCGCGCCGAGGCCGGTCTCCGCGCCCTGGGGATCCGGCCGCGCGCGGCCGCCGGCTCGGCCGGACTCCTGGCATCGCTCCCGCAGGGGGAGCAGCCCCCGGTCGCCATCCGGACGCTGGGCGGGTTCCGCGTCTCGAGGAGGGGCGAACCGGTGCCGGCCTCCGAGTGGCAGTCCCGGAAGGCGCGCGACCTGGTCAAGATCCTGGTCAGCCGGCGCGGCCGGCCGGTGCCGAGGGAGGCGCTCATGGAGGCCCTCTGGCCCGAGGAAGACCCCGGCCCGCTGGCGCGGCGCCTGGCGGTGGCGCTCGCGACCGCACGGGCGGTCCTCGACCCGGGAAAGGGGTACCCGAGCGATCATTTCATCGCCGCCGAAGACTCGGCGCTCTGGGTCGATCTCGATCACGTCTCGGTGGATGTCGAGGAGTTCCTGGCCGATGCGGCGGCCGGCATGTCGCTTCTTCAGGAAGAGACACGCGACGACGCGCGGGAGGTCCTCGAGGCGGCCGAGGCGCGCTACACGGGCGACTACCTGGAGGAGGATCTCTACGAGGACTGGGCAGCCCCGCTTCGCGAGGGGGCGCGCTCGACCTACGTCGCCACGGCCAGGGAGCTCGCACGGATAGGGTGCGAGTCCGGCGATTTCCAGGCGTGCATCGATTACCGCCTCCGGATCCTGGAGCGCGACCCCTACGACGAGGAGGCCCATCTGGGCCTCGTGGCCACACTCTCCGGGATCGGGCGGCACGGCGAGGCGCGCCGCTTCTACCGGCAGTACGTGGCGCGGATGGAGGAGCTGGACGTCGAGCCCGCGCCGATGCCTCCACCCGCCGAGCCGGCGGCCCGTCCCGCGAGTGACTCGCGCGGGGGCCCGACGATCCTCGCCCGCACAGGCACGTAGCCGGGTAAGAGACACAAGTAGACGGCGCCGGACAGCGGCTCAGTACACCTCGGACTCGAACGGCGGGAACTGGGACTGGGCCTTGGCCGTGAACTCTATGGTGCAGCGATTGTTGCTCTCATTCGACTCCGCGACGACGTTGTGGATGTCGTTCTCCATCGTGCCCACCACCTGGATCACCGAAAAGAAGGGCGGAAGGTCGACCTGGTGCTTGCTCTTCTGCACCGGCAGGCAATCCGTGCAGTCTTTGCCCTCCATGTTGAACAGACCCGGGACCTCCTCGACCACCACGTCGTCGACAAGGATCTGGGTCTTGGCCTGGGCCGTCGGGAAGGAGCTGGCGCCCAGATTCTGTCGGCGGGTATGGAACCAGACCCGGTGCGCGTCCGAGGGGCCGAACGCGGTCTCGCCGTTGTTCGAGATGGGAACCGCCTCGTAGGGGTCCCGGCTCGCGGTGATGGAGCACGTCACGTCCGGCCCCGACTCCGTGACGGTGGGACTTAAATCGACGGAAGCTTCGAGAGCGCCGCCGGCCGGATCGCGGGCGACCGGGGTCGATGGCGCGGCGGCGGCATCGTCCGGGTCCACCTTCGGAACTGCCTTGGGGATCGTGATGATCGGTGCCGGCTTCCGGATCCCCGGCGTCGGGTTCTGAGCGAGCGCGGGCCCCGCCGCTCCCAGCCAGGCGAGGCCGGCGACGACGAGCGTCATCGTTCCGTTTCTCATGGTCATCCTTCCTGTCTCCTCTCGCTGATGAGCGCGCGGACTCCCCCGGCGCGACTCCTCCCAAGCATAGGGCTGGCGATTCGACCGGCGTTAAGGTCCGGTTAAGGAGGCGCCTTAATCGTTCCTTAACCCAACCTTCACGGCGCCGGCTACGCTGGGCGCATGGCGACCTGCATGAGGCGCGGCCGGTGGACGGGCCTGGCTGGCGCGGCCGGACTCGTGGCGCTCCTGCCCGGCTTCGCGCTGGCCCAGGGGTATACCCCGGTGATCTCACCCAACCCGGTGACCCTCGTGGCCGGGGGCGAGACCCGCACGGTCACGGTCGCAACCCGGTCGTCGGGTGGGTTCAGCGATCCGATCGTCTACTCGTTCATCGGCTTCCCGTCGGGCATCTCGACCGGCGGTTCACGGACGGTGAGCTCCATTCCCTCCACGGGGGCTCCGCGGTATCCGGCGGTCAACTTCCCGTTCGCCGCCGTCGCCGGCGTGGCCCCGGGCACGTACACCGGAAACCTGGTCGGGAGCTCGAGCAACGGAACCCGGCCGTTTCCGATGACGGTGATCGTGGAAGGGGCGCCGCCGCCTCCGCCTCCACCGCCTCCACCGCCTCCGCCCCCGCCTCCCCCGCCGCCTCCCGGTGACTTCTCGCTCTCGGTCTCACCACCGATCGTCGCGCTGGTCCCTGGCGAGTCCGCGACTCTCAGCGTGACGGCGACGGGGACGGGGGGATTCAGCGAGGCGATCCTGGTGAGCGCCTCGGGCTCGGCTTTGCTCTCCGTCCAGCCGTCCTCCTTCTCCCTGATCGCGGGCGGCGCACAGGCGGTCGTGGTGACCGCGTCGCCGACGGCCCAAGCCGGGACCGCGCCGCTCGTCTTCAGCGGCACGGCGGCGGGGATCGCGGGCCCGCGGACGGCGACCGCGAGCGTGACCGTGACCGAGCCCTTGAGCGCGCCGGTCATAGACGCCATCACCCCGCCCTCGGTCGTGGCCGGGACGGCGGGGAACGTCCTCCGCGTCATCGGCCGGAACTTCGAGCTTGGAGCCACGATCACGTCCGGCTCCCCCGGCGTGACCGTGACCGGGGCACGCGTCCTCGGGCCGGCGGCGGCCGAAGTCGTGGTGGCGGTCCGGCCGGACGCCCGGCCCGGCCCCTACCGTCTGGATCTGACCAACCCCGACGGGGGGATGGCGACCGGCGGGGCGATGCTCCTGGTCTACCCGGCGGGCGCGCTCGGGGGGCCGCTCGCGGTGACGGCGGCGGTGATCGTGGCGCCCAGGCCCTGGCAGATCCTCGAACCCGGGCAGTCCCTCCACGCGCAGGGGCTCCTCGCCACCACCGGCATGGGGACGATCGTCGGCACCTGGCTTCTGGATGGGGTGCCCTTCGACCGCTTCACGCGCGTCGTGGCGAGCGGCTACCCGGTCGAGGTCCGCTCGGCGCTCCCGCTCCCCCCCTCCTTCACCGGCGAGCACCGGTTGAGCCTCGTGATCGAGAGTCCGACCACCCTGCCGCCTCAGGAAGTCCCCTTCTTCCAGGCGGTCGAGAGCCGGACGGCGCTACGGGTGCTCGCGCCCGAAGCCGGTGCGACGCTCGACCCCGAAGATCCATTCTTCCGCTGGACGCTCGTCCCCGGGGCCTCGGGATACGAGGTCGAGATCGAGGACGCGCCCGAGGGGTCGGGGGAGGAGAGCCGGGCTGCCCCGGGGGACACGCGTCCCTGGACCGCCGTGCGGAGGCGGGTCACCGACACCGAGTGGCGGCCCGAGGAGGCGCTGCTCGAGATGCTCGGGGCCGGGGCGAAGCGTTTCCGTGTGCGGGCCGTCTTCCCGGGCGAGGTCATGGGCGAGCCCACGGAATGGTCGGAGATCTCGCTCCCGGAGCCCGTCCCGGACGCCGAGGGGGACGGGCAGACCGAGGTCCCGGCGTGGATGGAGGAGACTTCCTGGGGGGGCGCGCCCTTCCGTCTGGCCTCGACCCTCTCCTCCTCCTTCGGGACGCCGTCCCTCTACCCGCTCGCCCGGGGCGATCCCGCCCCATTCCGCGCCCCCGCACCGCGCGGGACCGCAGGGCGTCAGGATCCCGCGGCGGAACAGGGCGCCCAGCTGGCGATCAGCCTGATGAGCACGACGACCACGATCGCCTCGGACTTCGAGGACCCGCCGCCCATGACCCGCCTCCAGCTCTCGACCCAGACCGATCTCCGGGGGCAGGGATTCGACCAGCAGGCGACCGCGGACCTGTCGGGGAGCCAGGACATCGAGGACCCATGGCACGCCCGCGAGGAGAGCCGCAACTGGCTGACCCGGCTGGGCGCCACCCAGGGCGGCTTCCGCGAGGAGCTCGCCCTCGGCTTCGCCCCGCCTTCCTTCTTCGACCAGACCGAGTTCCTCACGGTGGCCGGCTCGGGCGGGGGATTGCAGGGGACCTTCGGCTCACCGGCCGGGCGGATCTCCTACTACCGCTCGGTGGACCTGAGCGCCAACGGGAGCTTCAGCGCCTTCGAGCCCGAGGTCCGGGCGGCCGCCTACGAGGCGTCCGACGCGGCGGGCCGCTTCCTCTTCCGGACGCTGTGGCTCGACGCGACCGACCCCGCGACCGAGGGCTTCTCGGCGGGTGGGGAGGGCCGGGCGCTCGGCGTGATCGGGGCCGCCGATTTCGGGCCCCACTTGCGGTTCCTGGCCGAGGCGGCGGGCGGCGACTTCGATCCCGGGGAGGGGAGCTTCGAGACGGCGAGGGACGGCCGCGCCTTCCGGCTCTCCCTGGGGGGCGCGGTCGGCACGTTCGGCTACGGCTTGGCCGCCGGGCGGACGGGGGAGGGGTTCGTCAACCCCGCCAATCGCGGGTTCACCCCCGGCGGCATCTCCGACCGGACCCACGCCGAGCTCACGCTCCAGAAGGCGCTCGGTCAGGCCTCCCTGTCCGGGGCCTACCGCCACGTCCGGGGCGGGATCGCCGAGGCGGCGGGCGACCCCGGGACGACCGAGAACGGCGCCACGGTCCGGCTCGCGCTCCCGATCGGGCAGCGGGTCTCCGTCACCGCCGGCGGCAACGTCGTCGGCCAGCGGGGCGACGCCCTCGACGATCTCGGGCTTCCCGCGACCGATCGCACCCAGAAGGGCCTCGACTTCGGCATCACCGAAAGGCTGGGGCCGTTCAGCCTCACCCAGGCCCTGACCTGGCAGGACTTGGACGACGAGGTCCACTCCCTGAGCGAGCAGACGGTGACCGGGCTGAACCTCGCCGCCAGCGGCGCGCTCACGAGCCATCTGAGCCTCGCGACCAGCGTCGCCCACACGCGGAGCGAAGCCGCCCCGGAGATCGGCACCACCCGCCAGCTCCTGGTCTCGCTCCAGCCGGCGCTCACGCTCGCCACGCTCTGGCTCTCGCTCACCCCGCGGACCGCCTGGACCCGGGTCAGCAACGACCTCGATGACAGCGAGTTCCGGACCGACCAGTACCAGCTCGTCGCGCGGTGGTCGCCGCCGTGGCTCGGAGCGCTCCTCAACGTCGAGGTGGCCAGCGACTGGAACCGGAGCTGGAGCCACCTCGACCCGGAACCGCCGGGCTTCGACCGCCAGACCGTCCTCACCTTGACCCTCAACTGGCGGGCGGACCGGGTCTGGCGCCAGGAACAGACGCTGGAAGCCACGACGGCCACCCAGGTCGCGTCCGCTGCAACCGGGCCTGGAAACGGAGCTCCATGAGACTCACGGTCGCCCTGGGAATGGCTCTGCTATCTGCGCTCGCCGTGGTCGGATCGGCGACGGCGCAAGGGCGGGACGCCGCACCTCAGGCGGAAGCCGTGCTGAAGGGCCGCATCACGAAAGTGGAAGTCGACAAGGGCGAGGCGGCTCCCGGAGCCCTTCTGAAGATCCTTGCGGAGTTCCGGATCACGGAGGGACTCGAGTGGGCGGAGGTGAGCGGCCTTGCTCGTGACGTGAACCGGGTCGATCACCGCGAAGGAGGCCCGAGGGGGCAAGAGAAGGGGGTCCGGTTCGTGCTCTACCAGGACGGAAAGCGGATCGCCAGCCAGGAGCTCCGCGGCCCGTACACCCAGGGCAAAGCACTGACGCACACGTTCGAAGCCAAAGCGCCGGAGAAGCCCGGCCGCTCCTGCTTCGAGCTGGTGGCCGTCCATACCCTCAACCCCGAGGGTCGTCTGGACTCGCGCCAGGCGTGCCTCACGATTCCAGAGGCGACCGGCTACGCTCCACAGGTGACCGGCCTGGGGGAGGTCGTCGGCTTGCATCCGGCCCAAATAGCCCAGAAGGCCGAGTCCCACGGCATCGACGCCTCGGATGTCCCTCCGCCTTCGGCCGACGCCCGGCCGACACCCGCACCCGCGGTCACTCCCGGGGAAAGGCCATCTCCGATCGGCCCGGAGGAGTCGTTACGGCTCCCCGACGTCCTCGACCCTTCGCAGATGACCCGGCAGCAGTTCGAGGGACTGCCACCCGACACGAGGCTCCGGGTCGGCGATCGCATCCTGACGAAGGGCGACCTGCCGAAGCTGGCGGACGAGGAGCTTAAAAAGGCTGAAGCCTGGCACAGGGCTCAAGAGGCGAAGATCAACTCCGAGCTCGCGGCAGAGCAGGCGAAGCTCGACCAGCAACGCAAGGTCGAGCTCGCTTCCGCCGCGGCCGAGATCATGTCAAAGCTCAAGACCGGCCCGAACCTGGCTCAGATCCAGGGCAAGCTCATGGACGTGCCGTGCCTCACCAGGCCGCAAATCACCGGCTTCCTCATCGGTTCGAAGCTCACGCCCGGCGGCACGATCGTGATGTTCGGCTGTGGTTTCACCGGCAATCCCACGATGCGACTCTACGGGGAATTCTCGGGGGAGTTCGTGACGCTCACGCCCGAGCTGTGGGAGCCCGACGTGTTCGCCGGCGTCGTCCCCGCGGGCCTCGAAGCCATCCCGCACCGGGGATTTCTCCAGGTCCATACGGACCACGGCGCGAGCGATCCCTGGCCCGTGGACTTCCTGCCCGAGGAGGAGATCCGCGTGCTCTCGCCCGTCCAAAGCAGCTGCTCCGACGCGGCCTTCACGAAGGATCTCTGTGCCAAGACGCCGTGCGGCGGGTCCTCATGTGGATCTCACACGAACTACGGCTTCTGGCCCGACGCGGGCAACGATCGGGTGGAAGCGAAGGGGCACCTGTGGTACGGATGGACCTACTACGGCGTGGAGCTGTCCCAATCGGCGAACAACGGTGACGCGACGGCCACATTCAACGGCGATCCGTCGTGGCCCAGGATTACGGTGACCTGGGGTGTCGAGCCGTTCGGCTCGATCGCCTACAACGTCAAGATCTGGATCCGGGGCCCCAAGGGCATGCCGCACTACCAGCCGGGGTTCAAGGGTCCTCAGTCCCCGCTGCCGGGGCAGAAGATCGAGGCCCCGAACCCCTAGCCCGGGTCTGGCGCGGCGGCGGGTCTGGCGCAGCGGGGGGCGCGTTGCGGACCCGCGTCGTGTTCCTCGGGTGGACTTCCTTAACCCGGCCTTAACCCTGCCCGAACCCCGCCGCGTACGATCGGGCCATGGAGACGTTCGTGGTCCGGGTCTGGCGCGCGGCCGAGCCCGAATCGGGGGTCTCTGATCCCCAGGAGTCCCTCCGGGGCTTCGTCGAGCACGTTAGCACGGGGGCCACGACGCGGTTCGGGGGCGGGGCGGAGCTGCTGCGCTTCCTCAGGAGTTCCCCGACACCGGACGATTCTGAATGCCTGGGGGAACCTGCTTCCCCCGAGGAAGGAGATCCACGATGAACTACCCATACCGTCGAACCCTGGTCCTGATCGCCCTGCTCGTGCTGGGGAACGGCGCCACCCTCCAGGCGCAGGAGCGCGACCAGCGCCGGACCGTCAAGAGGCCCGACCTGGTGCCGGAGCTGGCCCTTCAGGGGGGCGGGATCCTCGTACCGCTTCAGCTCCTGGTCATGAATCAGAGCAACTACGCGGCACCCGCCAGCCGCGTGCGGCTCACGCAGCAGCTGACCTGCCAGAGCGCGGACGGATCTTCCTCCAAGACCTTCCCGGTCGGGATCGGCGACAAGGTGTTCTCCGTACCGGCGATCGCCCCGAACCAGTTCTACAACGTGCCGGGACTCACCGGTCCGATCCAGTACTGCAAGACCCCGTCGGCCGACTACCCGGTTTGCGACAAGTACTGCGAGGTCCGGGCGGTGGCGGATCCGGACGGTGTGGTGAGCGAATCCAACGAGGCGAATAACGTCGCGACCGCCCAGGTCGAGCGGCAGTAGGGGATTGCGATGAAGGGCCCGGATACAACCTTTCGTCACAGCGCTCGATCGGTGCTTTCCCTCTCGTGGGTGACTGTCGTCGCGGCGATGCTCGCCATGCCGGGCCTGGCCATGGGGGCGCAGCAAGCCACGGAGTTCGACATCAAGGCCTACGACTTCGAGGTCCTCACGACCGGCCTTATCCCCAGACCCGCCGAGTCGGTGGAGGCCGACGAGAAGTACTACCTGCAGTGCATGTTCGGCGTGGCAGGATCCATTTCTACGACGACCTCGACGCAGATCCACGTCCTGGTCAACGGCCAGCTCATCCACAACGCTCCTGTCAGCATCCACGACGATCAGCACTGGGTCGCCACCCGCGCCGAATGGACCCCGCCGACCGGGGGCAGCTACACGGCGAAGTGCGAGGTCAACCCGACCAAGGCCCTGGTCGAGGCCAGCTACACCAACAATCAGATGACCAAGCTGGTGGCGGTCTCAGGGCTGCACATCGACCCGGCCGACGCCATCGCAGCCCCGGCCCTCAGGCGCGAGGCTTTAAACCCTTTGCAGAAGGGGCCGATCTCCTCGGACCTCGCGAAGCAGTTAGCGACCATGCCGGACATCCGCGTCCAGGGTCTCGACATCCACCCGGTCGACAACAACGGAACCCCGAAGTCCACGACGGTCGCCAAGGGACGTCCGGGCCGGACGTACTACCTGGGGTGCGAGATGGATCCGGCCGGCATCCTGGCCGTCTCCAGCGTGCGGTTCCTCTTCCGGGTCAACGGCCAGGTCGTGAAGGACGCGCAAGTTTCGGTGGGCTCCGGGCCGCCGGTCGAGGTGGGTGCTGAGTGGACCCCACAGGCGGCCGGCAATTACCAGCTCTCCTGCGAGGCGAACCCGCAGAAGACCTTCCAGGAAGCGTCGTTCGCGAACAACAAGGGCAACGCCCTGTTTCCCGTCCAGGCGGGCGGGAACTGAGCCGGGCCTGGCAGGCCCGGTGGCAGCAGGGATTGACTCGATGAGGAGGAGAACGATGACGAGCCGATGCCACCACGTTCTTGTCACGACCGTCCTGCTGCTTCTCGGCAGCGTGACGGTGGCCCGGGCGCAGGAGCGAGCCAGGCCAGTCGGGGTCGAGATCCAGACTCAGCAGCTGCCCCAGCCCGAAAAGGTCGCCGTCCGGGAGCGGCCGCACGCGGAGCTCAAGGTGGCCCACGTCGCCCACACCCCGGCCCCTGCCAAGGAGGGGCAGTCGATCGCGATAGAGATCAAGGTGGAGAACGACGGAACCGCGCCCAGCTCGGGTCAGGAGATCCTGCACTTCGACTGTCAGAACACGCAGCAAGGGGGACCCGCATGCCCCTTCGGCGCCGGCCAGCGCTCGCTCCCCGTCATCCACTCGCTCTCCGAGCCGTACCCGACCGGTCCGTACGCCCACAGCGTGCAGCTATTGACCGTGCCGAGCTGGAAGGCGGGCACCTATCAGATGACGGCCTGGATCGTGGTGCCGGGTAGTCAGTTCTCGGAGACCTTCTCGGCCACGATCGAGGTGGAGCCAAAGACGAAGGTGTCCTTGGAGGCGGCCTCTCAGATCGACCCGCAGGCCGCCCGGGTGGACGAGTCGGCGGAGACGGCGTTCCAGATCGATCCCGACATCGTGGTCAAGCCCAGCGGGCCGGCCGACCTGGTGGCGACGGTAAAGACCTACGGCGGGGGCACCCTCTATCCCGTCGGGGTGACCGTGAAGAACCAGGGCGTCGGGCCGTCGTCGGTGACCACGTTCCGGATGACGTGCGACGCGTACGTGGGCGCCCAGATCGTGGGCCCGTGTCTGAGCACGATCGAGCAGCCCATTCCGGCGATCGGGATAGGGCAGAGCGCCAACGTCACGATGCCGTTCGCGCCGGCGCTGCATTGCGACCCGGACCCCGACCCTCCGCACGTCACCGTGTGCAAGGTCAAGGCGGTCGTCGATCCCGGACATCAAGTGTCCGAAAGCAACGAGGCCAACAACACGCAGTTCTACAACGTCCAGCCGCAGTGACGGACGGCGAGCGATCGAAGGGAGACCGTCATCCATGCGAATCCTGAAACCAAGGAGCGGGCTTCCGGGCAGGCAGGGCACGGACGCATCCGCGGTCTTCGGAGCGTGGGGGGCCGCGACCGCCATCCTGCTCGCCACGCCGGCGTTGGCCCCCGGGCAGTCGGACTTCGACATCGCGGTCACGGACATCGCCGTCAGCGAGACCGTGAACAACGCCCCGGTGGCGTCCGGCAAGCCCGGCAACAAGTACCTGGTGGCCTGCTCCTTCAAGTCAGGCCCGAGCACACCGTCCTCCGTGCCGTTTCGCCTGCTGGTAAACGGCTACGCCGTACAGGACGTCAGCGTACCGATGCTGCCCCAGATGCCATTCAGCGTAGCCACCATGGCATGGACTCCCGTGATGCCCGCCAGCTACACGCTGGCTTGTGAGGCCAACCCGAGCCACGTCATCCCCGAAACGATCTTCACCAACAACAAGAAGGCCATACAGTTCGCGGTGCTCGATCCCTCGGTGGCTTACCAGGCCGGCGATCTCATGCCGATGCCGGCGCAGAGGGGACAGGTCTCCACGAACGTCACGAAGGAAGCGGCAACTCGGCCGAAGCCGGCCGGGTTGCGTGACGAGGGCGGGAAGGGGCTGGAGACGGATGTGGACGCGAAGGCGGTGCATGAGGAAGCGAAACCGCAACCCCAGATCGATCCGACCATTGTGGCCAAGGCGAACGCGGCGATCCTCCCGTCTGAGCCGCCAGGGCCGCCCGATCTGGTGGTGATCGCCGAAGGGCCGAAGTTCAGAGTAAAGAATCAGGGAGGGACAACTTCCCCGATGGTGGGCCTCCGTTGGAGCTGCTCCACATACGGCTCGGTCCCCCTGGGCCCCTGCTCCTGGTTCGGGGAAAACGGGGTCTCGGCGGATCTCCTCCCCAGCCTCGACCCTGGGGAGGAATGGGTTCGCTACCTGGAGAACGAATCAACGACGCAGGCTTGTCCCGCCAACAATTTCATCGTCATGTGCAAGTTCACGCTGGCCGTCGATCCCTCGAACCAGCTGACGGAGATCGCCGAGACCAACAACACGGGGAGCTACAACAAGCTGGCTTATTGAGGACGGGAAGGAGAGTCCTGTGATGCGAGCCTTGAAGCGTGCCGGCGATGTCCACGCTCGTGCGTCGACCATTCTGACGGCGTCCTTCTGCGCGGCAGCGGGTCTCACAGCCGCGACGCCGCCCGAGACGGCCTTCGACATCGCGGTCAGCGGGATCAGCGTGCACGGGACCGTGAACCATGCGCCTTCGGGGCAGGTCCAGACGGGCCAGCCCGGCAAGGAGTACTACCTGAACTGCGGCTTCACGGCGACCGGCTCCGGGGGGCCGTCGACGGTCCAGTTCCGCTTCCTGGCGAACGGCCAGGTCCTGCGCGATGTCCTCGCACCGGTCAAACCCGGCCAGTACGTCGGCATGGGCGAGTTCTGGACGCCGGCTTCGGCCGGCACCTACACGCTGGTCTGCGAGGCCAACCCGAGCCACACGTTTCAGGAGACCAGCTTCGCCAACAATCAGAAGTCCAGGCAGTTCACGGTGAAGACGCTCCAGATCGATCCGTCCGCCGCCATGGCCGCCCAAGGCATCTCGCAGAACCAGCAGATCTCGGCGGATGTCGGGAAAGAGCTCACGGTGACGCCGGACATCCGGGTGCAGGGGCTCCAGGTCCATTCGGTCGTGAACGGCGTTCCAACGGCGAATGTCGTGACAAAGGGGAACCCGGGAGAGGCCTACTACCTGCACTGCGTGATGGAGCCGATCGGGCCGGTCGCCAGCTCGAGCGTCCGGTTCCTCTTCCGCGCCAACGGCCAGATCCTTCGCGACGTCCACGCCCCGGTCCAGCCGGGGAACCCCGTGCACATGGGGTGGAAGTGGACGCCTTCAGCCGCCGGCACCTACACGCTGGTCTGCGAAGCGAACCCCGAGAAGACATTCGCCGAGGCGACCTACGAGAACAACCTGAAGCAGGCGCTCTTCCCCGTCGGGCCCGCGGTCTTGCCCAAGCCCGAGATCGAAGCTGCCCCCGGTCGGCTGCCCGCGGGTCCGCTCGGCAGGGAAGAAGAGGAGCAGCCTGATGAAATCATCGTCTGCCCCGAGTGCTTCAACCCCCAGCCCGAGCCGCCGGGCTTCACGCCGGACCCCCCGCCGGACGATCCGCCCTTCAACCCGACTCCACCGCCGCCGAGCGAGATGGTGCCGATCGAGGAGAAGGCCGGTGCGGCACCGGTCGGGGCGCCCGATCTGGTGCCCGAGCTGAAGCTCCAGGGAGGCGGAGTCCTCTTTCCGCTCCAGATCCAGGTAAGGAACCAGGGAGCCGCCCCTGCACTCGCCAGCCGCGCGCGTGTCACCTGGCATCTGACCTGCCAGAAACCGGACGGCACATCGGCCGAGACCTTCCCGGTCGGACCCCAGGACGAGGTGTATTCGGTGCCGGCGATCGCTCCGAATCAATCGTACAGCGTGCCCGGCCTGAGCGGACCGAAGCGGTACTGCGAGGCCCCGCCCGCCGCCTTGAGGAAGAACCTGGTCTGCGCCGAGCAGTGCTTGATCCGCGCGCGGGCGGATGCGGACGGTCTGGTATCGGAGGGCAACGAGATCAACAACTCGGCGGCGGCCCAAGTCGAGCGCAAGTAGACCCATCGAATTCTCGCCCTGGCCGCCCTGCTCGCGCTGGGCACGGGGGGCGCCGTCCAGGCGCAGCATCACCCTCTGGGACCCCGGATCAGCCCTTCCAGGGCCTCGAGGTGGGCGGCCAGCGCTTTCCGCCCGGTAGTGGCCAGGCGGTACCACGAGACGGGCTTCCGGTCGACGAACTCCTTCTTGACGGTGACGTATCCCTCGTCCTCGAGCCGGCGCAGGTGCGCGCCCAGGCTTCCGTCGGTCTCGCCGGTCACCTCCTTGAGCCGGGAGAAGGAGAGCCGGTCGTAGCGGGAGAGGAGCACCGAGATCGCCAGGCGGACGCGGTGCTCGAGGAGCCGGTCGATCGCGCCCAGCCGCTCCAGGACCTCGTCGGGCCCGGGGCCCTCAGGGCCGCGCGGCGGCGCCACGGGCCATGCCCTGGACGTGCGCGGTGATGACGAGGGCGAGCGCCATGACGACCCCGACGGCGGTCCACACGTACCCGTCGATGAACTCGACGGCAAGGAACGAAACGGCCAGGAGCAGGCCCACCCAGAGGAGCGGCCCGGCCAGGTGGACGCCCGCCAGGAAGTAGCCGAGCGCGACCACCAGGAGGATCGCTTGAGCGATCTCCTCGCCCGCCAGGTGCCCGCGGGCGGCGAAGAAGATGAGGAGCAGGATCGCGCCCCCCATCCCACCCCAGTGGAGCATGTGCGCGCGACCCTCGCGGCGGGATTCCTGTCCGAGCGCCCGGCCGTGCCGCCATCCCAGCCACATGCTGGCGACGAACCCGAGCGGCGCCGAAAAGGACCAGAAAAGTCCGACCGACTGCGGCCGGAAATCGATCAGCGCGAACCCGATCCCACCGATCGCCGCCCACAGGTACCAGATGGCGCGGGGTGTGTCGTCGCGCTCGGAGCGGCTCACCACGTCGCGCACGTAGCCGAGGTCCTCCTCGACGCGGCGCGAGCTCGATACGTCGTTGCTTCCTCCGGGTCCGGTCATCGATCGGTCCCGGCAGGGTCGACGCTCGCGGCCGGCGGTTCCGCCACCCGGTGGAGCGTCATCTCGAAGAACGGCATCCAGGTGGCGCCCCTGTCGGGAGAGAACTCGCCGTTCTCCCGCCAGGCGCCGTCCCCGGTCTGGCGGATGTGGTAGCGGACCTGACCGTTCGGGGTCTCGAAGCCCCAGGTCACGATCCCCTCCTCGACCGTCGCGCGCGCGTCGACGCCCGTGTCATCGGCGCGGTAGGTGCTGAAGCGGTAATCGCCCTGCTCGCCGTCCCAGGAGAGGACGCCGAACGCGTGGTGCACGATCTCGCCGTCGACTTCGCCGTCGCCGGCCGCGCGGCCGACTCCCTCGACCACGATCAGCCGGTCTCCGAGCGCGGTCTCGGCATGCTCGTGGATGGTGAAGGTGGACGGCTCGCCAGGTCCCAGGCGGATCCAGCCCTCGCCCTCCCAGTCTCCCACCAGCCACAGGATCGGCTGCATGGCTTCCCGCTGCGCGCTTTCGGAGGTCGTGGTGGCGGCCTCCTGCGCCGCCGCCGGCCGCGGAGCCGCGAGCGGGGCGAACAGGGCGAGGCCGATGGCCAGGGACCTGACGGTTCTGTGAATGGGCATCGAATCCCTCCGTGGCTGGACGTGACGAGGGGAGCTTGTCCCGGCTCGGACTAGAGTACTCAAGATTATAGAGTACTATGGCCTTGCCCGTCAAGAGGCCTCCAGCGGAGCCGTTGGCCTCCACGCAGCGCGGCCGGGCGTTTACCGAAGCCGGAGGATCGAGTGCCCCGGATCGGGTTGTCCTTGCACGATCTGGCGGGCGGCCCGCACCCAGACCCGTACGCGGGCCGCTCGCACGGGTCGTCCCGTCTCCGCCAGGCGAACGATCAACTCCTCGGGCGAGATGGCGGCCAGCTCCTCCAGGGAGGCCACGCCCGCGGCACGAAGCCGGTCGGCGTTGGCGGTGCCGATCCCACGCAGCGTAACGAGCCGCGCCCATTCGACCCACCTCGCCGCGCGAGCGGTGCCGATCCCGGCAGCGGCGGAAAGCTCCAGCGGATCAGCGTCCGCGAGGTCGAAGACGTCATAGCCAGAAGCTTCCAGCGTCCGGGAAGCCGGGTCGTCGAACGCCTCGAGCCGCGGGGTCGTCGAGGAGATCGTGCCGATCGTCATCCCGTGAAGGACGAGCGCGCTGAAGAGAGCCGCCGCAGCGCCGATCGCGAGCGTCCAGCCGGGTCGAAGACCTCGATCCCCGCGCGTGCTCGGGAGGTCGGGGTGCACGGCCAGCCCCGCGACGACCAGGGCGTGGTACGCCGACCAACCCTCGAGCGCCAGGAAAGGAAAGCCGAAGAATCCGAGGACCGGCATCTCGAAGAGCTTGAGCTCCTCGAGTCCGGGCACGGTGTAGATCCACTTCCCGCGCGCCGCCATGTTGAAGAGCTCCCAGAGGAGACCGATCGCCATCCCGCCCACCAAGAGGCGGATGGGGCGTTGAAACCGGCCGGTCTCGAGGTCATGAAGAAGCGAGTTCCGTGGGTCGCGCCGATAGACCCACGGGTCGGCGACCAGCGTGACCCCCACCCATACCAGCGGAAAGAAGACCCGCGGCCAGGCGAGGGGAAGGAGGAGGCAGACGACCCCCAGGGCCTGGAGGGCGAGCAGGGCACGCGCCTCGAGGCGCCACCGAGCCTCCGGCGCCGCGGACGTCCGCCGTTCCAAATGATCGGCGGCCGGAACGTCCCGCCACGGCCCGTACTCCCGAAGAGCACGCTCGGACAGGAAGATCGCCGGGAGCACGGTCGCGAAGGAAAGCGTGATCCCGCTCCAGCGCGCGACCGGGTCATCCGGCACGAACACGTAGTACCAGTTGGCGAGCCGGAAGTTGACGAGCTCGAAGAAGAGCCAGAAGGGAATCGACCATCCGAAGAGGGACAGCGCGAAGCGGGGGCGACCGAGAAAGAAGAAGCGCCCATCGCGCCGGGCGACGGCCGCCTCGGTCATGAGCAGGGTCGAGTACCAGGCGAACGGATAGAACCAGGTCGCGAAAGGCTCGACACGGGCCAGCATCCCCGTGGTGGACACGGCGAGAACGGTGAGACCGGCCAGGATCGCCGGTCCGGTGCGCCTCGCGGTCATCGCCCCGGAGGTCAGATGGCGTTCAGAAGGTCGAGGACCCGGATCTCCCCCCTCGCCGGATCGAGGTAGACCCCGAGCAGGCTGATCGCGGCGTAGGCGACGCAGAACGCCCCCATGGCCAGGCGCGAGCGGTCGAGCCTCTCGAAGAACCCCGCCACCAGCAGAAGCACGAGCGGGAAGAGGGCGAACGTCAGGCGCAACGGGTAGCCGATCATCTCGTGCGAGTTGTGCAGATACCCGGCGCCCATGTAGAGAAGGGCGCCCACGCTCCATCCCAGGACCACGTCGGGGACGCCATCCAACCTCTTCCGCATCAGGACGAGCAGGGCCGGGACCCATCCTATGTGAAACGCCACCCCCGACTTCACGAGCGCGTCGGCGGCGTACCATGGGTCGAACACGACGGCAGGACGGAAGGGTAGGCTCAGGCCTTCAACCCCGATCCAATCGACATACAGGGAGTGGGGCAGTTTGGCGAGGACCAAGGCACCCAGGACGCCGAATGCGAAGAGCGGGCTCGCCCGCAACGTCCCGCGCGAGAGAAGCACGAACGCCACCGCGACGACCGTGATCCACGCGGTCTGCCGGGTCAGGAAGGCGAGGCCCTGGAGGATGACGACGAGACCCAGCCAGAACAGCCAGGTGCGCAGCGAGACGGAGGATCGAGCTCGCCCGTGAAGGTCGACGAGGTGTACGGCCGCAAGGGTCGCCGCGAAGGTGGTCGCGTATCCCAGCGTGTCCGTAAGGATGTTGAAGCCCCAGTTCAGCTGGGGAAAGCTGACGAGAAACAAGAGTCCGGGCACCCATGGATGATCGAAGTCGGGCCGGCGTGTGGCCACGAGACGGTAGAGGAGCAGCGCGATCGCCCACGCCGCCAGGACGTTCAACAGGCCGAAGGCGCTCCGGTGGTCGCCTCCCATGAGCTCATGGCCGAGCTGGCCCGCGAGAAAGGGGAGAAGTGGGCGGATGTAGTGGTGGGACCGGGAATGGCCGGGATCGGCGTAGCGCGGGTCCGGTCGTTCCTGCTCCCCCGAGAAGTATTCCGCCATGTCGAGGTAGTAATCGGAGTCCGACCTCGCCAGGCGCTCGTTCTCGCGTTCGCCGAAGCGCGGGATGGAAGCCGCCACCGCGACGATCCCCAGGAACAGGACGATCCGCAGCTTCAGTCCCGATCTCGTGCGCGCTACGCCAGTCCCTCCACCTCGAACTCCCGCAGGAACCCCTCGAAGAGCCGCAGGTGGCCCTCTTCGTCGCGCAGGATCGTGATCACCATGTCCTGCGTGACAAGGTCGAAGTCGTCGCAAAAGTCGATGATCTGGTTGTAGAACTCGATCGCGCCCTTCTCGGCCTCGATCACGCCCTTGATGACGTGGACGATGTCGGTCTGGTGCTCGGGTGGCTGGAGGAAGTCCTGCTCGGCCTCGAACTCGAGCGAGCCGGGCACGATCCCCCACAGCTCCTTGATCCGGTTGGCGAATTGCTGGGCGTGGCCGAGCTCCTCCTGGATGTCCTCCTCCAGCGACTCGATGATCTCCTGGGCGCGAACGCCATCCGGATTCACCGAGTTGGTGATGTAGCTCATCACCGTCTCGATCTCCATCCAGTAGGCCTTCTTGAGCATGTCGATGAGCTTTTCGCGGTTTTTCTTGTTCTCCTCGGCGAGGACGCCGTGGTCGAGCGCAGGCATCACCATGAGGTCCCCCTGTCTGCGGTGGGTCGTGTGAACGCGGGTCGCGTGTGGCCATCCATGGGATTGTGGGCGCCGATCTCCGGTGGCGCCGTAAGGAAGGCGACACCGGTCGGGCCGAGGAGAATATAGCCTGAATAGGAATCATTATCGACCAGTAGGATCTATCGGAACAGGGCCCGGCTCAGGGCCGGTCAGGAAGTCGAGACCGGAAGCCCCACGCTGCGCCAGGCGTTCATGCCGCCGGTCAGGTTGATCACGTGTTGGAAGCCGCCGCGCTCGAGGACGCCCGCGGCGACGGTCGAGCGGTAGCCGCTTCCGCAGACGACGGCGACGGGCCGGTCGCCGTCGGGGACGTCCGACAGACGGTCGGCGAGGAAGCCGCCCATGATGTGGACCGCCCCCTCGATGTGACCACCCGCCCACTCGCCGTCCGACCGGACGTCGAGGACGATGGGTCCGTGTCCTGTGGCGAGGTGCTGGTGGAGCTCCCGGGCCCCGATCAGGGTCGTTTCGGCCACCGGGAAGCCGGCCTGCCGCCAGGCCGGGAGGCCCCCCGCCAGGTGGCCGCGGACATCGTCCAGCCCGACCCGGACGAGCGCCCGGGCGGCCCGCTCTACCGCGTCCGAGACCGCGGCGTAGGGTCCTTCGGGGGGGACGAGCAGGATCGGGGTATCGTACGGCACGACCCAGGCGGCCCACGTGGAGAGGCTCCCGTCGACTCCGATCCCGAAGGAGCCGGGCACGTGGCCCATCCCGAACGCGAGCTGGTCCCTGAGATCGACGACCACGTGGCCCTGCTCGGCGAGCTCCCGGAAGCGCGCGGCCGGGATCGGCTCGCCGCCCGGGAGCCCGGCCAGGATCCTGGGACCGGCGGCGTTCCGCTCCTTCATCCGCCGATAGTACGGCGGAAATGGCGGCGAGGAGCCGAGGATCTTCTCGACGAACGCCTCTTCGTCCAGCGCCGGGTCCAGGTACGGGTTGGCGGCCCGCTCGTAGCCGAGCGTGGAGAGGGGGCGCGCGCTCATCCCCGCCCCGCACATGGAACCCGCGCCGTGGCCGGGATGGACCTCGAGGCCGTCGGGCAGCTCGGCCAGCTTCTCCCGGACGCTGCCGTAGAGCCGGTGCGCCAGCTCCCGCTTGGCATCCTCGCCCAGCAGATCGGGGCGGCCCAGGGAGCCCACGAAGAGGAAGTCGCCGGAGAGGAGGATCTCGGGCACCTCCGCCGTGCGGGTCGTGTCGTAGACCAGGAACGACAGGTGCTCGGGGGTGTGTCCCGGCGTGTGGAGGGCCTGCAGGCGGACCGAGCCGACCTCGATCGAGTCACCGTCCCGAGTCTCGGTGTGCGGGAACGCGACCTCGTACTTCTCCCCCTCGTCGTAGGCCGAGAGGAGGAGCCGTGCGCCGGCCGCCTCGGCGAGCGCCCTTGCCCCGGAGGCGAAGTCGGCATGGATGTGTGTTTCGAGGACGTGCTCGATCGCGAGCCCGTTCGCGGCGGCGAACTCCAGGTAGACGTCGATGTCGCGGCGGGGGTCGACGATGGCGAGGGCTCCGGCAGCCGGGCAGCCCACCGCATACGAGTACTGGGAGAGTCCCAGGTCTTCGAAGCGCTCGAAAAGCATCGAGCGCCACGCTAACGGCCTCATGGAGGGGTGGCCAGTCGCGGCGCTCGTCGGATCGCTTCGTTGAAACGCCACCCGCCGGACGCTCGACCCGCCGCTCGCGAGGGGGCGGGCGGTACGGGCGAGCGCCCGGACGGGTCGAGAGTTCTAGCTCATCGTGAGCGGCTCGCAGCCGGCCACGAGCGCCGGGGCCGTCTCGACCGCGACAACGGTGGACTCGCCGAGCACGGCGGTCAGCACGTGGGCCGGCGCGGGGGATACGGTCGTCATCCCCAGAAGGCTCCCGATCATCAGGATGTAGCCGGCGGCGGCGACGAACATCGTAGCGAAGGCACGCATGGCGGATCTCCTTTCAGGTATCGAACGAATTCGGGGTTTTCGTTCCCGCGGGATCTCACTCTCGCCTCTCGCTAACGTTGGACGCCGGGGGTTGGTTTCAGGTTCAAATGGGGGATAAAAAAAAGAGGGCGGCCCCCGTGCGGGGGTCCGCCCTCCGGTCGCTCCCGGGGGGGAGCCCGGCGGACCCGGTCCCAGGCCGGTACCGGGCCGCCTATGGGGGCGCTACTGCCAGTAGGGCGTAGCGCCGTAGAACTCGTAGACCTCGAGCTGCCAATCCGACTCGCTCGTATCCGGCCAGTCGTTCTTGTCGAAGCCGGGGGCGTTCTCGAGGCGGGCGCGATCCATCTCCAGGATCACCCGCTTGTTCTCGGTGTCGACCCGCAGCATCTCCGGCGGGATGGCGAACAGCTTGTCACCGACCCCCAGGAAACCGCCGAACGACAGGACGGCGTAGCGGATCCGGCCGTTCCCGAGGTCGAGCATGAAGTCCTCGATCCTGCCGAGGTCCTCGCCGTACGAGTTGACCACCTTGTCCCCACTCAGGGTGGAGGCGGAAAGAACCGGTTCCGTTCCTATGTGGCGCATGAGTATCCTCCTTCCGGAGTTCGCCGACGCTCGAAGAGCGTCGGCCCGCTTCATGATGAATGATAGCGGAAGGAAACCGGGCGTGTCTGTCTACTAGGCTACAACCACCCTGGTGGTGGTAGGTTGGCCGATCACCTCTCCAGGTGGCCGCGGACCGGTGGGGTGAACACCTCCGGGTTGACGAGGAAGGAGTCGTGTCCGGTGTCCAGATCGAGCATGAGGAGCTCGGCCGGACGGCCCGCGGCCTGGAAGGCGTCGGCAAGCTCGTGGATCTCGAAAGGCGGGATCAGGACGTCGGTCTCGATCCCGATCAGGAGGGTCCGGGCCCGGATCCGGGCGAGCGCCGATGTCAGACCGCTACGGTCGCGCCCGAGGTCGTGGAGGTCCATCGCCCGGGAGAGATAGAGGTACGAGTTGGCGTCGTACCGCTCGGCATATCCTTCGCCCTGGTGCTGGACGTACGATTCGACCTGGAAGCGCCCCTCCAGCGAGAAGAGCTCGCCGTCCCGCCACTCGCGGCCGAACCTGCGCGTCCACTCGAGGTCCGAGCGGTAGGTGATCGTGCCGATCTCCCGGGCCAGCGACAGGCCATCGACCGGTTGCTCCCCGCCGTAGTAGCGGCCGCCCCGCCAGCGGGGGTCCAGCATGACGGCGCGGCGCTGCACACGCCTGAGGGCGATCGCGAACGGATGGGTCATTCCCGAGGCGCTGATCGAGACCATGCGCTCGACCTTGTCCGGGAAGAGGGTCGCGTACTCGAGCGCGAGCATGCCCCCCATCGACGACCCCAGGATGGCATGGTGCCGATCGATCCCGAGATGCTCGAGGAGCCCCCGCTGGAGGACCATCATGTCGCGCAGGGTGACGACCGGAAAGTCGAGGGCGTAGGGCTCCCCCGTGGCGGGGTCGAGGGAGGCGGGACCGGTCGAGCCGTGGCAGCCTCCGAGGACGTTGCAGCAGACCACGAACCAGCGCCCGGTGTCGACCGCCTTGCCGGGCCCGACCATCTCCTCCCACCAGCCGGGCTCGTCCTCGGGGCCGTGGCTGGCGGCGTGGGCGCTCGGCGAGAGGCCGGTCGTCAGCAGGACCGCATTGGCGCCCCCGTCCACCGGTCTTCCCCAGGTCTCGTAGGCCGTGACCGGGCTCTCGATGGCCTTCCCGGATTCCGTCTCGAACGACCCCGGAAAGGTCCAGTGCTGCCGGAACGGCTCGGCCATAGGCCGGGAACCTAACGACGGTCGGAGGGGCGGCCAGAAACGCGCTTGCGATGTGACCGACGAGCCGTCAGGTTTAGCGCCCGATGACGGTCGCGGAACGGTTGGGAGAGCAGCGTAGCTTCGGCGAGACCCGGCGCGTGGACACGTGGTGGGTCCAGCCGCTGATCGTCTTCCTGGGCCTCGGAGCGTTCGTCGTCTACGCGACCTGGGCCGCCTTCCAGGGGACCCACTACCACTGGGGACCCTACCTGTCGCCCTTCTACTCGCCGGAGCTCTTCGGCGAATCACCGCACGCCTGGTTCGGCCCGAGGCCCGGGTGGTGGCCCCTCTGGCTCCCGTGGTCGCCGGCATTCCTGATCCTGTGGGCGCCGGGCGGCTTCCGCTTGACCTGCTACTACTACCGGGGCGCCTACTACAAGGCATTCTGGGCGGACCCGCCGTCGTGCAGCGTGGGCGAGCCCCGGAAGGGGTATCGCGGGGAGCGCTCCTTCCCGCTCGTCCTGCAGAACGTCCACCGGTACTTCCTCTACCTGGCGATCCCGTTCCTCTTCTTCCTCTCGTACGATGTCTGGAAAGCGATGTGGTGGGAGACCCCCGGCGGCGGGGTCGAGCTCGGGGTCGGGGTCGGCACGCTCGTCCTGGCCGTGAACGTCGTCCTCCTCGGCGGCTACACCTTGGGCTGCCACTCGCTCCGGCACCTGATCGGCGGGAAGATCGACTGCCTGGCCGGCCGCCCGGCGCGGTTCGCGAGCTACCGCTGCGTGTCGTGTCTCAACCGCCGCCACACGCTGTGGGCGTGGACGAGCCTCGTCTGGGTCGCCTTCAGCGACGTCTACGTCCGGCTCCTGTCGATGGGCGTCTGGACCGACGGGCGGATTCTTTGAGCCGGATCGAGACGGCGTTCATCGGGCTAAGGGCGATCCTGTACACGACCGTTTTCCTGGGCCTGTGGCTCTGGCTCGCCTGGTGGGCGCACCTGGAGAACCACCGGCTGGGGATCTGGCTACCGGGTTGGACGGCGGGCCCGGGGGTCGCGCTCATGGTGATCGGGGCCGCGCTCGCCCTGACGTGCGTGGCGACCTTCGTCGTCCGGGGGCGGGGGACGCCCGCCCCCTTCGACGCGCCCCGGGAGTTCGTCGCGAGCGGCGCCTACCGCTGGGTCCGGAACCCGATGTACATCGGCGGCTTCCTCCTTCTCGCGGGATATGCCCTCTGCGCCAGCTCGGCGGCCGCGCTCCTGGTCGCGTTCGGGATGCTCGGGGCGGCGCACCTCTTCGCCGTCTTCTACGAGGAGCCCGCGCTCCGCCGCCGCTTCGGCGCGAGCTACGAGGAATACAGGCGGACGACGCCGCGCTGGCTCCCCCGACCCCCGCGCCGGCCCGCATGAGCACGATGGCGGCCCGCATGAGCGCGAGCCCTGAAGCGCCCCATGCTTGACGTCGAGTCCCACGAGCACGACGTCCTGGTGATCGGGGCGGGCGGCGCCGGGCTCCGGGCCGCGATCGCCGCCTCGGCCGAGGGCGCCACGGTCGGGGTGGTCTGCAAGTCGCTCCTCGGAAAGGCCCACACGGTCATGGCCGAGGGCGGGATCGCCGCCGCGCTCGCCAACGTCGACGAGCGGGACGGCTGGCGGGTCCACTTCGCCGACACGATGCGGGGCGGCCAGTACCTGAACGAGTGGCGGATGGCCGAGCTCCATGCGCGGGAGGCCCCCGAACGTGTCCGTGAGCTCGAGGCGTGGGGGGCGCTCTTCGACCGGACGCCGGACGGCCGGATCCTGCAGCGGAACTTCGGCGGGCACGCCTACCCGCGGCTGGCCCATGTCGGCGACCGGACCGGCCTCGAGATGATCCGGACCCTCCAGGATCACGGGATCCACAGGGGGATCGACGTCCACATGGAGGTGACGGTCGTCACGCTCTTCACGGCGGACGGCCGGGTGGCGGGCGCCTTCGGCTACGACCGGGAGCGGGGGCGTTTCCGCCTCTTCCGGGCGAAGGCGGTCGTCCTGGCGACGGGTGGGATCGGCCGCGCCTTCCGGATCACGTCCAACTCGTGGGAGTACACGGGCGACGGCCACACGCTCGCCTACGACGCCGGCGCCGAGCTGATCGACATGGAGTTCGTGCAGTTCCACCCGACCGGGATGGTCTGGCCGCCGTCCGTCAAAGGGATCCTGGTGACGGAGGGGGTGCGGGGCGAGGGCGGGATCCTCAAGAACAACGAGGGCCGGCGGTTCATGTTCGACGACATCCCGCCCCTCTACCGGGATCAGACGGCCGACGATCCCGAGGAGGGGTGGCGCTACACCCAGGGCGACAAGTCGGCGCGCCGGCCGCCCGAGCTCCTGACCCGGGACCACGTCGCCCGTTGCATCGTCCGCGAAGTCCGGGAGGGGCGGGGCTCACCCCACGGCGGGGTCTACCTCGACATCGCGTGGATCCGGGAGAAGCGGTCCGACGCCGAGGAGCACATCAAGCGCAAGCTCCCGAGCATGTACCACCAGTTCAAGGAGCTGGCGGAGATCGACATCACCCAGGTGCCGATGGAGGTCGGTCCGACGACCCACTACATGATGGGCGGGGTCCGGGTCGACCCCGAGACCCAGATGTCGACCGTGCCGGGTCTCTTCGCGGCCGGCGAGGTCGCGGCCGGTCTTCACGGCGCGAACCGGCTGGGTGGGAACTCGCTGTCGGACCTCCTCGTGTTCGGTAAGCGCGCCGGTGATCATGCCGCTGCGTTCGCGCGGTCGAACGACAGCCTGGGGATCGATCGCTCGGCCGCGGACGAGGTCGCGCGGCGCGTGCTGGCCCCTTTCGATCGGGAGACGAAGGAAGGTTCGTTCGCGATCCAGCGGGATCTCCAGGCCCTCATGCAGGACAAAGTCGGGATCGTCCGCAGGGGATCCGAGATCGAGGAGGCGATCGACGAGCTGGGTCGCCTCCGCGAGCGGGCCGGGCGGGTCGGGGTGAGCGGGCATCGCGAGTACAATCCCGGCTGGCACACCGCGCTCGACCTCCACAACTTGCTGACCGTGTCCGAGGCGGTCGCACGAGCCGCGCTGGAGCGGAAGGAGAGCCGGGGCGCCCATTTTCGGGAGGACTTTCCCGCCAGGGATCCGGCGCTCGACCGGACCCGGCTCGTGGTCGGTAAGGACGCCGATGGACGCATGCAGTTCCGCGAGGTGAACCTGCCCGGGATGCCCGCGGAGCTCAGGAGGATCATCGAGGAGAACGAGTAGGAAGGAGGCCGACATGGCCAGCTACGTGATTCTGGGACGCTGGACCGGGCAGGGAATCCAGAACGTGAAGAAGGGCCCCGACCGCCTGAAGGCGGTGAAGAGCTCGTTCAAGGAGCGCGGGATCCGGACCGGATCCTTCCACCTCACCTTTGGTCGCTACGACTTCGTCATGATCGTCGAGGCGGAGAGCGACGAAGCCATGGCCAGCGCGCTGCTGTCGGTGGTCTCAGAGGGCAACGCTTCGACGGAGACCCTGCGCGCCTTCGACGAGGAGGAATACCGCGCGATCGTGAAGGAGATGTAGTGCCGGCGACGACCTTCCGGATCTGGCGCGGGGAGCGCGGCGAGGGAGAGTTCCAGGACTACGAGACCGAGGTCTCGGAGGGGATGGTCGTCCTCGATGCCCTTCACGAGATCCAGGCCGGCCAGGCCAACGACCTCGCCATCCGCTGGAACTGCAAGGCCGGGATCTGTGGGTCGTGCTCGGCCGAGGTGAACGGCATGCCGGTCCTGACCTGCATGACCCGCCTCTCCGATCTCCCGGCCGAGCGCCCGGTCACCGTCGAGCCGATGCGCGCCTTCCCGCACGTCAAGGACCTGGTCACGGACGTGTCCTGGAACTACGAGGTCAAGAAGCGAATCAAGCCCTTCCGCCCGCGGCCTCCGGACACCGACGACGGCACCTGGCGAATGGACCAGCGCGACGTCGACCGCGTCCAGGAGTTCCGCCGGTGCATCGAGTGCTTTCTCTGCCAGGACGTGTGCCACGTGCTGCGGGATCACCACGAGCACGCGCGCTTCGCCGGCCCCCGACACTACGTGTACACGGCCGCCCTCGAGATGCATCCGCTGGACGTCGAGGACCGGTCGGCGGAGATCCGCGAAGCGCAGGGGATCGGCTACTGCAACATCACCAAGTGCTGCACGAGGGTGTGCCCGGCGTCGATCAAGATCACCGACAATGCCATCATCCCGCTCAAGGAGCGGGTGGTGGATCGCAGCTACGACCCGCTGGTGCGGATGTGGCGCGCGATCCGGGGCGGCTCGAGGGCCGAGGACGGCGGGAGCGGTGCGGACGGAGCATCCGCTTGACCGACCTCAAGCCCATCTCGCCGGAGGGGATCCCACACGCGCTCGAGAAGGTCGAGCGCTACCGGCTCCTGAACGAACCGGCCGAGGCGGAGTCGATCTGCCGCGACGTGCTCCGCGCCGAGCCCGGGAACCAGCGGGCGCTGGTCATGCTGCTGCTCACCCTGACCGACCAGTTCGGGCGCGGCACAGGCGTCAACGACGCGCGGGCCGTCCTCGAGCGGCTGGACGGTGAGTACGAGCGAGCCTACTACGGCGGGATCATCTGCGAGCGGCAGGGAAAGGCCCAGCTCAGGACCGGCACCCCCGGCTCGAAGTCGAACGCCCACCACTGGATCCAGGAGGCCATGGCCGCCTACGAGCGGGCCGAGACGCTCCGCACGCCCGGCAACGACGACGCGATCCTGCGCTGGAACGCCTGCGCCCGGCTCCTCCGCGACCGAGAGCTCGCGCCCCGGCCCGAAGACCTGCTCGAGCACCCGATCGAGTAAGGCGCCATGAAGCCCTTCCGGGTCGCTCTCGCGCAGATCAACACGGTGGTCGGGGACTTGGACGGGAACGTCGAGGCGGTGAAGGCCGCTCTGGTCCGGGCCGAGGAGCATCGGCCGGACCTGGTCGTCTTCCCCGAGCTCACGCTGTCGGGATATCCCCCCGAGGATCTTCTCCTCAAGCCCTCCTTTCTGGCCGACGCCCGGGAGGCGCTGGACAGGGTGGCGAAGGAAGTGGGAGACGCGGTCGCCGTGGTCGGCTTCCCCGACCGGGACGCCGACGTCTACAACGCGGCCGCCGTGATCCGCGAGGGGAAGGTCCGCCATGTCTACCGCAAGCGATACCTCCCCAACTACAGCGTGTTCGATGAGCATCGCTACTTCCAGACCGGGGCGTCGATCCCCGTCTACGCCCTCGGGGACGTGACCTTCGGGGTCACGATCTGCGAGGACATCTGGTTTCCGGGTGAACCGCTCACGGCACAGGCCTTGTTCGGGGACGCCCAGCTCGGGGTCAACCTCTCGGCCAGCCCGTACCACGCCGGAAAGGGCCACGACCGTGAGCGGATGATCGCGACGCGGGCCGAGGACAACGCGATGATCGTCGCCTTCTGCAACCAGGTCGGGGGACAGGACGAGCTGGTCTTCGACGGCCGCTCGCTCGTGTTCGACGAGGATGGCGTCCTGATCGCCCGCGGAGCGTCCTTCGCTGAGGACCTGGTGGTGGCCGATCTACCGATCGAGCGGGTGTTTCTAGAGCGGCTCCATGATCCCCGTCGGCGGAAAGTCCGGGAGCGCGGGCTCGATCGACGGCTCGTGATCGAGCAGATCGACCTGGGACCGCGTCGTGATCCCGGCAGGCGCAAGCCGGTCGAGCTGGCGGTGGCACCTCATCCGCCGTCCCGCATTGCGGAGATCCTCGAGGCCCTCACGCTCGGGCTGGGGGACTACTTCCGCAAGAACGGGTTCTCCGACGCCTGCCTCGGGATCTCCGGCGGCATCGACTCGGCGGTCGCCGCGGCCATCGCCGCACAGGCGCTGGGAGCGGAGCGAGTCCACGGTTTCTATCTGCCTTCGCCGTACTCGACCGAGGAGAGCGAAGCCGGGGCGCGCGCGCTCTGCGAGAGTCTGGGGATCGCCTTCGACGAGATCCCGATCGGGTCGATCTTCCTCGAGTACCGTGAGGTCCTGACCGATGTCTTTGGCGATGCGCCGGAGGACGAGACCGAGGAGAACCTCCAGGCGCGAATCCGCGGGAATCTGCTGATGGCGCTCTCCAACAAGTTCGGGTGGCTGGTCCTTGCGCCGGGCAACAAGAGCGAGATGTCGGTCGGCTACTCGACGCTTTACGGCGATATGGTAGGCGGGTTCGCGGTGCTCAAGGATCTCCTCAAGACCGACGTCTACCGGATCGCCGAGGAGATCAACCGCCAGGCGGGCCGGGACGTCATTCCAACGGCGACGATCACGCGCGAGCCGACCGCCGAGCTCCGGCCGGGGCAGAAGGACTCGGATACGCTCCCCCCCTACGACCTCCTGGACGGGATCCTGGAGGCGTACGTGGAGCGCGACCTGGGGGTGGGGGAGATCGTGGGCATGGGTTTCGAGGAGAAGACCGTGAGATGGGTCGTCGAGGCCGTCGACCGGAGCGAGTACAAGCGCCGCCAGGCGCCGCCGGGGATCAAGATCACGACGCGGGCGTTCGGCAAGGACCGCCGGATGCCGATCACCAACCGCTATCGGGGGTAGGCCATGTCGCCATCCGACCATCGCGGGCCGTGGGCCCGGCTTCCGCTTCCCACGCGGATCCTGATCGGCCTTGCGACGGGTCTCATCCTGGGGATCGTCGCCAACATCTTCTTCTCGGACGCGCCCTGGCTGGATCCCCTCATCCAGTACGTCGCCTACCCGATCGGCCAGATCTTCCTGCGTCTCATCTTCATGATCGTGATCCCGCTGATCTTCGCCGCCCTGACCCTGGGCGCGGCGGAGCTCGGGGACTTGAGGAAGCTCGGGCGGATCGGGATCAAGACGTTCGTCTTCGCCCTGAGCGTCACGTTTATCTCGGTCGCGATCGGGGTCACGCTGGTCAACGCGCTCCAGCCCGGCCGCGGGATCGATCCGGCAGCCCGGGAAGAGCTCATCCAGACGCTCGTCTCGCCGGACGCCCGGAGAAGCGTCGAGCAGGCCGACGAGGCCCGCCGGACGAACATCATCGACACGCTTCTCAACATCATCCCCCGGAACCCGGTCGAGGACGCGGCGCGTGCCTTCGACGGCAGCTACCGGGGAGGCGGTCTCCTCGCGGTCATGTTCTTCGCGCTCGTCTTCGGGGTTGCCCTGGCCACCATCGACCGCAAGAAGACGGAGGGGCTCGTAGCCGCGATCGAGGGGCTCTACTGGGTGGTCATGAAGATCATCGGCTTCGCCATGCGGCTCGCTCCCTACGGGGTGGCCGCGCTCCTCTTCTCGGTGGCCGCGCGGCTCGGGTTCGACATCATCCTCGTGCTGGCGAAGTACGTCGGCGTCGTCCTTCTCGGCCTGGCGCTCCACCAGTTCGGCGTCTACTCGATCCTCGTCCGGGTCTTCGCGCGCATGAGCCCGATCACCTTCTTCCGCAAGATCCGGGAGATCATGATCGTGGCCTTCTCGACCAGCTCCAGCAACGCCACGCTGCCGACGGCGCTCCGGGTGACCGAGGAGCGGCTCGGCGTACCGCGCGAAATCTCGGGCTTCGTGCTGACCCTGGGATCGACCGGGAACCAGAACGGCACCGCGCTCTTCGAGGGGGTGACGGTGCTCTTCCTGGCCCAGTTCTTCGGGGTGTCGCTCGGCGTGCCCGAGCAGATTCAGGTCGTGCTGATGTCGATCCTGGCCGGCGTCGGCACGGCCGGCGTGCCGGGGGGCTCATTGCCGCTCATCGTGCTGGTGCTCCAGTCGGTGGGCGTCCCGGGAGAGGGGATCGGCGTCATCCTGGGCGTCGACCGCCTGCTCGACATGTGCCGCACGACCGTCAACGTCACGGGCGACGTGGCGGCAGCGGCGTACGTGGCGCGCTCGGAAGGCGTCGAGCTCGACACCGTGATCGAGCCCGAGGAGGCCGAAGAGGCGCTGACGATCTGACCTGGGTCCTCAGCTCTCGCCAGGCCACGGCCGCCCGGGGAGCAGCGCGGCCAGGTACCGCCGGTAGTGGAACCCCCAGATCACCGTCATCACCAGATAGACGACCGCCACCTCGATCCGCCAGCCGGGAACCATGAGCTGGACCGCGAAGGGGAGGAAGAGGAGCCCCGCCTGCCACCACGACAGCTCCCGATCCGAAAGGATGACGACCGCGAACAGGGACTGCGCCGCGGTCAGGAAGATCTCGTGGCGTTGCTGGGCGTCGAGCACGAGCGGCCGGATCGCCCCCGCCGAGATCGAGTACACCAGCGAGATCGTCCCGATCAGCAGCGTCCACTGGTTCACCTTCGAGGAGATCAGTGCGGACATCGCCATCGTCGCGTGCCGGCGCATCGTCCACATGGCGGCAATGATGAACTCGGGCGCCTCCGAGGCGAGCGGCGCGATCCACTGGACCAGCAGGAACTCGTCGATCCCGAAGTGGGCCCCGGTATCGATGAGGGATTCCGCGAACGGCTCGGCGGCGATGAAGATCACGACCCCCGAGAACACGAACAGGAGGATGTTGCAGAAGATCCTCTTGCTGCGCGACAACTGGCTCAGGAGGAGCGCCGGACCCACGAGCTCGGGCTCCACCGCTCCCAGGGCGCCGGTCTTGACCAGGTACCAGATGAAGAGCCCGACCAGCACCACCATGTCCAGCCACCAGAACTCGCCCACCGCCGCGATCATGAACGCGTAGATGGTCGCCACGCCGAGAAAGCGCACGGCGATCATGTCGGCGGGAGCCAGCCGCACCTTCCTGTGCCGCCACCGGGCCCAGTAGAGCCAGACGATGACCGGCCAGCCGAGACCGACCAGGAGCCGGTTGGCCCCCGTCATGTTGGCCGCGGCGTAGTGGCCGTAGATGGGATCGTCGGCCGCCCGCCACGCGAAGTAGAGGTCGACCGCGTACTCGGGCAGGATCGCGATCAGCGCCAGGATCGCGAGCGCCAGCGCCTGGCTGACCTCGAGCTGGGCGATCTCGGCGGCCCACGAGAGGAGGAATGCGGCGCCGAGGATGCCCGCACCGTAGATGAGCGCCAGGGTCGGGGGCGACGCCTCGAAGCCGGTGGCCAGATGGACGAGGCCAGGGACCGTCAGAAGGACGGCGGCGGCCAGCCACACCGCCCCGGCCGCGCCGCGGCTCACTCGGTTCCGCTCTCAGGATCCCGGGACGCCGGTGCGGGAGCGGCCTGCCGGTCCCACCATTGGAGGAGGGCCCTGGCGGCGGCCTCCGGGGCGTCGACGTGGGGCCAGCGGGCGGTTCCCGGAACGACCTCCTGGGCGAGGTCGGGTCGGACCGCGCGGTACGCCTCGGGGGCCGCGGGGTCGCCCTTGGTCTCGGCGCCCCAGAGGACGAGCGCCGGAGCGCCCAGCCGGGCCAGGGCGGGACGCGGGTCCCATACCAGGTCGCCGGTCCACAGCGACCAGAGCGGCCACGCGCCTCCCGGCTGACGGGCGGAGCGGGAGCGCGATCGCGCGCGCTCCTCGAGATCGAGGGTCGAGGTGGCGAGGTCGAGCTCGAGCGCCCGGCGCTGCACCGGCAGGCTCGCGTGCCACCAGTGGTAGGCCTGACCCAGAGGCGAGCGCAGGATCTGGTACGCGGCCCCGCCCCATATCGGCGGCCGGAGGAACCCTTCCTGATCGGGCTCGGGCGGGCCCAGGAGGACCAGGCCGGTGACGGTGTTCCCGAGCCGGAGCGCGGCCTCCGCGGCGAAGGCGCCCGTCAGGCCGCTCGCGACGAGCAGGGTCGGGCGGTCGACCGCGTGACGGACCAGCTCCACGATGGCGTCGAAGAAGAGGTCCGGCGCGTACCGCATCGCGGGCCGGCCGGAGCGGCCGAAGCCGGGGAGGTCGGCCACGTGGACCTCGAGGCGGTTGGAGAGGAGCTCCGCGAGGGCCTCCATCTCGGCCCCGGAGGCCCCCGTGTAGAGGTCGTGGAGAAGAAGCGCGGCGGGTCCCTGCCCGCGGACCGCCCTGAAGAGATCGGCGTGTCGCCAGGGATACGTCTCGGGGACGCCGGCCGCCGGACGTGGCAGGTCCGGGGGCCGTCTCGTCAGGAGGCGGGGAAGCGCGATCGCCGCGGCCCCGGCCGCCAGCGCGGCTCCGGCGAGCTTTCGGGGGAAACCCATGGCGGCCTAAGCCTAGAGGACGCCCACACCCGGGGCAAGCGCGCTACGTCTTCGGCTCGGCCTCGACGACGTGCAAGGCGACCGAGCGCTGGTGCCGGTTGTCGATGAAGATCTCGAACGAGTACGTGCCCGGCCGCGGGATCTGGAAGTGGTTGATGTCCATGACCGTCTGTGCCGTCATCGGCCGCCCCGGGCGCGCGCCCTGGAGCGCGAGCTGGCCCGACACCTTGAAGATCTCCTGGCCGTCCTCGTCGGCGAGCTTGATCTCGATCGGATGCGCGCCCTCCTCGCCCAGCCCCGCCTCGACCCGCAGCACCAGGCAGAGGTGCGGGTGCGTGCACGGAAAGGTCGCGGCGTGGATCGAATTGAAGATGCCGAGGAGGTTCAGCTTCCCCTCCCGGCTCACGTTGGCCGCGTCGCAGCAGACGGCGAGGTTGACGTCCACGGGGCGTCTACCTTAGCGGAAGAATGCGACGGGGTCGAGACGCGGTCGCGAAGCGGGGAGGTCGGGAGAATCGTGGCCCGCGTGGGGCCCGCGGCGGAGGCTAGCCCGCCAGGATGTCCATGTAGCGGGAGCGGTCCGAGATGTTGAGTGGCGGGTCGTAGCGGCGGATGAGCTGCCGCTCGGCGAGACGGGCCTGCTCCATGGTCAGCCCGGAGACCCAGTGGACGGCCTGCGCGCTCAGGTTCCTGAGCTCCTCGAGCTCGAAGAGCTGAAGCAGCTTCTGGCGCAGGTTCTTGGCGCTGCCCACCAGGAGCACCGGCTGGGGATCGTCGCCGTCGCTCGCGGCGAGCAGGAACACTCCCATTCCGGACGGCACGTGGAGACGGATCGAGAAACGGCTCCAGCGTGTGTGCTTGAGCTCCTGGTTCATGCGTGTACGATCGGCCTCCTGGCCGACGCTCGGACTGCGGTTCATCCGGGGGACCACCTTTCTCCTACTTCCTTAAAGCGCAATTCCCGTGCCGTTGGGCTCAAAACCGGCTCGGGCAAGCGGTTCAGCCGGCGTCGCGAACCCGTCCGGGGGCGCAAAAAAGAGAGCGAGGCCGAACCGGTCGACTTCTCCGCTCGGCCCCGCTCGAGGAGGGCGACCCCATCCAAATCGCCCTCGCTGTTCCGACACGTCCGCCCTAGTCCGGACGCCCTCAGCTCGTCAGCAGCGGCTCCACCCGCAGTGCTTGCAGACGAGGCACGCGTTCTCGTGCGCCACCGGACTTCCGCAGTCCGGGCAGGACGACATGGGCCGGGCCGGCATGGCGCCGGGCCCCTCGAAGGTCTGGGTTCGCGCGGCGGCGCGGGTCACGACCTCGGCGGTCGCGGTCCCCCGGCGCTCGTCGACCGGCGATCGCCCGCTGCGCTCCAGAAAGCGCTCCAGCGCCCGGCCGATCGCGTCGGGCGCCGAGAGGATCAGCTCGCCGTTGTCCCAGACCGGGTTCGGCCCGCCGATCCCCTTGAGCTGCTTGACGATCGTCGCCGGGTCGAGCCCCGAGCGCAGGCACAGCGAGATCAGCCGGCACATGGCCTCGGACTGCGCGGCGGCGCTCCCGCCCGCCTTGCCGAGGGAGGCGAACACCTCCGAGAGCCCTTCCTCGTCCTCGTTGATCGTGATGTAGAGGTTCCCCTCGCCGGTCCGGATCCGCTCGGTCACGCCGCTCGTGATCGCCGGCCGGGGCCGCGGCTTCAAACGGGGGGCGACCGCGGCCTGGTCCTTCGGCGTCGGCTGGGCCTCCGCCTCGGGCGGCGCCCCCTCGTCGGTGGCGCCCTTGTCGGCAGCGCCCTTGTCGGTCACGAGGATCCCCTCGCGGCTTCCTTCGCGATAGACGGTGATCCCCTTCAGGCCCGCCTTGTAGGCGGTCATGTAGATGTCGGCTACCGTCTCGAGCGAGACGTCGGTCGGCAGGTTCACGGTCGAGGAGATCGACGAGTCGACCCAGCGCTGGATCGTCCCCTGCATGCGGACCCGGAAGTACGGGTCGATGTCGTGGGAGGTGACGACGTACTCGGGCAGCCTCTCGTCGTCCCCGAAGAGCTCCTGGATCAGCGGGTGATAGACCTTGTACTCGGTGAAGGTCTCGCCGTCCTCCTGCTTGACCCGCCGCTTGTAGGAGGTGCAGAAGATGGGCTCGATCCCGCTCGAGGACTGGGCCACGATCGAGCCGGTGCCGACGGGCGGCGCCGTGATCACGGTCGAGTTGCGCAGACCGAACTGGCGGATCTGCTCACGGAGATCCTCCGGCAGCGCCTGGATGAACTTGGATTGCGAAATCCCCTCCCAGTCGTAGAGGGGGAACGGACCCTTCTCCCTGGCCAGGTCGATCGACGTCTGGTAGGCCGCCCGGCAGATCGTCTCCATCATCCGGTCGACGACCTCGAGCGCCTGGTCGGTGTCGTACTTGACCCGCATCCTGACCAGGGCGTCGGCGAGGCCCGTGATCCCCAGGCCGACGCGCCGGTCGGCGGCCACCGCCTCCCGGATCTTGGGGAGCGCGTGGCTCTCCATGTTGTAGTCGATGACGTCGTCCAGGAACCGGGTCGCCGTCCGCGTGACCTCGGCCAGCTCGTCGAAGTCGAAGTCGCCGCTGTCATCGACGAAGCGAGCAAGATTGATGTTGCCGAGGTTGCAGGCGGTGTAGGCAGCCAATGCTTGTTCGCCGCAGTCATAAACGACGAAACCATTTGCGATGTAAGTCTGCGTGACGTACTCAGTCAGATCGTAGACCGTTTCCTCGCCATCGGGCTCAAGTGACAGGAAACGAGCTACAAATCTCGTCCGCCGAATCGGCCCCTCTCTGTACTCGCCAAGTCTGTCGAGCAGCCTTTGTCTCTTGGACTCAGTGAGAAAGCCGATCTCCGCCTGAAAACGCCCAATATTGGGTCGGCCGATAATGATCTCGTGGACAGCCTGGCATCTATAAGTGCGACCCTTGATGGTCTTTGTGCGCTCTGGATGACGCTCGGTATAAATCCGCGAGAAGATCCCGAAATTCAGGAGCATTCGCTGAACGTCCTGGAGAAGCGACATCGAGATCGAGGTCAGACGGACTGACACGCCAGTGTGTGGATGGCCGGCGATCGTGCCATCGGCGGTGAAAAGGCTTTGCAGGAAACCGCGCTGAAAATCCTCTGACGCGCGGAAAGCCGCCAATGGCACACGCTCTGTTTTGCTCTCTGCGGTAACGCCGTACTTTTCCTCGAACAGCTTTCGGAGACGTGTGGAGCTGACAGTAGCGAGGTTTCGGCTTGCCACCTCGACTACGCCAACCGGGTAATGTGCGGTCTCCGCATCTTGTCCCAGCGCCTCGTTTACATCCAGCGCGAATTCGGAAGCCAGCTCGCGATCATCACCCCAGAAACCAAGCACGGCTCTCCGGTTCGCATCTCTCGTGATATGACCATCGGCAATCAGCCACCCGAGTAGACGACCCTCGGCCCTGGTCCCTTCCGATCCGAAACCACCCTTGTGATTCATGACATGGATTCTGTCGCCGGGTTCCAGGCTCTTAGCTTCGACCCAACCACGGTCCGTCATCATCTTTTGATCGGCGGTGATGCGGATCTCGAATCCTTCACGGGTTCTGAGTCGAAACACCGGCTTGTGGCCTGTCACGAAGGGTACTGAGGCCGGACCCCACTCCCCAGCGCCCAGCCGGGTGTCGAGAGCCACAGTCCGTGCCACTCCCACTTTCGTCAGCTCAGCGATCGGGTACAGTCCATCCGCCGTATAGACCAGCGTATCCCCCGTCAAGCACGGGTTCGTCGATTCGATCGGATGCGCGTACTCCACATTGTGGTACTCGCGCATCGTGTCCCAGAAGATGATCCCAGGCTCGGCCGAGGCGTGCGCGTTCTCGATGATCTTCCGCCACAGGTCGCGCGCCCGCACGGTCTTGAAGACCTGCCCGCCCCACCGCAGGTCGAAGTCGGCATCGTCCTCGACCGCGCGCATGAACTCGTGGGTGATGAGGCACGAGATGTTGGCGTACTGGACCTTGCGGCGGCTCCGGTCGTTCTTGATCGTGATGAAGTCCTCGATGTCGGGATGGTCGACCCGCATCGTGAGCATGAGCGCCCCCCGCCGGCCGGCCTGGCTCACCGTGTTGGTGCTCTCGCTGAGGAGGTTCATGAAGGAGGTAGAGCCGGGCGAGCCTTGCACGGTCGCGTTGACCGCCGCGCCCCTGGGCCGGAGGATCGAGAGGTCGGTCCCGACCCCCCCGCCCGTCCGGTACACCATCGCGCTTTCGTAGAGGCACCGATAGATCCCCTCGAGGCTGTCCTCGGTGATCGGGATCACGTAGCAGTTCGACAGCGTGGGCTTCCGGCGCGCCTCGTCCCGACCGGCCCCGTGCATGACGCGACCGCCCGGAACGAACTTGAAGTCGAACAGGATCCCGAAGAACTCCTCGAACCAGTACTCCCGGTCTTCCTCCACCGACGCCAGCGCCCGCGCCACCCGCTCCCAGAGCTGGAGCGGACCCTCTTCACCGGGAGCGAGGTATTTGCTCTCGAGAACGTCGGCGGCGAGGGCGTCGGGGTAGTAGGTCGCGGTCTTCTTGGAGCGCTCGAGGATCTCGGCGGCGTCGGGTTCGGTCAGGAAGGTCAGGTAGCGGTCGGAGGAGCTTCCGGCCATGGCAAATTCCTTCCTGTCGCCGCGAGCGGGGCTCGCCGCGTCCGAGGGAACTCTCGTGAGTCCGAGGTGATTCGGGCGGACCCAGGCGGATGGCACCGAAACGATCCGCTCGCTCGAATTCAGTGTTTCGGGACGAGGCGATTCCCAGTGTAAACCAGCCCGAATCCCGTGTCAAGGGTCGGGCCACAATATGTGGTGGTGATACCCCCGAAGAGCCCCATATCTGGTGGATTTCCTGGGGAAAACAGGGTCCACGAGGGGGATAACCGTGTGCGCTCGCTGGGGATGGTCTGTGGACGGGTACGGTTGACGATCCCTCGAATTTCCCTTACCGTTTGAAGTGGTCAATCGTGCCTCGCGCGAGCGACCCCAGGCTTAATCATGGAGGAAGTAGATGTCTGATGCGATCATGACCGACGCCGCGGCGAGCCAGGAAGAGATCGTCAGCGCGACCACGACGGCGACCACCAAGATCCGCGAGCTCCAGGTCAAGGAAGGGCTCGAGGACAAGGGGCTTCGCGTCCGCGTCGTCGGGGGCGGCTGTCACGGGTTCTCTTACGCGCTCGGCTTCGACGACCACAAGGACGGCGACACGGTGCAGTCGATCGACGGCGTGGACTTTCTGGTCGACAAGTTCAGCGCGCCCTATCTCATGGGCGCGAACATCGACTTCGTCGACGGGCTGAACGGGGCTGGCTTCAAGATCGGCAACCCGAACGCCAAGTCGACCTGCGGCTGCGGGGAGTCGTTCGGGGCGTAGACCCGGGCTCCGGTCGGCCGCACGAGGAGCGGGCCCTCTTCCGACCGGGAAGGGGGCCCGTTTCGCTTTGGGCGATCCGCTGAGGAGACGTCTCTTTGCTCCCGGGATCGCGGTGCGTATACTGCTTCGACGGGAGCCAGGCCCCCTGGAGAGGACAAGTCGATGAGGGCCCTGCCGCACAGGCTCGCGGCGGTCTGGTTCGCCGACATCGTCGGCTACGGCCGGCTCTCGTCCCGCAACGAGAACGAAGCCCTCCAGCTGGTCGGGGTGTTCCAGCGCACCTGTCGCGACATTGTGCATCGGCACGAAGGTCGCCTCGTCAAGTTCACCGGCGACGGAGCGCTGGCCGAGTTCCCCAGCACCGAAGCCGCCGTCCGTGCGGCCTGCGCCCTGGAGCCGACCTTCCGGGCGCGGGCGAAGGCCGCTCAGCTCCCCCCGCCCCATCTCCACGTCGGCCTCCACGTGGGTGAGATCGCCACCGGTCCCGATGGCGACCTGTATGGCGAGGGCCTGAATCTGGCCGCCCGCCTCGAGGCCCTGTCGGGCCCCGGCGAGATCCTGGTGAGCGAGGATGTCCAGCGGCAGCTCCATCATCGTCCCGAGTTCCGCTTCATCCCCCAGGGCGAGCGGACGATCCCCGATTCGGAAGAGCCGGTGTCCCTGTTCTCCGTGGTGGAGAGCCCGGATGCCGCGGCGGCCGCGCTCCCGCCCGCCGCCTCTGGGCCGTGGCGCGAGCTCCATCGGGAGCTGGTTCGTCGGAGGGTCTATACGACGGTGGCGACCTACGTCGTCGCGGTCGCCCTCGGCTTGGTTGCGGCGGCGCTCCTGCTGGGTCGACTCGGGGGCCCGGAGTGGGTGCTCCCCGGCCTGGCGCTGGCGGCGGTCCTGGCGATTCCGGCGGTCGGCCTGCTCGCCTGGACGTTCGAGATCGGCCGCGGTGGCCTCCGTCGCTACGGTCGGGTGTTCGAGGAGCCCGGCGCCGTGGCCCGGGCGCGGGTCGCCTTCGCGGGACTGGCCCTGGCCGCGGTCGCGCTCGCGGGCGGGATCTCGCTCGTCAGCCCACCCGGGATGGGGGAGCTGCCTGGTCTGCCGGCCAACCGGGTGGCGGTGCTGTACTTCGAAGACAGCAGCCCGGGAAGAAACCTCGGCTACCTGGCTGACGGGCTCACCGAGGCGCTGATCCGCGAGCTGTCCGGAGTCCGGGACCTCGAGGTCGTCTCGCGGAACGGCGTCAGGCCGTTCCGGCACGCGAGCGTCCACGCGGACAGCATGGCCCGTGCGCTCAACGCCGGCACCCTTGTCCAGGGGAGCGTCTCGGAATCTGCAGGCCGGCTGCGGGTGAACGTCGAGCTCGTGGACGGGCAGAGCGGCACGGTGCTCGCCGCGGCCACCGTCGAGCGCCCCCGGGGCGAGCTCTTCGACCTGCAGGACGACCTGGCTGAGCAGGTCTCGAACCTCCTGAGGAGAGAACTTGGAGAGGAGATCCGGCTGGCCGAGATGCGCGCCGGCACCGAAAGCGTCGCGGCGTGGGAGCTCGTCCAGCGGGCCGCCGAGCTTCGCGAGCAGGCGACGCCGCTCGTCGAGATCGGGAATCTCGAGGAAGCCGGCCGGATGTACGACCGGGCCGATTCGCTGATGGCCGAGGCCCAGGCCGCCGACACGACGTGGGTCGAGCCGCTGCTCCAACGAGGCTGGCTCGCCCACGACCGCCTGGAATGGTTCGAGTCCAGCGACCCCGGCGGCGAGTTTCTCCGGTGGCTCGAGACCGGCTTCCGGCACGCGGAGGCCGCCTTGCGCGTGAGCCCCCGGGACCCCGACGCTCTCGAGCTCCGAGGCAGGTTCCACCTGAAGAGCGCGCTCTTCGCTCCCGCCCAGGATCCGAGATACGCCGATTCGCAGCTCCTCGCCGCGGAGGAGGACTTGCGGGCTGCCATCGAGGCGAACCCGGAGCAGGCGGGGGCATGGCGCACCCTCAGCATTCCCCTGGCCGCGCGAGGAGAGACTCAGGCAGCCAAGCTGGCGGCCGAGCGCGCCTACCAGGCGGACGCCTATCTGGAGGAGGCGGACGACATCCTGTGGCGGCTATTCGCCCACTCGTACGATCTCAACCAGCCCGCCGAGGCCGAGCGGTGGTGCCGGGAGGGGATCCGTCGGTTTCCGGAGGATTCACATTTCGTCCAGTGCCAGCTCTGGCTCATGACCCTGCCGGGCGTGCCGGCTGACGCGGATCGAGCGTGGTCGCTGCTGGACGAGTACAACCGCCTGGCGCCGCCCCAAGAGGTGTTCCGCCGGAAGTGGAACGAGACCGCACTGGCGGCCGTGCTGGCCCGGGCCGGGCTGGCCGACAGCGCGATCGCGGTCGCCGTCCGGGCCCGCGCCGATGAAACCATCGATCCCGGCCGGTCCGTCCTGTACACCGAAGCGTTCGTGCGCGTCCTCGCGGGACAGGAGGACGAGGTCGTGGGCCTCCTCGGATCCTACCTCGCCGCGAGCCCAGGTCAGCGGCGCGAGGTGGCGAACACGTGGTGGTTCGAGGATCTCCGCGATCGCCCCGACTTCCAGGCGCTGGTCGCCGAGGACAGCCGGGGCCCGGAGCCTTAGGAGCTCAACCGACCCGGCTCAATCCACCTGCTGCTCGGGCGAATCGCCGCCCACGACCGTATCGACCGCCGCGAACGGGCTGTTGCCCCCACTGCCTCCACCGATCCCCTTTTTGAAGCAGTCCGTGCACTGGACGGCGAAGGCCGGTGTGGGGGTCAGCGGGGTTCCGGTCAGCCATCGCTCGAGGGGGCGGGCCGCCTGCCGCGCCGCCTCCTGGCCCTCCGGGGACATGCACGTGAGCTTGCACTCGGCGGGCGGATCCTCGTGCTCGAGGTACTGAAGCGCCCCGGGGTTGGTGGGGTCGGGTCGGGCGAGGAGCGCCCGCTCGAGGGCTTCCTCATCCCCGGGCCGGCCGATCACGCACATGGCGACCACGACCACGGCCTCGCCCGTGGGCGAGAACTCCGTGAACAACTGCTCCTCCGCGTCGTAGGCGTAGAACCGGTACAAGGGCGGAAAGACCTTCCGGCCCTCCCCCGCGGCGTTCTGGAAGGCGAGGGGCAGTTCCTCCATGGGCGGCAGCGTATCGATCTCCGCGGGAGCGGGCGCGATCGCGACCCGGATCGAGTCGCCGAGGAGGCCCGGGTTCACCGCCTGGGAAGTGACGTAGAGGCAGGCCTCTCCGTTGGTGACGGCGGCCGTCTCGCCGGCGTGGATCCACTGGCTCACCGAGTCCGCCCACCCGGTCGGCTCGGCCTCCGTGGTGTCGGGCACCAGGTCCTCGGTGTCGTCGGGCTCGCCTCCGCAGCCCATGACCGGGAAGAGGAGCACCCATGCAGCGAGCAGGACGTGCCTGGACATACGCGCCTCCGGGACGGGGGTGGCAGGGCGACGCGCGAAGCGGTGACCCCGCGGAAGGGACCTACGTCTTCCAGCGTATCCGGCCCCTCCGTCCCTGTCAACGGGCGATGCCGCTAGAGCTCCCGGACCGCCTCCAGCACCTCGTCCGCGTGCCCCTCCACCTTGACCTTGGGGAAGACCCGCGCGATCCGCCCGTCGGGCCCGATCACGAACGTCGTCCGCTCGATCCCCATGTGGTTCTTCCCGTACATCTTCTTCTCCTTCCAGACGCCGTACCGCTCGGTGACGTCGCCGTCCACGTCCGAGAGAAGATCGAAGGTGAGACCTTCCTTCTCCCGGAACTTCGCGTGGCTCTCCAGCGAGTCCCGGGAGATCCCGAAGATCTCGGCGTCGACCTTTGAGAAGTCGGGAAGCGAGGCCTGGAAGGCGCACGCCTCGGTCGTACAGCCCGAAGTCATGTCCTTGGGATAGAAGAAGAGGACGACCGGGCGGCCCTTAAGGTCGGACAGCCGGACCGGGTCGCCGCCGGTCGACGGCAGCTCGAAGTCGGGGGCCGGGTCGCCGGCGGAGGGGGTGGCCATGGGAGCCTCCAGGACGGGGTCTCGGGGACGCGTGGACGGGCCGTAACGTACCCGGCGATCGCGACGGGCGGGAGGCCCCGTTCCGGCTAGGTTCGATGGCGTGACGACCCCTCGCTCGACCCGCTTTCTTCCGCTGCTACTGGTTGCCCTTTCCCTGCCGGGTTGCGGGGAGGCGCCGAATGCGGGCGGCCGGGAATCGCAGCCGGCTCCGGCCTTCCGGGGTCGGGTTCTCGCCGAGGGGGTCCCCCGCCCGGACTTCACGCTCCTCGACACGGCCGGCGAGCCGTACGACTTCCTCGAGGAGACCCGCGGCAAGACCGCGCTCCTCTTCTTCGGCTACACCCACTGCCCGGACGTTTGTCCGATCCACTTGGGGAACATCGCGGCGGTCCTGAAGGACCTCGGCGTCGAGCGGCGCCGCGAGGTCCTGGTCGTGTTCGTCTCGACCGACCCCGAGCGGGACACGCCGGAGCGGATCCGATCCTGGCTCGAGCGGTTCGATCCGGCGTTCGTCGGCCTGCGGGGAAGCCGGGCCGAGGTCGACTCGATCCAGCGCTCGCTGGGCCTCCCCCCGAGCGTCCTCGAGCCGGTGGCCGCCGACGGGTCGTACGCGGTCGGGCACGCGGCCCAGGTGGTCGCATTCTCCCCCGATGGCCCGGCGCGCGTCGTCTATCCCTTCGGCACGCGTCAGGCCGACTGGGCGCACGACCTGCCGCTCCTGATCGCCGGGACGACCCCGGAAACCCTCTGACCCGTGCAGTTCTGGTGCTCGGCCCAGGGGATCCCGTGGTCCTGGACGTGGCGTCCCTACGTGGGGGTCTGGGTCCTGGTCCTCGTGCTCGCCTTCCTGTACGTCCGCTGGACCCGCCGGGCGACCGGGGAGTGGCCGCCCGGCCGCTCCTGGAGGACGGCCTCGTTCGCCGCCGCCCTGGCCGCTCTCTGGCTTGGCCTCGACTGGCCGATCGGCGCCCTCGCGGCGGGCTACCTGGCGAGCCTCCACATGCTCCAGTTCCTCCTGGTCGCGCTGATCGCTCCGGCGCTGGGGCTCCTCGGGATCCCCGACGAGGTGTGGGAGCGCCTGGCGGTGCGCGCGCGCTCCCCGAAGATCCTCCGCCTGACCCACCCGGTCGCCGCCTTCCTCGCCTTCAACCTGGTCGTCCTCTTCACCCACTGGCCGCTCGTCGTGGACGGGCTGATGGCGAGCCAGGCCGGGTCCTTCCTGATCGACATGCTTTGGCTCGCGGGTGGGATCCTCCTCTGGTGGCCGGTCGTGGCGCCGTTCCCCGACCGACCGGGGTTCGGCTACCCGCTCAAGATGGGATACCTGATCGCGGTCACGATCACGACGACGATCCCGTTCCTTTATCTCACGTTCACCTCGCTGCCGGTCTACGCGACCTACGAGCTTGCGCCGCCCATCCCCGGGATCTCCAAGCGGCAGGACCAGCAGCTGGCCGGGCTTCTCATGAAGCTCGGCGGGGCGGTCGTCCTGTGGACGGGGATCGCGGCGCTCTTCTTCCGGTGGTATCTGCGGGAGGAAGGGTCGGTCGCCTGAAAACCGGGCTCCGGTTCGCTTGTACCCCCTCGGGCCGCCGCGTATGTTCGGCTCGTGCCCGCCGCGGAGCGCCTGATCCTCTTCGACATCGACGGTACGCTGCTCACGGCGGGCGGCGCTCCGCGGCGTGCGTTTCGGCGCGCTCTGACCGAGTTCTTCGGTACCGAGGGCGCGGCCGCGACCGACGACTTTTCGGGGAAGACCGACCCCCAGATCGTCTACGACCTGATGACCGCGGCGGGGTTCGGGGACAATCACATCGCCGAGCGGATCGCGGCCGTGTTCGAGAGCTACGTGGCGGGCCTGGCGGTCGAGCTCGAGACGGAGACCGGCCACCGGCTCCTCCCCGGGGTGAGTGAGCTGGTGTCCCGGCTGGCGGAGGACCCGCGGGTCGTCCTGGGCCTCGTCACCGGCAACGTCGAGACCGGGGCCCGCCTGAAGCTCAACCACTTCGGGCTCTGGGACCGCTTCCGCGTGGGTGCGTTCGGATCGGACGACCGCGAGCGTGACCGGCTCCCCCCGATCGCTGTCGAGCGCGCCCGTGAGCTGACGGGGCGCTCGTTCGTCGGCGAGGAGGTCGTGGTCGTCGGCGACACCCCGGCCGACGTCCGGTGCGCGCGGGCGGCGGGCGCGATCTCGGTCGCCGTGGCGACCGGACCGCCCGGGCGCGATACCCTCGCGGCGTCGGACCCCGACTTCCTCCTGGACTCGCTCGAGGCATGGCCCGAGGTGGCCGCCCAGATCGGGCTCGAGGACCGTCGAATCGAGACCCCAGCCCGGAGGTCGTGATGGAAGGCATCAGCGTACTCGCCGTCGTCGTCGTCTTCTTCCTGTTCATCCTCACGAACGCGATCCGGATCCTCAAGGAGTACGAGCGCGGGGTGATCTTCCGCCTGGGCCGTCTCCGAGCGGGCGGGGCCAAGGGGCCCGGCCTCATCCTGCTCTGGCCGATCATCGACCGGATGCAGAAGGTGGATCTCCGGGTTGTCACTCACGACGTGCCACCCCAGGACGTGATCACCCGCGACAACGTTTCGGTCAAGGTGAACGCGGTCGTCTTCTTCCGCGTCTTCGATCCCGACCGGTCGGTCATCGAGGTCGAGGATTACTTCGTGGCCACGAGCCAGCTCGCGCAGACGACGCTGCGCTCGGTGATCGGCGAGGTCGAGCTGGACGAGCTCCTGGCCCAGCGGGATGAGGTCAATGCGCGGCTCCAGGGCATCCTCGACGAGGCCACGGACCCCTGGGGCATCAAGGTCTCGCGGGTCGAGGTCAAGCACGTGGATCTGCCGCAGGAGATGCAGCGCGCCATAGCCCGCCAGGCCGAAGCCGAGCGCGAGCGGCGCGCCAAGATCATCACCGCCGAGGGTGAGTTCCAGGCCGCTGAGCGGATCGCCGAGGCCGCCGCCATCATAGGCCGTCACCCGCAGGCGCTTCAGCTCCGCTACCTGCAGACCCTGGTCGAGGTTGCGACCGAGAACAACTCGACGACGATCTTTCCCGTGCCGATCGACTTCCTCGACGCGTTCCGGCAAGGAGCCATGGCGGTGGCGCGTCAGGGAGGCGGGGAGAGCTCCACGGAGGGGAAGTGACGTCCTAGGACAACGCAGGGAGACCAGGAGGAGTCGATGCAGTTGAAGGCCGTCAAGGGTGACGTCACCACGATCGAGACCCCGGCGCTGCTGGTGAACCTCTACCAGGGGATCACGAAGCCGGGCGGCGCCACGGGCGCGGTCGACCGGGCGCTGGACGGCCAGATCGGCGACCTGATCGCCGACGGTGAGATCACGGGGAAGCCCGGCGAGACCACGATCGTCCACACGGGCGGCCGGCTTCCGGCGCGACGGGTGGTCGTGGTCGGGCTGGGCAAGAAGGAGGCGTGCGACCTCGAGGCGATCAGGCGGGCGATGGGAAGCGCCACCCAGCGCCTTCTCCAGCATGGCATCACGCGTTTCCACACCGTCCTCCACGGAGGCGCGGGGCTCTCCGACGGAGCCGACACGCGGGCGATCGCCCAGGCCATCGCCGAGGCCGCCCTCATGGCGGGGTTCAAGGATGATCGATACAAGACGGTCTCCGAAGAGGAGGAGCCGGGGAAGACCGAGCCGCGCGAGAAGAAGGAGCTGGCGGGGCTGACCGTCGTCGATGCCGACGGCAGGAAGCTGCCCGCGATCCGGCGCGGGCTCGATCGGGGAGAGAAGCTGGCCCGGGCCGTCAACTACACGCGCCAGCTCGGCAACACGCCCCCCAACGAGATGACCCCCGAGCGCCTGGGCGAGCGTGCGCAGGAGCTGGCCGACGAGCACGAGCTCGAGTGCGAGGTGCTCGACCGGGAGGCGCTGGAGGAGAAGGGGATGGGTGCCATCCTCGGCGTCGGCCTGGGGTCGACGAACGGCCCGCGACTCATCGTGCTCCGCTACCGGGGCGGTGGGAAGACGGCGCCCCCGAGCGCCATTGTCGGGAAGGCCGTCACGTTCGACACGGGCGGCATCTCGATCAAGCCGTCGGCCCGCATGGAGGACATGAAGTACGACAAGATGGGCGGCTGCGCCGTGCTCGGGATTTTGAAGGCGGCCGCGCTCCTCAAGCTCAGGAAGAACCTGATCGGCATCATCCCCGCCGCCGAGAACATGCCGAGCGGCACCGCCTACCGTCCCGGCGACATCCTGCGTTCCTACTCGGGCAAGACGATCGAGATCATCAACACCGACGCCGAAGGCCGGCTGATCCTGGCCGACGCGCTGGCGTACGCGGCCGAGCAGGACCCGCGCGAGATCATCGACCTGGCGACCTTGACGGGCGCCTGTGTGGTCGCGCTGGCCGACGCGGCATCGGGCGTGTTCGGCGACGAGGACATGATCGCTCGGCTGGTCGAGGTCGGGAAGCGGACCGGGGATCGAGCGTGGCCGCTTCCGGTGACCCAGGAGTTCAGCGACAAGATGAAATCGGAGGTGGCCGACATCAAGAACTCGAGCGGCGACGCCTGGGGCGGCGCGTCGAACGCCGCGGCCTTCCTGAAGTTCTTCGTCCAGGGCGGGATCCCCTGGGTGCACCTCGATATCGCCGGCACGGCGTGGGTGAACAAGCCGAAGCCCTATCATCCGTTCGGGGCGACCGGGGTCGGGGTCAGGCTGGTGACCGAATATCTGGCGAGCGGGTAAGATCCGAAGTATGCCGAGTCGTGAGGCACTGGAGGACGAGAACCGCAAGCTCAGGCGGCTGCGCCTGCTCGTCGATCTGGTGCTCGCCCGGCTGTATCAGGACCCCGAGCTCTCGCTCTTGGAGGCCCTCGATCTCGTGGAGCGCTGCCGCGACGCCGCGCTCGACCTCTTTCCCGGCAAGGAAGAGGCGTTCGAGCTCATCTATCGACCGCGCTTCGAGCGCGTCCTCGCCTCCCGCTGGCCCCACGACATGCCCGAGGAGCTCGGCACCGAGTTCCGGGTCGATGATCCCGGGAGGCCCACCCACGAGGCCGGATGAGACGCGGAACCTACGATCCCACCGGCGGGTCGCTCCCCAGCGCCGTCAAGTGGCTTCTCATCGCCAATGGGGTCGTTTTCGCGCTCCAGCTCCTGCTCTCGGGCACGCTCTACGAGCTCACCGGGCTTCGCTTCATCGATCTCTTCGGCCTCAGGCCGGCGTGGGTCATCGAGCGCGGCTGGGTGTGGCAGGTCATCACCTACATGTTCCTCCACGGCGGGTTCTTCCACCTGATCTTCAACATGTTCGTCCTGTGGATGTTCGGGACGGAGATCGAGTGGCTGTGGGGCCGCCGCGAGTTCGCCCGCTACTACGTGCTCTGTGGGCTCGGTGCGGCGGCGCTGTCGTTCGTGTTCAACTACGACTCGGTCGTGATCGGCGCCTCGGGAGCAGTGCTGGGCGTGCTGCTGGCGTTCGGCATGCTGTTCCCGAACCAGTACGTCTACATCTGGTTTCTGCTGCCGATCAAGGCCAAGTATCTGGTCGCCGGCCTGGCGGCGCTCGAGATCCTGTACCTGTTCTCCCAGCCGGGTGGGGGTATCGCCCGCGCCGCCCACGTCGGGGGCATGCTGGCCGGCTTCCTGTACCTGCGGTACGGTCGGGGGGCGTCGCCGCTCGAGCGTTACCTGCGGCGCTGGAGACGACGCCATCTGGAGCTGATCGACGGCGGGGGAGGGCAGAAGCCGGATGACCCCCGCCTGGAGGGGGAGATCGACCGCATCCTCGACAAGATCTCCGAGCACGGGCTCGGCAGCCTGACGCCGGAGGAGGAGAAGATCCTGGATGAAGCGAGCCGGCGGCGCAAGCGGGACTAGGGCGCGCGTGGGCGTGATCACGCTGACGACCGACTTCGGCACGGCGGACGGGTACGTGGGCGCCATGAAGGGCGTGATCGCGAGCCTGGCGCCGGACGCACGTGTCTTCGACCTCACCCACGAGACCCCGCCGCAGGACATTCGCTCGGCAGCCTTCGCCCTCTATCAGGCCGTCCCCTACTTCCCGCGCGGGACCGTGCACTGCGTGGTGGTCGATCCGGGCGTGGGGACGCCCCGGCTCCCGGTCGCCGTCCTGGCCGAGAACGAGCAGTACCTGGTCGGTCCGGACAGCGGCCTGTTCACGCTCTTCTGCCCGCCGTTCACCGACGCCGATCCGGTGGCCGTCGAGACCACGGACATCCGCTGGTGGCGGGAAGGCGCCGAGCCGAGCGTGACGTTTCACGGCCGCGACGTCTTTGCCCCGGTCGCCGCCCATCTGGCGCGGATGATCGCGGAGGGCTCGCCGGATTTGACGGTCTTCGGGCCGCGGATCCAGAGGCTGGTCCGATTCGAGGTCCCGGCGCCGGTCGAGGAGCGGGATGCCTATCGGGGAGAGGTCGTCCACGTGGATCACTTCGGCAACGCCATCACCAACCTGCCCGAGCGGTGGGTCGACCACGCCCACGGGCCGGTCGTCGTCGAGGCGGGCGGGAAGACGATGCCGGTCGTCCGGACCTACGGCGATGTCGGGGTGGGGGAGCTGTGCGGGCTGGTGGGCTCGGCCGGGTGGCTCGAGGTGGCGTGCCGAGCGGGATCGGCGGCGGACCGGCTGGGGCTCGGTCCGGGGATCCCGGTGGTCTTAAGGCGCCGGTGACGGTCCGCTGGGAGCGGCTGACGAGGGAGACCGTCTTCCAGGGGCGCGTGGTGGAGCTGCGCCGGGACCGGATCCGGCTGGTCGCGGACGGACGGGAGACGGAATCGGTCTACGACGTCGTCCACCACCGGGGGGCGGCGGCCGTCGTGGCGCTGTTCGAGGACGACACGGTGGCCCTCCTCCGGCAGTTCCGTTATCCCGTCGAGGAGACGATCTGGGAAATCCCGGCGGGGACCCTGTCGCCGGGGGAGTCTTTCCGCGCCTGCGCCGAGCGGGAGCTCGAGGAGGAGACCGGCCACCGCGCCGGGAGCTGGCGGAAGCTGGCCCGGTTCTTCACGACGCCCGGCTTCTGCGACGAGATCATGGAGATCTGGCTCGCCGAGGGTCTGGAGGATGGCGAAACGCGATACGACGACGACGAGCACATCCAGGTCGTGCGGGTGCCTTTCACGCGGGCCATCGAGTGGATGGTGACGGGCGAGATCCGGGACGCCAAGACGCTGGCCGGGCTATGGATGGCGCACCACCACCGGAGCGGCACCCCGCCCGCGAGCGGGGCTGCCGGGTGAGCGAGCCTGAGTCCCCGGTCTGCGTCGCTCTCACGACGTGCCCCGACGAGGGGACCGCCCGGCGAATCGCCTCCGCCCTCGTCGAGGAGCGCCTGGCCGCCTGCGTCAACATCGTCCCCGACATGACCTCCGTCTATCGCTGGGAGGGGGTGGTCGAGACCGCGTCCGAGTGCCTGCTCCTGGTCAAGACCCGGCGGGAGCGTCTCGAAGCCCTCCGGCGGCGGCTGGAGGAGCTTCACCCGTACGACCTTCCCGAGCTCGTGGCCCTTCCCGTCGAGGGGGGCTCCTCGGCCTACCTGAAGTGGGTGGTTGAGGAAACGGGGTCGGCCACTTAAACTCCACTCTTCCCTCACGATGCCGGGACAAATCACGCTCTTCCGAAATCCCGAAATGCGCCGGATCGCGGTCGTCAACCACAAGGGAGGCACCGGGAAGACGACGACGGCCGTCCACCTGGCGGCCGGGCTGGCCGATCGCCATCACCGGGTGTTGCTGGTCGAGCTCGATCCGCAGGGGAACGTGGGGGCGTGGTTCGGCCTGGAGGCCGAAGACACGCGCATGTCGGGGCTCATGTCCGGGCAGGTCAGCGCCGACGAGGCGCGGGTCGCGGTCCGTGACAATCTGGATGTCATCGCCAGCGACTGGCGGCTCGCCGAGACGGAGGAGCGGTTGATCTGGGGCCAGGAGCGGGAGCGGAGCCTGGCCAACCGTCTGACGGCGATCTCCGACTACGACTACATCATCCTCGACTGCGCGCCGTCGATGAGCATGCTCACGACGAGCGCGCTGGCCTTCGCCGAAGAGGTGGTCATCCCGATCTCGATGGAGTTTCTGGCCCTGGTGGGCGTGCGGCAGATCGTCGAGAACATCCTCCGGATGTCTTCGTGGAACGGTCGCGACATCCAGATCACCGCGGTGGTCCCCACCTTCTATCGCAGCAACACGCGGAAGAGCGGCGAGATCCTGAAGGTGCTCCGGCGCCACTTCGCCGGCGCGGTGACCGAGCCCATTCGTGACAACGTCCGGCTGAGCGAGGCGCCGGGCCACCATCAGACGGTCTTCGAGTACGCGCCGCGCTCGCACGGCGCCCAGGATTATCGGAAGCTCGTGGAGCGTTTCAGCGATGCCTGAGAAGGACGGACAGGCGCGCCGCCTGGCCGGCGACCCGCTGGCCGGCCTGGACGCCGACCGGCTCAAGAGGCTCCTGGGGGAGGCATGGCAACGTCCGCCTGCGCCGACGCCCGAGGAGCGCTCCGCGGGGCTGAAGGGACGGAAGCTCTCGGAAGGCGGCCCGACCGGGGAAGCGGAGTTGCCGCCGTCCGAGGACTTCGCCGGGCTCGACAGGACGCTCGATGAGGGGCCCCCCGAGGAGGGACCCCCCGAGGAGGTCGTCGCCCCGGTCGCGGCGCTGCCCGCCGACGAAGCACCGCCGCGA
>DASRVA010000160.1:0-8649 GCA_035687745.1 Gemmatimonadota bacterium
CCACGGCCACGTCGAGCGCCTCGAGCGGCTGTTCTCGGATCTCGGCGAGCCCCCGACCGGAAAGTCCTGCAAGGGGATGGAGGGGCTTTTGGAAGAGGGGGACGAAGCCATCAAGAACCACTCGGCCGGCATCCTGCGGGACGCCCTCATCATCGCTGGCGCCCAGCGGATCGAGCATTACGAGATCTCGGGCTACGGCACCGCCAAGGCGTGGGCTGAAGAGCTCGATCTCGAGGACGCGGTCGATCTGCTGGACGAGACGCTGGACGAGGAGGCCGAGGCCGACGAGAAGCTGAGCGCGATCGCGACGGGTGGGCTGCTGACCGAGGGCGTCAACGAAACGGCCTCGGCCAAGTAGGCCAGCGAATCTTCAGGGCCGCGGCCAACGCGCGGCGGAGAGCCCCTCTGGGCCGTCCGACCCGCCCATCAAAGGAGGCACCATGGCTAGAGAGGACCAACCCGATCGACCCGACCGGCCGAAACGTCAGCCGGAGCCGGATCGCGAGGGCCAGCGCCGCGGCGGGAAGGACGCCGGGGAGCAGGGCCGTGACTGGCCGGCCGACAAGGACACGGGTCCCATCAGGAAGGGCGAGAAGCGGAAATAGGCAGCCCGCCATTCCGGTTCCAGACCCGATGGGCCCGGCGTGGGGAGCGCCGGGCCCATCCGTCTTCAAAGGAGCGTCATGAGCGAGGAAGCGACAACCACTCAGTTTCCGCCGCAGGAGCAGGACCGCCAGCCAGGGATCGAGAGCGAGATGGTTCCCCGCCCCGACGCGGAGGACGAGAGCCGCCGCCCGAGCGCGAAGCTGGCCGGCCGCCGGGCGCTCATCACGGGCGGTGACAGCGGGATCGGCCGCGCCGTCGCGATCGCCTTCGCGAAGGAGGGGGCACGGGTGGCGATCGTCTACCTGGACGAGCACGGCGACGCCGAGGAGACCCGCCTGGTGATCGAAGAGGAGGGCGGCCGCTGCCTGCCGCTGGCCGGCGACGTCGGCGATGCCGCGTTCTGCCGGGAGGCCGTCGACCGAACGGTCGAGGAGTTGGGGGGCCTCGACATCCTGGTCAACAACGCGGCCGAGCAGCACGAGACCGAGGACTTCGCGGAGATTTCGCTCGATCAGGTCGAGAAGACCTTCCGCACCAACGTCCTCGCCATGTTCTACTTGACGAGGGCGGCCCTGCCCCATCTGGGCGAGGGCGGCTCGATCATCAATACGGCCTCCGTGACCGCCTACCGCGGCCACGAGACCCTGATCGACTACGCGGCTACCAAGGGAGCGATCGTGGCCTTCACGCGCTCCCTGGCGCTACACCTCGCCGGTCAGGGGATCCGGGTGAACGGAGTGGCACCTGGGCCCATCTGGACGCCGCTGATTCCGGCCAGTTTCGACGCGCAGCACGTGGAGAAGTTCGGTGGGGATACGCCCATGAAGCGAGCGGGGCAACCCGCGGAGGTCGCCCCGTGCTACGTCTTCCTCGCCTCTCATGACGCCTCGTACATGACCGGTCAGATCCTCCACCCCAACGGGGGCGAGATCGTCAATGGCTGACCGCCCGTACGGGCGCCCCGGATCAGACCAGCTGGAGTATCGCCAGGATCAGGACGATGACCAGCAACAGGTGGATGAAGCCCCCGCCCATGGGCCGCACGAAGGCGCCGAGCAGCCACAGGATGAGCAGGATGACGATGATCGTCCACAGCATGGTCTCGTTCCTCCCGTAGATGGTAACGGGTTCCGGGGCGAGTTCGCCCGGAGCGGATTCGTGAAGCCTTGAACATACTACGTAAGCGGTGCGCCGCGCCGTCCGCCATCTGACAGGAGCTATTCCCGGCGGACCCGGTACGGCACCTCCAGATCCGGCACGTCCCTCAGATAGACCGAGAAGGCGATCAGGACCCGGTTCTGGGGCTCCGACGGGAAGAGGTTGACCGACAGGCTGGCCTGCCAGTCGTGGAGGTTTCGTACGAGGGCCAGGGTCTGCCCCTGGAGCCGGCCGTCGGTGATGTCGTAGTTGGTGCGGTAGTTCAGGCTCCAGTGGGCGCTCGGCAGGAGCGCCGCCCCGATCCCGAGGCTCTGGCGGTTGCCTTCGCCGCTCCGACTGCGGCCCCAGGAGTGGGTGAGGCTCAGGGACCACGGGCCGAACCCTTCGATCCGGTCCTCCTCGGCCGCCAGCGCGAGCTTGGCCTCCTCCTCCTCGTTCTGCCCGCCCCGCCCCGCGAACACGTCCTCGCTGTCGGCCACCCGCCGCTCCTGACGGCCGAAGGAGATCGAGCCGCCCTTGCGGATGGAGAAGTCGGTCGTGATCGACTCGAGGAAGACGTCCAGCGATTCGTTCCCCAGCTCGTCCTCCTCCACCAGGGAGTGGCGGAACGAGGTCGAAACGCTGAAGTCACGACCGAACCCGGTCGTGAGCCGCGTGTTCAGGTCGCTGATCCCGAGCTGCCCGGGCTCGTTCGCCTCGATGAAATCGTACGAGAGGGTGTTGACCATCGAGAGGAGGCTGATGGTCTGCCCTTCGGGCTGCTCTTCCTCCTCGGCGAGCGGCCCGGCGGTCGTATCCGCGGGCGCGGCTTCGCCGGTCGTGTCCGCGGGCGTGGCTGCCTCGCCCTCGGGTTCTTCCTCGCCGTCGTCACGCCGTGGAAGCTTGACGTCGAAGTCCTGTGAGAGGGAGAGGTTGGCGGTCAGGGTCTCACGGAACTGTTCCCGGGCCTCCTCGGTGTCCTCCGCGCCGAACAGGTTCGGCGCCGGGTTGTAGGTGAAGTTCAGGCTCGGGGCGACCACGTGCCGGGCCCTTGTAAACGGTCCGAAAGCTTCGAAGATCCGGAAGAACCGGCTCGACAGGCCAAGGCCCGACCCGAGCTGGCCCCTACCGCCCAGCTTCTCGTCCTCGGCCAGCTCGTCGTTCGTCATGTTGAGGCGGTAGCTGACCGAAGGCGCGGCCTTGATCACCCCCCACAGGTTGAGCGGCCCGCTCAGGGTGAAGTTGGCCGAGCCATCCTGCTCGTTGATGATCGTCTCCCGGGGGAGCTCGATCTCGTTCCCCAGGCTGTCGACCGGAATCGAGGATACGGGGTTCCCGAGGCTGTCCACGGCGGATCGCGACAGGCGCCCGAGAAGGGAGAAGTTGGCGTTGTACTGAAGGACCGAGTACCACGGTCCCTCGCCGGCCGTCATCGACCGGGCGCCCCAAAGCGGCCGCTGATTGATGGACAGCCGGACGTTCGGGAGCTGAAAGTCGGTCCGGTTGACGTCCAGCCTGAAGTCGGCGTCGGCGCCGGCGACCAGGGAGCCCCAATCGAAACGGGTCGAGTAGGAGGCGGCCGAGCGGAAGGCCCGCTGGAGGATCTCCTCGGGGTCGAACGAGTTGCGGCGCAGGAAGGAACGCCGGTTCGACCAGTTGATGTCGACGTTGGCGCGCGTGTCCCGGCTGAACGTGTGGTCGTGCCGGTAGCGGATCAGCTCCGACTGCGAGTCGTCGAGGCGATTCCACACAGATTCGTAGTGGAACCCGCCCTGAAAGAGGTAGCGCATGTTGTAGCGCGTGTCGAAGCGGACGATGAAGCGGCTCTCCGTGTACCAGTCGGCGGCCAGAGTCGCGTCCGCGTACTCATTGAAGACGTAGTAGTAGCCCAGGTCCTGGACGTTCCGCTCGCGGCCGCTGCCGAAGATGAGCGTGTTGAGGCCGATCTTGGGGCGCAGGAAGCCGGAGTGCCGCCCGCGGGTCACAGGTTCCACGTACCATGGCAGATAGAAGACGGGGATGTCGGAGAAGTACAGGACGACGGGCGATGCGACGATGACGTCCTCCCGCCGCAGCTTGATCTCGTCGGACCGGAACGTGTAGTGCGGGTCGGGCAGGTCGCACGTCGTGAAGTGCCCCTCGTCCACGACGTAGGTGCGGTCGCCGATCTTCTCCATGTCCGTACCGTCCAGGATCCACGGCGCATAGGTGGTGGTGCCGGTCCCGAGGCGGCCGCTCCGGCGCTCGAGGTCATACTGCAGGTCGATGCCCTCGGTCCTGGACTCGCCTTCGGTCAAAATCGACGCGCCGAAGGTGGCCACGACGTCGGTCTCGCGGTTGAAGTAGAGGCTGTCCGCGGCGAGGGCCGAAGGCCCCCGGCTGACCGAGGCCTCGCCGAACGCCTCGACCTGCCCGTCCCGGTTCCGGAACAGGATCCGCTGAGCGGAGAGCCTGGTGCCGGCCTGCTCGGCGGCGGCCCGTCCCTCGAGGACGATCACCTCGCCGTCGGGATAGAAGATGAGCTGCTGCCCCTCGTACTGGACGGGGCCCCCGCCCTCGCCCGGCACCGCTGCCGTATCCTGCGCTCCAAGCAGGATCTGGTAGGTGTCGTCGGGCTCCGGGATCTCGCCCCCCTGGAGCGTGTCGGGCTCGACCTGTGCCGTCGTGTCGGCCGTAACTTCGCCCTCCGGCTCCCCTTCCTGGCCGGCCACGGTTCCCGCCGGGAGCGTCATGCCCAGGACGAACGCCGCCCCCGAGAAGAGGAGCCGCCATGGAGGCCCGCTATGCATCGCTCGGCTCCAGGCCGGGCCCTTCCGCCGTCTGGGTCGGCTCGGGGGCACGGCGCCGCGCGATCAGCGAGGCCCCGAGCACGCTCAGCTCGAACAGCAGGTACATGGGAACCAGCATGACGATCATCGAGAAGACGTCGGCCGGGGTCAGGATGGCCGAAACGATGGCCAGCCCGACGATCGCGTGACGCCGGTACTTCCTGAGCAGGCCGGGAGAGAGGATGCCGGCCCACGTCAGGGCCAGGATCACCAGCGGCATCTCGAAGACCGCCCCGAACATGAGCGTCATCCGGATCGCGAACGTGAAGTACTCGTTGATCGTGATGACCGGCTGCAGGGACTCGCCGCCGAACGACAGGAAGAACCGGAGGGCCAGCGGCATCGCGACGTAGAACGCGAAGGCGGCCCCCAGAACGAACAGCGCCACCGAGGCGAAAAGGGCCGGCAGGAACACCTTCTTCTCCCTCTCGAGGAGACCCGGCGCCACGAACCGCCAGAAGTGCCAGAACAGTACCGGCAGCGCGATCAGGATCCCCAGGAAGACGCCCACCTTGAGCGTCACCATGAAGGGCTCGGTGGGATGCAGATAGGCGAGCCGGTGCTCGCCCAGGTAGGGCAGGACGGGCCGGGTCAGGAAGCCGATGACGTCGAAGGCGGTGGCGATCCAGAACCCGATGCCGGCGGCCAGGACGAGCGCCCCCAGGCTCCAGAGGAACCGCCGCCGCAGTTCCTCCAGGTGATCGAGGAAGGACATCGTCCCCTCGGCGTCCATGGACGGGCGGGGGAGGAGGACCACGTCCTAGCGGCCTTTCCGGCCGGCTTTCCGGGACGGCCTCGACGCCGGCGTTTCTTCGGAGAGCTCCCGGACCTCCTCCATGAAGTCGGTCACGTCCTGGAACTCGCGGTAGACGGAGGCGAAACGGACGTACGCCACCGGATCGATCCCGTGGAGCTCCCGCATCACCTGCTCGCCGAGCCAGGCGCTTTCGATCCGGGAGCCGCCGGTTTCCTCGAGCCGGTCCTCGAGACGCTCCTCGATCCGATCCACCGCCGCCTCGATCGTCTCGAGGTTGACGGGCCGCTTGGTGCACGCCGTGACCATGCCGATCAGGAGCTTCTGCCGGTCGTAGAGCTCGTGCCGATCGTCCCGCTTGACGACCTGGCGCGGGGGGAGCTCGACCGCCTCGTAGGTGGTGTAACGCTGGCCGCAGGACAAGCACTCGCGGCGGCGCCGCGTCGCCCGTCCTCCCTTGCTCGAACGGGTATCGACCACCCTGTCCTTCCGGGATCCGCAGAACGGGCAGCGCACGTCCTGCCCGCTAGTTCCCGATCTCCCGCCGCGCGGCTTCGGCCTCGGAAGAGTTGGGGTACCGCTCGATCAGCTCCTGGTAGGCGTCCCGCGCGCTGCCCGGGTCGCCCATGGCGCGGTAAGCATCGCCGATCTTGCGGAGAGCGAGCGGGGCCTTCGAGCTCTCGGGGTACCGCGACGGGACCCGTTGAAGCAGCTCGATGGCCTGCCCGTACTCCCCCTGGTCGTAGGCGATGATCCCCATCCAATACTGGGAGTCGGACGCACTCGGCCCGTCGGGGAAGACCCGCAGGTACTCGGCGAACCCCTGCCGGGCCATGTCCAGCCGCCCCTGCTGGTAGTCAGTGATGGCCCCGTTATAGAGCCCGATCGGATCGAGGGTCATGGCCGCCGTGTCCTGGGCCGAGGGGACCGGCTGGGGGGTGGGCGTGTAGCGCCGGAGCTGCTCGATACGGGTCTCCGTGCCGCGCAGGGCCGACTCGACCGAGTTCATCTGCTGGATCACCTGGCCGAGATCGGCCTGGAAGTCGGCCCGGATCCCCTGCATCAGCGTTTCCAGGTTCCGCGCGAGCTGATCCATGCGGGCGTGGAGGTCGTCCTGGCGCTGGCGGATCTGCTCGTGCTCCGCCATCAGGCTCTCCATGTCCCCGCGGGTCGCGCAGCCTGACCCTCCGCCCGCCAGAGCGATGAAGGCTCCGGCCGCCGCGAACCGCAGGAGGCAGGGGCCGCGTCTAGAGCCCACGACGCGGCCCCGCACTCCTCGACCACTCATCCCGAGCACCTACGGGATCGGGATGAACTCGTCGCGGCGGTTCTGCTGCCAGGCCGCCTCGTTGTGGCCCTCGGCGAGGGGCCGCTCTTCCCCGTAGCTGATCGTGGTCAGCCGGTCGGGGTCGATACCCAGATCGATCAGGTACGTCCGCGCCGCGTCGGCGCGCCGCTCTCCCAGAGCGAGATTGTACTCGACCGTGCCCCGCTCGTCGGCGTTGCCCTCGATCCGCACGCGGATGTCCGGGTACTGCCGCAGGATCTCCGACTTCTGCTGGAGGGTCGTCCGCGCCTCGGGCCTGAGCTCCGACCGGTCGAAGTCGAAGAAGATCATGTCGCCGATCATGGCCAGGGCCTCGTCCCGCGTCAGGGTCCCGCTGTCGTCGGTCATGGGCTGGTCCGTGCCGGTGTCGGTCGCGGCCGCGCCGGGATCCATGCGATCCCGGTCGGGGGTGGTCTCGACCTGCTTCTTCGAGCACCCCGTCGCCGCGACGAGGACAGCCAGGACCAGGGCCAGCGCCGCGGTCCACCTCGTCGTCGTCATCTGGTTCCTCCTTGGAGGGCTGGTTGCATTACGCTGCGCCGAATCGATGGCCTGACCTGGATGCCCGGCGGATCTACCCGGAAGATAGCCGAAAGACGGCGGTGTTCCAGACCGCCGCTCTGCTGGACAGCGGGATCTACCCCTGAGCGGAGGGAGGGTGCCCGATTTTCCCGGGCTTAGCGCTCGGCCAGCCGCGGGCTCCAGGCCGGGCTCTGGAACCCCGACCCGCGCGTCACGCGCCGGATGTTCTGGCCGTCCCAGTCCATGGTGTAGATGTCCGAGCCCCCGGCCCGGGTCGAGGAGAAGGCGATGTGGAGCCCGTCGGGCGACCACGAGGGGTCCTCGTTGTCCCCCGTCGATGTCATGACCTGGCGGCCACCCCCCTCGACGTCGACCGTCACGATCTGGAAGCGCCCGCCCACCCGCTCCACGTACGCGATCCGGTCGCCGATCGGCGACCAGGCCGGCGAGTGGGCCTCGCCGCCCCGGCTGAGCTGCCGCACGTTGGCTCCCTCGGCGTCCATCACGTAGATCTGCGGAAGCCCCGCCCGGTCCGACTCGAACGCGATCTGCCGGCCGTTGGGCGACCAGGTGGGCGACGTATCGATCCCGATGTTGAAGGTGAGCCGGTCGAGCCGCCGCCCCGACGGATCCAGCGCGTAGATCTCCGAGTTCCCGTCCTTGGTCAGCGTGAGCGCGATCCGCCGCCCGTCCGGGGACCAGGCGGGCGCGATGTTGAGCCCGTTCTGGGTCGACAGCGGCCGCGCGCTCCCGCCCCCCGCCGAGGCGCAGTAGAGGTCGGCGTTCCCGCGCGTGAAGGTGGTGAAGCAGATCTCCTGGCCGTTCGGGTGCCAGTCGGGCGTCATCGAGATCGTGTCGAGGCTCGTCACCCGGTAGGGATCGTGGCCGTCATAGTCGATCACGAAGATCTCCTTGTCGCCCCGGCGGCGGCTGGCGAAGGCGATCCGGGTGTCGGCGATCCCGTCCTCGCCCGTCAGCTCCTTGATGATCGTGTTGGAGATCTGATGGACGGCCGCCCGGAAGTTCTCCGAGCCCGCGTCCGGCAGCGCGAACGAGAGGGACGCGATCTCGCGCTGGAAGGGGACGTGGTGGAGGTCGACGTCGGCTGCGAAGCCGCCCCCGCTGGGGCTCAGCGCGGCCTTGACGAGGTACTCGGTCCCGAAGATCGCCCACGACTCGTAGTCGATCCCGCTGGCCGTCCGGACGATCCCCGCCGTGGCGCGGCCCTCCAGGACGTTGAAGCGGAGCGAGAACTCGAGGTCGAAGGCGAGGATCTCGGCCACCGTGCGGGCCGCCTCCGTGCCCGGCGTGACGTCGTCGATCGCGATGTTGATCTTCTCGTCCACGTAGCCGGCGATCCCGACCCGGACGTCCTGTTGGGCGTCCGCTGAGGCGGGAAGGGCCAGGGCGGCCAGGGCCGCCAGGGCGAGGAAGGAAGGCCGGACCCGGCCTGACGGTCGCAACCCGATCACGAT
>DASRVA010000161.1:0-7688 GCA_035687745.1 Gemmatimonadota bacterium
CCGATCACGTATCCGAGCGACAGGGTCACGAACGACACCGCAACCAGGAGGCCCGGGCCGACCGCTCGCCCGCTCATGAGGATCCGGGCGGGACGGCGGTCTCGGTGTCGGGCGCGGCGGGGAGCGTCTCGAGCAGGGGGACGGATTCCACCACCGCCGGGGTCGTCCCGGGCGACGTGACCGACTCCGCAGGAGCGGGCAGCTCCAGCGGCTCGGACGGGCGCACTTCCGGTGGTGGGGCCGGCCGGCCGGCCACTTCCTCGCTTCCCCTTCCCGTCCCGAACCAGCGGTCCATCCGCGCCAGGACGAGCCGCTGGCGCCGCCGCAATCCCGGGGTGGGCGCGGCGGGGTTCCGGTCCAGCGGCGCCGTCAGGGTGGCGGCCAGAAGGGCCGCCTGGGACGGCGTCAGCCGGGCGGCCGACCGGTCGAAGTAGAGCTGCGAGGCGGCCTCGGCCCCGAACACGCCCGGGCCGAGCTCGACCACGTTCAGGTAGATCTCGAGGATCCGCCGCTTGGGCAGCCAGAGCTCCATCCACGCCGTCAGGACCGCCTCGCGCACCTTTCGCAGGAGGTCGCGGCGCGGCGAGAGGTAGAGGTTCTTGACCGTCTGCTGGCTGATCGTGGAGGCGCCGCGGAGACGGCTCCCACGCTCGCGGGCCTCGAGGGCCGAGCGAATCTGCTCCAGGTCGAACCCGTGATGCTCGTAGAACCGCGTGTCCTCCGCAGCCAGCACGGCTGCCTCCATGTTCGGAGAGATCCGGTCGAGGGCGACCCACCGGTACCGCGGCTCCCAGGTCTCGCTACGGGCGGCCGCCTCGTCGGCGCGCACGTGCATCAGGGCGGTCGTCTGAGGCGCGCGGAAGCGGTGCCACACGACGACGGGAAACCACATGACGACCGACGCGAGCGAGAGGCCGAAGGAGGCGAGAAGAAGGAACAGCGCCAGCCGGCGGATCCGGCGCATCCGGTCAGCGCGACTGGCCGGCAAGTGACGCGGACGAGCGAGCGTGCCACGGGTAGATTGACGGTCTCATGTCACGACGGTGGGACTGATCCATTTCACACGCTAGCGAGGAGTCTGGAATGCGCCGTTCGATCCTGCTGTCGGCCGCCGGATGCCTGATGGTAGCCGGCACCGCCCGAGCCCAGCAACCGGCCGCCATACCTGCCGGCTTCACGACCTACATCGTGCAGGGCGAAGACATCAACGTTCCGCCCCTCCCCCTGAGGATCGAAGGCGATCGGATCTTGACCCCGGAGGGGGGCATGCTCTCGATCCTCGAGAGCCACCTGACCGACGACCGGATCACGATGACGATGGAGACTCCAATGGGCCCGATCGGTTTCGTCGGGGTCCGGAGTGGAGATGCCTTCACCGGCTATTTCCTTAACCGGAACGAGCGGGGCGCGGCCCTGGTCACGCTCGAACCGGCGGGACGGGAAGCCGATCGGGCACCCGACCCGAGGCTGCTCTCCTCCGGCGAAGGGGTGTCCCGGGTCGAGATCGTCCCCGCCAACGTGACCTTGAAGTCCGACGAGCACCAGGGATTCGTCGCGCGCGTCTTCGACGAGTCGGGCGCGGAGACCTCCGACGCCGAGGTCGAGTGGTTCTCGACGGATGGGACGATAACGCCGGAGGGCGACTTCCACGGCCTGAACGCGGGGGAACGCACGATCGTGGCGCTGGTGAACGGGGTCGTCTTTGGAACGACGACCGTCACGATCGAGCGGCCCGCGATCGCTTCGCTGGCGGTGTATACGGACGTCCCCTCGCGTCTGGCGGTGGGGAGCGTGGTGGCTCTGGATCTGGACGCCTTGAACGCGGTTCATCGCTGGGAGCTGGATCCGGAGGTGGAGATCTCCTCGAGCGCTCCGGGGGTGGTGTCGGTGGACGGGGGGATCCTCAAGGCCGAGTCGCCGGGGACGGCGACGGTGACGGTGGCGGGAGGCGAGGCGCGCGAGGCCTATACGGTCGAGGTGGTGGCGGCTGCGGGCGAGCTGTCGATCACCGGATTGCCGGAAGGCGCGGTGCATACGGGGGACGTGGTCCGTCTGGGGACGTCGGTGGCCGACGCGCACCCGTTGTGGGCGGTGTCGGAGCCCGGCGCCGAGGTGTGGCCGGACGGCGCGTTCGTGGCCGAGCGAGCGGGGACGTACACGGTGGTGGCGCAGCTCGGGAGCTCGGTAGCGACGGCGCGGCTGACGGCCGAGCCGCGCGGGGTGTCGGGCCGGATCCACATGCACGGCCACGGTTTGAACGTGTCGACGTACACGTCCGACCTGTGGCCCCAGAACCGGTACGTGTACGTGGGGACGCATCAGGCGAACCAGCTGCGCACGTACGACGTCTCGGACGCGGCGCAGCCGGTGTTGACGGACTCGCAGGCGTTCGACGCCCGGGTGGTGAACGACGTGAAGGTGTCGGAGGACGGGAAGTGGCTGGTGGCGACCAGGGAGGGAGCGGCCGACCGCCGCAACGGGATCCTGGTGTTCTCGCTGGCCGACCCGGCGCACCCCGAGCTGGTCAGCGAGTACACGGAGACGTTGACGTCGGGAGTCCACAACGTGTTCTGGGTGGGGTCCCTGGTGTACTGCGTGAACGACGGAACCGGCGACATGCACATCATCGACGTGTCGGACGCGGCGAGCCCGCGGGAGGTGGGCCGGTGGGGGTTGCCGGTGGAGGGCCGCGCGCTGCACGACGTGTGGGTTCAGGAGGGTGTCGCGTATCTGTCGTACCTGAACGACGGTCTGGTGATCCTGGACGTCGGGGGTGCGGGCAAGGGCGGGACGCCGGAGCGGCCGGTCCTGGTCTCGCGGATCTTCTACCCCGGCGGGCCGACCCACTCGGCGTTCCGCTATGGCAACTACGTGTTCGCCGGCGACGAGGACTTCTCGCTCCAGGGCACGCAACCCCAGATCGAAGGGCTGGATGCCGATCCGCGGGGCCCGATCCACGTGGTGGACGTGTCGGATCTGGAGCATCCGCGGTACGCGGGCAAGTACGAGGTGCCGGAGGCCGGGGCGCACAACTTCTGGGTCGACCCCGAGGCGGGGCTCCTGTACGTGGGGTACTACCAGGGCGGGATCCGGGTCGTCGACGTGACGGGCGAGCTGCGGGGCGAGCTCTACCGGCAGGGGCGCGAGATCGCCTACTTCCTCCCCGCCGCGGCGCCCGCCGAGGCGAAGCTCCCCTACCAGCCCATGGTATGGGGTGTGTTCCCGATGTTCGAGAACGGCTGGCAGCCGACGGGCGAGGTCCTGTACGCGACCGACTACAACTCCGGGCTCTGGACCTTCACCGTGGAGATCCCCGAGCCCGTCTCGTAGGGTTTACTCGGCCCGGGGTCGGTCCTATTTTGGGGATAACCGCGGCTCGAAACGTGCATCGGACCGTCGCGAGGAGGTGGAGCCCCATGACCATCGAGAGTGCGCTCCTGGTCCAGGCCCTCGGCGAGTACAGCTCGACGGTTTCGTCCTCGGAGGTGTCAGGCTTCCTGTCGCGGACGGGAAACGCGGCGTTCGACTTCGTGGTCGACCACAAATGGCTGATCGGCGGCCTCGCCGTCGGCCTCTATCTGTTCCTGAAGTCGGTGTTCGAGTAGATCCCGCCGGTCGCGAGCCCGGGAGCGCGAGGCCCTCCCCGCGCTCCCGCCTCATGAGAACTCCGTAACGGCTACCTGCGGACCCGGTCCTTCAGCCCCTTGCCGGAGCGGAAGGTCGGGACGGTCATCGCGGGGATGGTGATCGACGCGCCGGTGCGGGGATTCCGGCCCTGACGGGCCTTCCGCTTCCGCGTCCCGAACGTTCCGAAGCCGGTGATCGTGAAGTCGCGCCCGGCGTCCAGCTCGGCCGCGATGATCCCCTTCCTCGGTTCCGTCGAGAAGATGGCGTCGATCGCGTCGTGCGCCTTGGACTTCGAGATGTCGAGTTTCTTGGCCAGCCTGGCCGCGAAATCGTCCTTGGTCATGTCCGACCCCCTTCCTGGAGCCCTGACCCCGCCACGACCGAGCGGCCGTGCGCTGCGGGGCTTGAACGTGCGGAGAGTGCGATGTTGGGACCCGGTTGAGCGGGCCGCCATGGCGGCGGCGCCCGGAGCACGGGCCTCCCCAATCTGGAGCATGGGGGCGGCTTCCGACAAGGGCAGGCCATCGTGCTGCAGCTGGGATTCGGTCCGGATAGGGCTGCTGGACCGCGCCGCGCTATCCACGTCATCACACTAGTTCAACAAATGTAGCTTTAATCTATGTTGTCGGGCTCGGTTCGTGTCATCGCAAGAACCACACCTGGGCGGTAGGCGCTGCACGTAAGTATTCAAGCAGCATCCCGCCCCACTGCTTCTCGCCAGTCCTGGACGGGTGTCGACCGTCCGACTCGAACAGCGAGCGCTTCGACTTCGACACCCAGTAGTACGGCCCCCATGCCAGCCACGCGCCCGACAGATCGCCGGCCTCCGCATCTATGGTGCCAGTACGTGCCTGCTCGATCTGCGCCTCGATCACCCACTTGACCGCGAACCCAGACTCGTAAGCATAGGGCTCCTTCACGACGCCCGACGTGTCGTATCCTCCGTACGGGTAGCTCGACAGGTAGACGAGCCGCAGGTTCGGCCAGCGCTCCTGCATCGACCGGACGACCGCGCCCAGGTCCCGCTCCAGCCGGCGTGCGTTCGCCTCGGGGTCGGGCAGCGTCAGCTCCTTGGTCGGTGAGTCCTTTGTCGGGTGGCGGACCAGGAGAATCCACGCCACCTGCACCTGCGCCGGACTCAAGCCTCGCGCCGCCAGCATCGAATCGACCCGCGTGTAGTTGTACTCGAATGGTGAATCCCAGAACGTCGATGTCTGCGCCGAGGCGGCACCGTTGAAGAAGACCAGGGACTCATGGTTCACATCAGCGGCGCGCAATGCCTGCCCCGTGAACGTCCACGAGTTGCACGTCACGGGCTCCCAGTCCACGTGACAATAAATCTGCGTCGTGGTGCTCATGCCGACGGACGCCAGGACCACCTTGCCAGCCGGCGACGGATTGCCGGCGGCGTCGAGCGGCTGGATAAGCGCAGCTGCCATCGTGCCTGCGGCGGCATGGTCGTCCGGCACGACGTTGGAACCCCCCGGATAGAGCCCGCCCTGGAAGCCGAGATACGCCCCCGCCCCGAGGTTCGGCAGCGGGGTCATCACCGCCGCGCTCTCGATGGTCCTCGCAGGCGCCAGCGGTCCAACCTGCTCGTCGCACGAGGACAACAACCCCGCCCCAACCAGGACGGCGATTACGACCAGCAATACGTTCAATTGACGCGTCCCCCTTTGGTGTCGTCGATGCCAGCCGCCTCCGCAGCACATGTAATCCCTGCTAGAGAGTGTCGATCACATGGGAAGCGGACCTGCGGCTGATTGGTGCGCCGGGTTGGATGGGGGGTCGAGCAGAATTAATGAACCGATGAGAAGCAGGGGCAGCTTTCCCACTCGGAACGATCTCCTAACCCTCGGTCGGCCTGGACCGACCTCTACTCTAGCTTGAGTGGGGCCGTTTTCGCAAGGCTTGCTGGCTTTTGACAGGTTCAACGCGACGAACGCTGGATCGGCACCGGCGTTTCCCGGGAGGCCATTACGGGAACTCAAACGTTTCGAACTTCACGCGGACGCTCGTCGACCCGCTGCTCGAGCTTTTGTGCTTCAACGGGATGGGTGGTGCGCCCGAGAGGATTCGAACCTCTGACCTACAGCTCCGGAGGCTGTCGCTCTATCCAGCTGAGCTACGGGCGCGAGTGGCGATGGGAAGGGGAATGTAGCGTCCCGCGCGGGGCGCGACGAGCGGCGCTTCGCTGCGATCCGATCCTGACGAACTAGACCGTCTGGCCCTCCATGACGAGCTCCTTGAGCTCCTTGGACGGCTTGAACGTGGGGACCGCCCGGCCGGGCACGTGGACCGCGTCGCCGGTGCGCGGGTTCCTGGCCTTCCGGGGCCGGCGCCGCTTGACCTTGAACGATCCGAAGCCGCGGATCTCGATGTTCTGTTCCCGGGCCAGGGCCTGCTTCACGGCTTCCAGGAAGCCGTCGACCACGACGGCGGTGTCCTTCTTCGTGAGCCCGGTGGCTTCCGCGATCTGCTCGACCAGATCCGCTTTGGTCATCGATCTCTCTCCTTGAGGTCGCCCGCCGCTCGGGGAGGCGTCTGACGGCGTTTCGGGGGAGCGGCCCTTAAGATACGATGGCACAAGGACTTGTCAACCAACGACCTGGGCCATCCACCCTTGCAGGCTCCGGACATCCGGGCGGCCGGCGGCGGTCTGGACGGCGTCGATCGCGAAGCGCGCCGCCGAAAGCGTCGTCAGGCACGGGACGCCGGCCGCCAGCGCCGCACGCCGGAGCGCGAACTCGTCCAGGGGGGACGCCCGGCCAAGGGGAGTGTTGATCACGAGGCCGACCGCGCCGTCACGGATCAGGTCCACGGCGTCCGGCTTCCCTTCCCCCACCTTGAGAACGAGCCCGGCCTCGACGCCCCGCGCCTCCAGGGCGTCACGGGTCCCCTGAGTGGCGTAAAGCCGGATGTCCATCCGGGCCAGCCGTGCCGCCACCTCTGCGCCACCGGCCTTGTCGCGGTCGTTGAGCGAGAGGAGGACACCACGCCGGACGGCGTCCGCCAGATCGACGCCCGCACCCAGCATCGCCTTCAGGTACGCGGTCGGCGCGTCCTCGGCCAGGCCGATCACCTCGCCCGTGGACAGCATCTCCGGCCCGAGGACCGGGTCGGCGCCCGGGAAGCGGTCGAACGGGAAGACCGGAGCCTTGACCGCCACCGCCAGCGGTTCCGGGTCGCTCACGAGTCCCAGCTCCGCCAGCGTCCGCCCGACCATGACCTGGGCGCCCAGCCGTGCCAGCGGGACACCGACCGCCTTGCTGACGAACGGGATCGTCCGTGAGGCCCGCGGGTTCACCTCGAGGACGTAGACCTTGTCGCCCCTGACCGCGAACTGGACGTTCATGAGCCCGCGGACCCCGAGCTCCGTCCCGAGCCGCCGCGTCTGCTCGCGGAGCTCGGCTTCGATCCGGGGATCCAGGTCGGGCGGCGGGAGGATGCAGGTCGAGTCGCCGCTGTGGATGCCGGCCTCCTCGATGTGCTGCATGATCGCGCCGATCACGACCCGCTCGCCGTCGGCGATGGCGTCGACATCGAACTCGGTGGCGCCCTCGAGGAACTCGTCGATCAGGACGGGCCCCTCCTCCGAGACGCGCAGGACGGTCCCCAGGATCCGCTCGAGCGCGGCCTCGTCCCGGACGACGACCATGCCACGGCCGCCCAGCACGTAGGACGGCCGGAGGAGAACCGGATAGCCGACCCGCGCGGCCTCGCGGCGGGCTTCCGCGGCGGTCCGGGCGATCCCCGAGTTCGGCTGGCGCATCTCGAGCCTGGTGAGGAGCCGTCCGAACCGGTCCCGATCCTCGCACCGGTCAATGGCGTCGGGGGAGGTGCCGATGATGCGGGCCCCGGTCTCGTCCAGCCGGCGCGCCAGCTTGAGGGGGGTCTGGCCGCCGTACTGGACCAGGATCCCGTCCGGCCGCTCCTTCTCCACGATCGCCTTCACGTCCTCGAATGTGAGCGGCTCGAAGTAGAGCCGGTCGCTGATGTCGTAGTCGGTGGAAACCGTCTCCGGGTTGCAGTTCACCATGATCACCCGGTGCCCGATCTCG
>DASRVA010000162.1:0-6241 GCA_035687745.1 Gemmatimonadota bacterium
CGGGCGGCGCGGGCTCCGGCGGCGCGGGCTCGGGTGCGCTCCGGGCGGCGGGCTTCTCCCGCTCCTTCTTCGGCGGGCCAGCAGGGGTCCGGGCCGGGGCTTGGCGCTTCTCAGCCGGCTCGCCCTTCGCGTCTGCCCCGCGAGCGGCCCCGCCCTCGACGATCCGCCCCACCACGTCGCCCACATGGACGGTCTCTCCCGCCTGGACCAGGATCTCGAGCGTCCCCGACGCCTCGGCCGCCAGCTCGACCGTGGCCTTGTCCGTCTCGAGCTCCAGGATCGCCTCGTCCTTCCTGACCTGGTCGCCGTCCTTCTTGAGCCATGCCCCGAGGTCGCCCTCGGTCACGGATTCGGCGAGGTCGGGAATGCGGATGTCCAACCGTTCCTCCGTGGTGTCGACAGAACAGGCACTGCTCGAGAGGCAAAACTAGCGCGACCTGGCGGCTCAGTCCTCCAGGGCCGCGTCGACGAGAGCGGCTTCTTCTTCCTCGTGCACCCGGTGAGAGCCGGTCGCCGGGCTCGCTGCCTCCTGGCGACCGACGTAACGCAGCGCCACCCCCGACGGAACGTGTCGCTCCAGCCGGTGCCGGATGCCCCGCCAGGCCCCCATGTTCTCCGGCTCCTCCTGGACCCACACGAGCTGCTTCAGGTTGGGGTACCCGGCGATCAGGTCGCTCAGCTCGGCGTGAGGGAACGGGTAGAGCTGCTCGAGCCGCGCGATCGCGGTGTCTTCGATGAGCCGCTCGCGGCGCGCTTCCAGCAGGGTGTAGTACACCTTCCCCGAGCACAGGAGGATCCGGCGCACGGCGCCGCGGTTGGCGAGCTCGCCCTCGTCGAGAACGCTCTTGAACCCGCCGTCGATGAGCTCGGCGACCCGCGACACCGCGAGCTTGTGGCGGAGCAGGCTCTTCGGGCTCATGACGACGAGCGGCTTGCGGAAGTCGCGATGGATCTGGCGTCTCAGGAGGTGGAAGAGCTGCGCCGGCGTCGTCGGATACACGACCTGCACGTTGTTCTCGGCGCACAGCTCCATGAACCGCTCCAGCCTGGCGCTCGAATGCTCGGGCCCCTGCCCCTCGTAGCCGTGGGGCAGGAGCAGCACCAGCCCCGACATCCGCTGCCACTTGTACTCGCCGCTCGACAGGAACTGGTCGATCACGATCTGGGCGCCGTTTACGAAGTCGCCGAACTGGGCCTCCCACATGACCAGCGTCCACGGATCCGCGGCCGAGAACCCGTACTCGAAACCGAGCGCGGCGTACTCGGAGAGCGGGCTGTTGATGACGTGGAAGACGTTCTGGTCCGGAGTCATGTGGTTGAGCGGCACGTAGTGCTCACCGCTCTCCTGGTCGACGTAGACCGCGTGCCGATGGCTGAAGGTTCCGCGGACCGTGTCCTGTCCGGCGAGGCGGACCTTGGTGCCCTCGAGTAGGAGCGAGCCGACCGCCAGCGCCTCGCCGCAACCCCAGTCGATCTCGCCGTCCTCGAGCACCATCGCCGCCCGGGCCTCCATGAGACGCTTGAGCCGCTTGTGCCAGCGGAACCCGTCGGGCACCGTGACGAGGGCGTGCGCGATCGCGTCGAGGGTCTCGCTCGGCACGGCGGTATGGGCGCTCCAGTCCTCGCCGGCCGGCGAAAGCCCGTCCCAGATGCCACCCAGGCCCTGGACCTCGGTTCCTTCCGACTCGCGCGCCGTCTCGTGGGCCGCGTCCAGCGCGGAGCGGACCTCTTCCTTGAATGCCTCGACATCGGCTTCGCCGATCACGCCATCATCGATCAGCCGGGCGGCGTACACGGCCGAGTTCGACGGGTGGGCGTCGATCCGCCGGTACATCACCGGCTGCGTGTAGCTCGGATCGTCGAGCTCGTTGTGTCCGTAGCGGCGGTAGCAGATCAGGTCGATGACGACGTCCCTGTGGAACGTCTGCCGGTAGCCGACCGCGAGCCGGGCCGCATGGGCGGCGGCCTCGGGGTCGTCGCCGTTGACGTGGAACACGGGCGCGTGGACGATCTTCGCGATGTCGGAGGCGTAGCGCGTGGAGCGCGCCTCCTCGGGGTCGGTCGTGAACCCCACCTGGTTGTTGATGATGACGTGGATCGTCCCGCCCGTCCCGTACTCGTCGAGGCCGCCCATCATGAGGGTCTCGGCGACCACACCCTGGCCGGTGAAGGCCACATCCCCGTGAAGGAGGAGCGGGATCGCGCGCCGCCGTGCCGTGTCATGGAAGATCTCCTGCTTGGCCCGTACGTTCCCCTCGACCACCGGATCGACGGCCTCGAGGTGGCTGGGGTTGAAAGCCAGCGAGAGGTGGACGGTTCGCCCCCCCTCGGCGTGGAAGTTTCGCGAGTAGCCGAGATGGTACTTCACGTCCCCGTGGCCGGCGGTCTGGATCGCGGTCGGACGATCCTCGAACTCGGCCAGGATCTGCGCGTAGGGCTTCCCGAGGACGTGGGCCAGGACGTTCAGGCGGCCGCGGTGCGCCATCCCCATCACGATCTCGTCGACGCCCGTCGCGGCCGACTCCTCGACCAGCGTGACCAGCAGCGGGATCAGGCTCGTCCCGCCTTCGAGGCTGAACCGCTTGGCACCCGGGAACCGCCGGTGGAGCGTCTCCTCGAAGGTATCGGCGGCCACCATCTGGCGGAGGATTTCGCGGCGCCTTTCCGGCTCCAGCGGGGGATGGTTCCGAACCGGCTCCATCCTCTCCTGGAGCCATTCCTGCTGGGCCTTGTCGGCAACGTCCATGTACTCCATGCCCACCGTGCCGCAGTAGGTGTCGCGCAAGGCCTCGAGAAACTCGCGCAGCCGCCCCTCCTGGAACTCCCGATAGGTGTTGCATCGGACCACGGAATCGAGCTCTTCCTCGCTGAAGCCGAACTCCGCGAGATCGAGCAGCGGGTTCGTGCGCTCGGATCGGTCGAGGGGGTCGAGGTCGGCGATGAGATGGCCGAACGCGCGATAGGTCCAGACCATGTCGTAGACGCGGAGCCCGGGGGCGACGGTCGCGTGGTCCGCTCCCTCGGGCAGGTCGCCGCGGGCCGTGAGGACGACCGGCTCGGGGATGCCCCCGCCGTTCGCACGTTCGGCGATGCTTCCGGGCCCGACAGGCTCGAGGGCGGCGCTGGCGCCGTTGGCGGCCTGGGCCGGGGCGACACCACCCCGATGTCCGTTCCCGGCGTACTGGAAGCCGGCGAAGAACAGAGCCCAGGTCGGATCGACCGAGTCGGGATCGGCCAGGAACTGCCGGTACATCGACTCGACGAACTCCGGACTGGCTCTCAGGATGGCGTCGACGGAAGGCATGCTCGATTCAAGATAGTCGCTGCGTAATGGCCCGGCATGACGACGTGCATCGACCGTGCCGTTCCGGAGCGCTGTCCCCGACCGGACCCTCAGCCGGCTCTTTCCCCCACGGGCCGGCGGTCGGCGAGCCGATCCAGGAGGTCCCGGAGCGCCTCGACGTCGGCATCGGAGAGCCGGCCGCCGAAGTGCCGCGCGATCCCGGCCGCATAGGTCGGCCAGGCCCTCTCGAGGGTGGCCAGCCCGCCCTCGGTCAGCGCGGCGAACTGGCAGCGGCGGTCCTCCGAGCAGGGCTGGCGCTCCAGGAAGCCCCGGGCCTCCAGACGATCGACCAGACGGCTGAGGCCGCTGGGACTCAAGGCGATGGCCGAAGCCAGCTGGTGCATGCGGAGACGCCGGTCAGGGGCCTCGTAAAGCGCGATCAGGACGTCGTACCAGGAGAGGGGGAGCGTCTCCGCGCCGGCCAGCTCGCGCTCGATCGCTTCCACGGCCCTCGCATGGGCCACCAGGAGCGCTCGCCAGGCGGCGAGACGCGGCCCGTCGAGCTCGGATTCCAATTCGGTGGGGGTCATGAGGTTGCAAGATACCCTGGCAACCCTTGCGCGCGCAACTAAGTGGGTGTATTATTGACCATGCAACAAATGTGCGTACAACGACCAAACCCCCCAGGAGGTCCCATGATCCAGACCATCACGCGCGACCAGCTCAAGACGGCCCTCGACGAGGGGCGCGACGTAACTCTGGTTGAATCTTTGTCCCCGCAGAGCTACGAGAAGGAGCATCTGCCGGGAGCGATCAACATCCCCAGGGAGCGCGTCCGGGAGCTGGCGCCGCGGCTCCTGCCCGACAGGGACGCCGAGATCGTCGTCTACTGCGCGAACACCGAGTGCCAGAGCTCGCTCCAGACGGCGCAGGCCCTGGAGGGCCTCGGCTACACGCGGGTGGCGGACTACGAGGCCGGCAAGGCGGACTGGATCGAGGCCGGACTACCGGTCGAGAGCGGCGCGCCGGCCGAGGTTGCTTAGGGCCAGCCGAAAACGCGGGCTCCAGGGGGGCGTCCCGATGGGCGCCCCCTCCGCGTTTCGGAACGTAGACCCGACCCGGTCCAGGGGGTAGCTTGCCGTCGTGGTCCGGATCAAGATCTCCGGGGTCATCGACTCCCTCCTCCCCTTCGTCGTCAGCGCCGAGCGACAGGAGGGCTGATGCCGGAATCCGCCGATCCGATCGACGTCGTCGAGAAGCAGGTCACGGCGATCACCGACACCCACGCGAATCTTGCCGGACTGATCCAGAAGACCACGAGGATCCAGACCGAGCTGGCCGAAGCGGGCTTCGAAGACTTCGCCGAGCAGATCGGGCTGATCTTCGCGAGCCTGTCGGACGTCGCGGAGGAGCTGCAGAAGGTGCTCCACGACGTCGAGATCGAGCGCAACCGGATGCGCACCCAGGGCTGAGGGGCCTCCGGCGATTTGGCTCTCGGGTGGCTCACCATCGTGGCCTCCTCGACGAGCCGGCCAGTGCCGGTCAGCCGCCTGTGTCAGCGTCGGACTCGTCCGAGTAGCCAATCAGTATGAGGTCCGGGATGCCCCCGAAGTGTTTCGTGTTCCGTGTGCTGAGGGGAGCGGCATGCTGTACCGCCCATGCTGCGATCCACAGGTCCGCCTTCGACCGTCCGGTCAGGCCGGAGCCGCGACGCAGTTGGGCCACGATGCTCGCATAGCGTACGGCCGTTTCGACGCCCACTTCGCCGATCCGGAAGAACCTCAGGAACTGGAGGGATTCCTCCAGTCTCTCCTCCGAGACGGCCGCACCGCCTTCGAGGAACTCTCCAGCCGCATGGGCCGGAACGGTGAAATCCTCACCGGGATGGGCGGCGAGCAGGGCCCGTGCCGGTGAGCTCGGAAGGTCCTTCTCTCTCCACAGGTCGACCAGGAACATGGTGTCAACGCAGATCACGCCCGTCCCACCGCTCACTCGCCCGGCTCTCGGCGACGATCTCGAGGAATACCCTGGAGTCCTCCTGCGATAGCGGAGCGATGGTTGCAAGTGCTCGCAGGATGTCGCTGCCGGTATGTGCGGTCTCGACTTCCGTGAGGAGACGATCGATCGCCTTGGAGAAGGACTCGCCCCTTCTCTTGATCGAGGCCAGCCGGTCGTAGACACGCGTGTCGACCGCAATGGTCTTGGTGCTCATATATGGAATTTTATATGTAGATCGTAGCCGTGTCAACACCCTCCTGGCCGGCCTGGCTCACGTCTCAGAAGCATCGCCTGGGTCGGGCTTACACGAAGAAGCCCCCGGCCGCTCGCGCGACCGGGGGCTCTCCGTCCCTCTCAGGGGCACCCTGTTATCCGTCGGTCCCCGTGATCTCCGTGGTCTCCCGGAGCGGGGCGAGGATGCTCTCCTCGAACCGAATCGTGCCAGCCTGAACGGCCGGATGGCTCAACCTAGGTGGCGACTTGGACGGCAGCGGGTCCGCCCGGCCTGGTGCGCCGGCTCGGCGCCCGTCCCGAAGGACGGACGGCCGAAGGACCATGCCCTCGTTTCGTCGACACTCCCTAGAAAGGAGGTGATCCAGCCGCAGGTTCCCCTACGGCTACCTTGTTACGACTTCGCCCCAGTCACCGAATTTACCTTCGGCCGCTCCCCCCCTTGCGGGTTGGGCCGCGGACTTCGGGTACTCCCGGCTTCCATGGCGTGACGGGCGGTGTGTACAAGGCCCGGGAACGTATTCACCGTGGCGTGGCTGATCCACGATTACTAGCGATTCCGGCTTCATGTAGTCGGGTTGCAGACTACAATCCGAACTTAGACCAGCTTTTTGCGATTCGCTCCCCCTCGCGGGTTTGCAGCGCATTGTACTGGCCATTGTAGCACGTGTGTAGCCCTGGACGTAAGAGCCATGATGACTTGACGTCGTCCCCACCTTCCTCCGGTTT
>DASRVA010000163.1:0-5767 GCA_035687745.1 Gemmatimonadota bacterium
CACGTGGCGCCCCCGTCGGACGAGACCTCGACCCTGGCCAGCGGCGATCGGCCGGCCCATGCCGCGCCGGCGACTTCGACGGGCCCGGCCGCCAGCTCGGCGTCTTCGGTCGGGCGCGCGATCTCCGCCTTCGGGAACACCCACTCGAGCGCCTCCCGCCCTCCGTCCGGCGCCCGGCGCGTGTAATCGGCCGCCATGAAGTGGTCGTCGGCCGGCCGGTCGACCGGCTCGATCACGAGCAGCCACTTGACCGACGCCATCCCGTACCAGCCCGGCACGTAGAGCCGGGCCGGGGCGCCGTGGGCGGCGTTCAGCGGCTCGCCGTTCAGCCGGAGCGCGATCAAGGTGTCCGGCTCCAGCGCCTTGGCGCGCGGCACGCTGCGACGGAAATGGATCTCGCCCTCGTGCCCCGCCACGCTTCCACGGTCGGCCCCGGTGAAGGCATAATGGTCCGCCTCGGGGACGCCGGCCGCCTCGAGGACGTCCGCCACTGATGGACCGCTCCACTCGCCGTTCGAGACCGCTCCCTGACCCCACTGCACACCCTTTACGGGCGGGTCGTTGTAACGCCGGCCGTTTCCCGCGCACTCGAGCACCGAGACGACGCTCCGGACGGGCAGGCTCCGGAGCTCGTCCAGCGTCAGGCCGCGCGCGTCCCCGCCGTTTCCGATCTCCAGCCGCCACGTCCGGGGATCGATCTCCGGGACCGGAAAGTGGTTCCGGACGTAGAACCGCTCGAACGGCGTGATCCAGGAGTCCAGCCCGGCGAACGGGAACTCGCTGTTCTCGGGATCGGCGGTGACGGGGATCCGGTCGGTCGTCCAGATCACGCGACCCCCGCGGTTCCGAACCCCGGCATCATCTCACTGACGAACGCCGCTATCGCTCGTGAGGATCGTGCATGACGGTCCAACGGTGGGCTGGAACGTAAAAGACGATTCGGACGTGTAGCGTGCATCCGAGGTGAACCGTCCTTCCTCCATGATCAGGATCAAGCCATCGATCGCCTCGATCATCCCGCTGATCATGAATTCGCCGGTTTGGAGGTTGATCGACCCGCGGGCTACGATGGACCCTTGTCGAAACGTGATCTGGGTACCATTCTGCTCGATCTGGATCGTCCCTGTATTCACCTCCTCGACATCCTCGGGACAGTCCTCCTCGATGAGCGTCGCCGTGACGGTCCAGGTCCCGGAAACGTCGAGCTCGTCGCCATCACCGGGGTCGTCCGGACCGTAGCCGCTGCTGCTGCACGCCGCGATCGCGAGCGCCAGGAGGACCCGGCAGGTCATGCTTCGCATCGTCGCCTCCGTGCCTCGTGGGTGAGCGTCCAAGATAGCGCCTCGCCCGCGGCGCGCGATAACGTGAGCCCATGGGCGCTGGGTGCCATGCAGCGGCTCGGCGCGGAGCCGCGCCGGCCCTGATCGCGATCCTGGCGTGCGGCCCGGTCTCGCGCTCCGGTCCCGCCGTCCCGCGTCCGATCCCGCCCGGATCGTGCCTGGTGGTCGGGTTCCTGGGCGGGAACGACCGCCGGGACGACGCTTCCAAGGGGGTACGCCGGCTCGCGCTCGAGCTCCGGCGCGAGCCCGGCCTCCACGCCGAGACGTTCGAGAACCGCGGCATGCGGCGGGCGCTCGCCTATGTCGAGGCGACGCTGGACGCGGACGGTAGCGGGGACCTCGACCGGGACGAGGCCGGGCGTGCGCCGGTCGTGGTCTACGGGCAGAGCCTGGGCGGCTGGGCGACGCTCGTCTTCGCGCGCCTTCTCGGGACCCGTGGCATCCCGGTCCGGCTGACTCTCCAGATCGACAGCGTCGGCTGGGACGACACCGAGGTTCCGCCCAACGTTCGCTGGGCGGCCAACCTCTACCAGGACGAAGGCCGGGTGATCGCGGGACAGCATCCGATCCGGCCGGCCGATCCGGGGCGGACGACCGTCGTCGGCGAGTGGGAGTTCGACTACGACCGCCCGCCGGGGAGCGAGATCCGGATCGACGGGCTCCCCTGGCACAAGACGCTGTTGCGCTCCGACCACGCCCGGATGGACCGCGATCCCCGGGTCTGGAGCATCGCCGCACGTCTCGTCAAGGACGCCTGCGCGGGGCGGATCCCCGGCGCCGCGCCGGTGGGCCGATGAGGACGGGGCACGATGACGGGCGGGAGTGGCGGGAACGTGTGGGAATCGAACCCACCCCGGACGCGACGTGCGCGCCCGATGACGGTTTTGAAGACCGCAGAGGCCACCAGACCCCATCCGCCCCCGTCCATGTCAAGATAGCGGCGCGATCCGGGTTGTCCCGCCGGGCGCCTGCGGGTAACGTTCCGGCCGAGTGCGAAACGATGAGAAGGGAGGATGAATGGAGCCCAAGCGATTCCGCGAGATGGAGACCGGAGAGACGCTGATGCTCGCCAGCGAGATCATGGAGCGGACGAGCGTGAGCCAGGTGTACGAGAAGATCGACGCCCGAACGGTTCGCCAGGTGAAGACCGGTGAGACCCGCGAGGTCGCCGACGAAGAGCTGGTCTACCCTTTTCAGGCCGACCACGCCGCACCGCAGGTCTGACCCTTCCGCCTAAAGCCGCTCGTCCAGGTACCTGAGCACCCGGCGCATCGTGATCGCCACGAACGGCATCATGCCGCTCGTGTAGTGCCCCCACGGCGCCACGATCACCTGGTGCGGCCGGGCGTGCTGGCGAAAGGCGCGATGGAACCGCTGCGAGAGATCGTACGGGAAGGTGAGGTCGTAGCGGCCGCTCAGGAGGAGCGCGTGGGAGCGACGCGGGACCCGATGCACGAAGTGGATCGGGCTGATCGGGGCCCACGCCCGGCGCAGGGTCGCCTGCGACACGTGACCCTCCAGCTCGGCCCGCACGTGGCGGGTCGAGATGCCGCGCCACACCACGTCCCCGAAATCGCTCGACACGTGGTGCAGGACCGCCAGTCTGAGACGCGGGTCGTGGGCCAGCGCCAGGAACGAGATGCAGGAGCCGAGGCTCGTCCCGACGAGCCCGATCCGGCGAAACCCGCGCCCCTCCAGCCAGGCCCGGGTCCGCCGCACGTCGCTGACCGCCTGACGGCCGGCGAGGAGGGTGCGGCCGAGGTTCGCGCTCACCGCGAGGTCGGCCCGCGGCTCGTCCGGCGGACGGCGGTCCTCGTGGTATGGCAGCGTGAGCCGGGCGGCGGCGATCCCCTGTCTCGTCAGGAGCTTACAGAGCCCGACGTGGCTTTCCGCTCCGGCGTTCCACTGCGGGACGACGATCATCGCGCGGTCGGTCGGGGTCCGCGGCTCGAAGACGCGCACCGAAACCGTTCCCGCCTCGTCCTCCGGCGCCCGGACCGCGCTCGGGAAGCGGAAGCGGCCCGGCGCGGGCTCGTGCGCGACAGGGGGTGGCCCGGGATCGGCGAAGAAATCGGTCCGGTCGTGGAGGACGTCGCGGGCGAAGCCGAGCAGCGTCCGGCGAGGATCGGGGCCCGGGGCGAGGCCCAGGACGTCGAGGCCCCAGTCGAAGGCGTGCGGGCGGCGGGACTCGTCCTGGAGCGACAGCCGCCGCTCCCAGCGGAGCATCAGCGGGCCAACGGGCCTCACGAGCCGATCGGCACCGCCATGTCCCGACACGCCAGCACGCGCTCGATCGTCTCACCGGTCTTGTTGTTTGGAGTCGAGGCGCCGGCTGTGAGGCCGATCTCGACGGGTCCCTCCGGGAGCCACCCTTCTTCCCGCACCTCCTCGTCCCGGTCGACGGGCTTGTGGCGGATGGTCCCCGACCCTTCGATGCACGAGGAATCGTCGATGTGGAAGGTCGGCACGACCTTGGCGCAGATCCGCGCCAGGTTGTTCGTGTTGCTCGAGTTGTAGCCGCCCAGGACGATCATCAGATCGGGCGGATCGTCGAGCAGCTCCACGACCGCGTCCTGACGTTCCTGGGTCGCCGAGCAGATCGTGTCGAGAGCCCGGAAGTGGTCGAGGGTCGCCGTCTCGCCGTAGCGGTCCTGCATCGCCTTCCGGAACTCCTCGGCAACCGCCTCGGTCTCCCGCATCAGCATGGTCGTCTGGTTGGCGACGCCGACCCGGACGAGGTCACGCCGCCAGTCGAACCCGGGGCTGGTCGCGTCGGCGAACCGCTCCGCCAGCGCAGCCACGTCCCGGTCGGTCGCCGCCTCGCCCTTGCGGATGAAGCCGGTGACGAGCGCGGTCTCCTCCAGGTCCCGCACGATCAGGTAGGCTCCGCCGGGGTGCTCCAGGGTCCGCGACGCCGTGGCCCGCGTCTCCTCGTGGTAGAACTTGCCGTGGATGATGGCCGTGAACCCGTCTCGGGCGAACCGCTCGACCGTCTTCCAGACGAGGAGCACGGAGCCGCAGGTCGTGTCGACGAGCACGCAGCCGGTCGCCTTGAGGCGACGCATCTCGTCGGTGGGGGCGCCGAACGCTGGTAGCAGGACCACGTCGTCGGGGCGCAGGGTGTCGAACCGGACCTCCCCCGCGTAGCGACCGGTCAGGAAGCCGATCCCCTTGTCGACCATCTCCCGGTTGACGTGCGGATTGTGGATCAGCTCGCCGGTCAGGAAGATCCGCCGGTCGGGGAACCGCCGGCGGGTCTCGTAGGCGTACTGGACCGCCCGGTCGACCCCGTAGCAGTTGCCGAACTCGCGGGCCAGACGGATCGCCACATCGCCGACCTCGAGCCGGTGGCCGGCGGCCACGATCCGGTTCACGAGGTCCGAGTGGTAGGCGTCCGAGAGCTCGCCCGAGACCTCGTCCTTGAGGCCGAACCCCTTCCGGTAGTAGAGCTGGTTCTCGCCGATCAGGTCGCTCATCGGCGATCAAGCTAGGAGCGGCTCAGGAGGCCGACAACCGGCAGAGCGCCCCTTTCGTCGGCGCCGGAGCGGTCCACAGATCGCGATCGGCCGCCAGGAGGAGCGTGTCGCCGGCGACCCCCAGCGCGGTCGGCGGGCCCGGAAGGGCGAGCCGCCACGCGCGGACCTGCCGCGCCTCGACGTCGGCCCTGAGGAGGACCGCGTTCGACGAGCCCGGGGGGTCCAGCCGGACCAGCCAGAGGACGCCCTCCGCCATGGCCGCCGCGGCGTAGAGGGGGACCACCGAGACCCGGCCGTCGATCTCGATCCGCCGGATGCAGAGCCGGCAGCGGCGCCCCTCCCGTCGCCGCTCGCGGTCGACCCGCACCGCGCCGCGCCGGCCCCCGGCCAGCTCGAGGACCCGGAGCGGGCCGCCCGCGGTCTCGAGCACCGTGACGGGATCCCGAACGGCGGGAACCTGGACCACCCGGTCCGCCTCCGACACCAGCCTGCCCTCGTCCTCGTGGAGCCGCCCGGGACCTTCGAGCAAGGTCCGGAAGAGGTCCCGCTGGACGGGGAGCGCCTGGCCCACCACGGCGCCGTCCTCGAGCGATCGCCGGAGGATGAGCGCGTCGTCGTGGAAAGCCGAATGGACGAAGAGATCGCCCGCCGCCAGCGCGATCGACGCCTCGTGACGCCCGGCCGCCAGCGCGGCCCGCGGCGCCGGCGCTTCGCCCGGACGATAGTCGAAGAGATCGATCCGCCCCTCGCCGAGGCGCGCCAGGATTCCTCCGGCCAGCGCCCAGTCCTTCCCCCCCGGGAGAAGGCGGTCTGTCCGCCCGCCCGCCGCCCGGAAGAGTCCCTCAGGGGTCGCGAGGAGAATCCCGTCCGGAGCCGGCACGATCCGCGTGATCTCGCGGCCGGTCCGCCGGCGCGCGAGGCCGAGCGCGGGCGGGCGCTCCGGGCATTCGG
>DASRVA010000164.1:0-5781 GCA_035687745.1 Gemmatimonadota bacterium
GCCGATCGCCTTCGCCGGGAGCCGGGCATCCACGACGCGGTGGTCCTCGAGCGGCCGTGGGGCGAGCGCGGCGTGGTCTCGGCCGTCCTCGCGGCCGAGCCGGGAGCGGACCCTACCGCGGCCGTCCGGGCCGCCAACCAGGACCTCCCCGACGCGGCGCGCGTCCGCTCCTGGCACGTCTGGCCGGACCCCGATTTCCCGCGGACGCGGACCGGAAAGGTGCGCCGGCCGCCGATCCAGGAGTGGCTGGCCGGCCGTGCTCCCACGATCGACGCCGGGGATCGAGTGGACGTCCCGGGCGAGTCGGCCGCGCCGGAGAGCCCGGCCGACGCGTTCACGGCGCTCGCCCGGCTGGTCGGGCAGATCTCCGGCATCCCATCCGATGATCTGGCGCGGTCGACCTCGGTGGACGAGGTGCTCGGCTCCCTCGACCGGGTCGAGCTGATGACCAGGGTCGAGTCGATCTACGGGGTGGCGCCCGATCCCGTTACGTACGCCGAGGAGCTCACCCTCGGCACGCTGGCCGAGGAGATCTTTGCCGCGGCACGACCAGGCCTCGAGGCGGGGTCGGCGAGCGAAAGGCGGTCGGATGACGGAGTGGGGGAAGAGCCCCAAGCGGAGGACGCCGGGGAGCGACCCGAGACCCGGCCTGCGATCCTGCCCGGAGCCGGGCTGCCCGGGGCCGGCGATTCACGCCCGGGCCGACGCCCGGCGGCTGTCACCGAAGCCCGCTGGCGCCACGATCCGCTCGTCCGGGCCACGCGCCGCGCCTTCCGGACGGGTTTCCTGCGTCCCATGTGGCGCTCCTTCTTCGCCATGGACGTGGAGGGGCTCGAGCACGTGGAGGCGCTCGATCCGCCGTACATCGTCGCCGCCAATCATCTGAGCGAGCTGGATCCGGGCGCGATCCTGTTCGCCCTCCCCGAGCGCGAATCCTCGCGGATCGCCACGACCGCCATGTGGGAGTATTTCCCGCGCGCCCGCACCGGTTCCTTTCTCTATGCGCTGGGCGTGTGGGGGCTGAACCTGGTCCCCCTGGTCCAGGCCGGGGACTGGCGGCCGACGCTCCGGATCGCGGGCAAGGTCGCCGACCGGGGCGGATCGCTTCTCGTCTTCCCAGAGGGCGAGCGGTCCATGGACGGACGGCTGCTCCCGTTCCGTCACGGGATCGGCGTCATGGCCCGGGAGCTCCACCTGCCGATCGTCCCGTGCGGGGCGGCGGGTCTCATGGCGATCCTGCCGAAGGGAAGCCACTGGGCGCGCGGGTGCTGGCTCGGCCGGGCCCCGGTCGCGGTCCGGTTCGGCCGGCCGCTGCCGGCGCCGGGACCGGACGACGATCCGGCCCGGGTCGTGGCCGAGGTCCAGCGGCGGATCGAGCCGCTCGTGGAGGAAGCCGGCCGCGCGGCAGGACGATTCTGAGCTCGGATTCGCTTTCCCGAGCCCGATTCGATGGCTAGCCTGTCGGCTTCGGAACTCACGCTGGAAACCGTCCTCTTACGCTCGGGAGGAGATGCCATGAAGCTGACCAGCGCGGGGGCCGCCCGCACCGTCACCGGGAGCTGCCACCTCCTCGAGGTCGGCGGCAGGCGGCTCCTGGTCGACTGCGGGCTCTTCCAGGGGAAGGTCTCTTCGCTCAACCGGGAGCCCTTTCCGTTCGATCCCGGGACGCTCGACGCCGTGCTCCTCACCCACGGCCACCTCGATCACACCGGCCGGCTTCCGTTGCTCGTCCGAAACGGCTACGCGGGTCCGATCCACGCGATCCGCTCCACCCGCGCGATCACCGAGATCATCCTCAACGACTCGGCGAAGATCCAGACCGAGGATTACGAGCGGACGTTGCGGCACGCGGGCGAGGCGGCGGAGAGCGAGGAAGGGCCACCGGTCGAGGAGCCCCTCTACGGCGAGCGTCACGTGGCGGCGACCATGGCTCTCTTCCGTGACGCTGGCTTCGAGTCACCGATCGATCTCGGCGGTGGCGTTCGGGCCAAGTTCCGCCCCGCCGGCCACATCCTGGGGAGCGCCTTCATCGAGATCGAGGCTTCCGGGGGTCGCGTGATCGCCTCGGGAGATCTCGGCAACCGCGAGAGCGGGCTGCAGGCGGACGCCGTCCTCCCCACCGAATGCGACGCGGTGCTGATCGAGACGACGTACGCCGACCGCGCCCATCGATCGCGGGCGGAGACCCTGAAGGAATTCCGCACCGTGCTCGTCGACTCGCTGGGGGCGGGCGGCAACGTCATGATCCCGAGCTTCGCCCTCGAGCGCACGCAGGTCGTTCTCTACACGATCAAGAAGCTCATGCAGTCGGGAGAACTCCCCCGCGCGCCGGTCTACCTCGACTCGCCGATGGCGACCAGGATGACCCACCTCTATGAGACCTGCGCGAACGAGTTCGTGCCGGAGATAGCCCAGGCCCTCGAAAGGGGCGAGGAGCCGTTCGAGCCCGAGACGCTCGAGTTCACGACCTCGGTCGAGGAGTCGAAGAAGCTCAACGAGATCGAGGGCGGCGCGATCATCGTCGCCGGCTCGGGGATGATGACCGGCGGCCGGATCGTCCATCATCTCAAGCACAACCTCTGGCGCAAGGAGGCGAGCCTGATCGTCGTCGGTTACCAGGCCGAGGGGACGCTCGGACGGAGGATCGTCGACGGCGCCAAGACAGTGCGCATCCACGGCGACACGATCGAGGTCCAAGCACGGGTCGCCACGATCAACGGGTTCTCGTCCCACGCCGACCACGACGACCTGCTGGCCTGGCTCGCGCCCACCGGCGCGGCCCGAGTGTTCCTCGTCCACGGCGAGCTGCCGGTGATGGAGAAGTTCGACGGAGAGCTTCGCGGCGGCAGACGCGACGTGGTGATCCCCGAGCAGGGGAAGTCCTACGATCTCGCCTGAATCGGCCGGCGGAACAGCGGCCACTCTCCCTCACCGCCGGAACAGCACCTGCAGCTTGGCAAAGAGCTGCCGGGACGTGTGGACGAGGTCGTCCCGCCGCGGGTCCTCGAAATCGCGGAAGACCTGGGTCGAGCCAATGAAAAACATCGTGAACGGGTTGATCCGGTAGGTCAGCAGCGGCTCGACGTTGAACTGGCCGTCGAAGTCGTCCCACTGGAAGACGAGCCTCATGAAGAGCTCGCGCGTGAAATGGAAGTTGGTCCGGGTCCGCAGGACGTAGCCGCTGAAGATCTCCTCGTCCGTCCCCGGGACGTGCAGCTCGGAGTAGTTGAGGTTGGGCTCAATGACGAGCCGCTCCCAGGGCCGGATCGTAGCCCATACCTCCAGATGGGTGCCCTCGCCGACGACAGGGGGATCTTCGAAGCGGGCGATGTCCCGCTCGCCCTGCAGGAAGAAGCCGCCCTGAAGCATCTCGCTGAAGTCCGAGTTGAAGTACAGCCACCAGTTCCGCAGGTCGTCGAACTCGACACTCGCGAACCGTTCGGGCGCCCACTCGTATCCGACCTCCACGAAGTTCTGGCCGGCGAGCTCGAGCTCCACGGTCGGCTCCAGGACCCGCTCCTTCAGCACGCCGTCGTAGTTCCAGGTCCCCTCGATGTTGGCGTCGAAGCCCCAGCGGTCGATCCACGAGGTCTCGGGATACCAGTTCCACTCGTTGAACAGGATGAGGTTGTGGAAGTCGTTGCGAGTCTCGAAGCCGTTCTCGGTACGGAACGTCGGGCTCGAGGTCCAGTAGTCGAAGTTGAGGCTCCACCGCTCGGCCGTTCGCTCCAGGCTCGCGTACCCGGCGTACCCGGAGAACGTCTCGCCGTCGTACGCCGCCGTGTGCCTGCCTCGATCGAAGAGGAGGTCGCCGAGCTCGTCGGTCGGCCCGGGGTCGTCCGGCTCGACGGTGTGGCTCCCCACGAGCTGCCCCTCGATCTGCCACCGTGGATCCAGCTTCCACAGGAGGTCGGCGCCGTAGGTGCTGCCCGCGCCGTCGCTCCCCTCCAGCCGGCGGTCGGTCACCAGCGCGCCGATGTGGCTGCCCGCCCCCAGGCTCCGGCGGTAGCGCAGGACATTGGACACGCTTCTCCCCGTCTGGCCCACGAAGCTGCGCTCCTCGAAGGGCAGCAGGAGCGGCGTGATCTGGTCGTAGGCCCCGAGGTACGCCACCGTGGTCTCACCGAACCGGCCCAGTACCTTGGCCGCCAGGTCGGGGTCGTTGATCTGGCGCGTATAGACGGCCTCGACCCACGTCTGGAAGAGCTCGCTTCCCTCCTGGAAGAAGGGTCTCCGCTCGGGAAAGAAGAGCGCGAAGGTCTCGTTCACGTCGACCTGGGCGACGTCGGACTCGACCTGGCTGAAGTCCGGATTCAACGTGCCTTCGACCGTCAGGCCCGACGGATGCGCGTAGCGGACGTCCATCCCGATGTCGGCCTCGGAGTCGCCGTCGCCGATCCCCGACGTGGGGTCGTCGGCGTCGCGGATCTCGGCGGCCTGTGAGGCGACCGCGTACGGGAGAAACTCCATCGCCCCACCCGGCTCGACGCCCCGGATGCCGGTCAAAGTGCCGTACTCGCACAGGAAGCACGCTTCCTCGCGGCTCATGGCGGCCCACGAGTACGTGGCCCGGCTCCCCCGCGGGCGGGTGCGCCAGAACGTCACCTTCCACACCTGCTCGGCGCGGTCCGGGAAACGCAGGCTCTCGAAAGGGACCGCCATCTCGATCTGATAGCCGTCGGGCGTGATCCGGGCTTCGGTCTCGTAGACCACGTCGATCGCGTCGTCCTCTCCGTTGGCGGTCGAGAAGCGGGAGTCCCCCTGGACCCCCAGCGGGTTGGCGAACAGGAAGTAGGCCCACTGCGCGTCCCCGTAGGTGTCGAGCAGGATGCCGAAGTAGTCGTCGTTCCACATGTCGTCGCGGTCGGTCAGGGTGGCGCGAATCGTGGACGGGTCGTCCCGCGCCAGGAAGGCGACGTAGAGGTTCTCGTCGTCGTAGGTGACCCAGACCTCGCTCTCCACCGGCGGGCGGCCGCGCTCGGTCGGGAAGGTCTCGGAGAAGTGGTCGGTCCGGGCAGCCCCTTCCCAGCCGGGATCGTTCAGCTCCCCGTCGAGCGTGATCTGCCCCGCAGCGCGGCGGACCTCGAGATTCGGCTGGACCAGGGCCTGGAAGGAGTCGGAGGGCGCGGGATCGGCCGACGATGGCTCGAGCGTGGACGCGGCCCGCTCGTAGCCGGCGTCCTGCGGATATGCCGCCGCCGGCCACGCGAGGATCGCGAAGGCGAGGATGGACAGACGAGTGGGGCACGACATGGGCTGGTCCCTCCTTCGGGGGGTGCCCCTCCACCCGCGTTGGACGTTGAGCGACGACTTGTGGTTGGAACCGTTCTTCGCTACGGCGCGGCCGCGTTCGAGGTTTCGGCTGTCACTCGATCTCTCCCAGGGCCCACGCGGCGGCCTCGCGGACCCCCGCCTCCTCGTCCCCCGCCAGCGCTTCGGTGAGCGGCGGGATCGCCTCCGGGCTCTCGATCTCGCCGAGCGCCCAGGCGGCGGCGACGCGCACCTCGGGCTGCGGGTCCCGCAGGGCCTCGATGAGGTCAGGAAGGGTCGCCTCGTCCTCCGCGAAGCCGAGCCCGATCGCGGCCATCTCCCGCTCACCCGGAGCGGCTGAGCCGATGGCCCGCCGGAGCGCGGCCAGGGCCTCGGAGCCCCCGGCGCGACCGAGGACGCGTGCCGCGAGACGCCGGACGCAGGGGTCCTGATCTGCCAGCGCCGCCGCCAGCGGACCGACCGCCGCCGGGGCCTCGCGCGGGTTGAGTGCCCACCCGATCACCTCGCGGG
>DASRVA010000165.1:0-36836 GCA_035687745.1 Gemmatimonadota bacterium
GCTGTTCGGCGACTTCGGCGCGCGGATCGCGCCGGACACGGAGTCCGGTCTCGAGCTCCGCTACCGGCCGTCGGTCCCGATCGACGCCGAGCGGGCCGGCGACCCCCGGCAAGTCGGGGAGGCGTGGCGGGAGGCGCTCGAGCGCCGGCGCGGGCTGGACCTCAGGCGCGGCTGGACATCGGTCGGGCCGCATCGGGACGACCTGGAGCTTCTTCTGGGCGGACGGCCGATCGGACGCTACGGCTCGCTCGGCCAGCAGCGCACGGCGGCCATCGCCCTCCGGCTGGCGGAGGCCGAAATCCTGGAGACGGAGTGCGGACGGCCCCCGGTTCTCCTCCTCGACGACGTGTTCGCGGAGGTGGACGCCGACCGGTCGCGCGCCCTCCTGTCCTGCCTGGGCGCCCATCGACAACGGTTCGCGACGTCCGCGCGGCCGCTGCCGGATCTCGAGGCGAGCCTGGATCGGTGGGAGGTCTCCGACGGCCGGATCCGAAGCTGCGCGGTCGCTGCTTGATGGCGGCGCGCGGACGCACCCGGGTGCAGCGCGTGGGCTCGGTCATCGATCGGGTCCTGGCCGGGCTCGGCGTGGACGAGGTGGTCGACCGGCACCGCGTCCTCGTCGACTGGAAGGGCCGGGTGGGCGAGGAGGTCGCGCGAGCGACCCGCCCCCAGCGGCTCGATGGAGACGTGCTGATCGTGGGGGTGTGCAGCCCGGCCTGGCTGAACGAGCTGTCGCTTCGCCGGACCGAGATCCTGAAGGCCCTCAACGCCGGGCAGGGCCGTGGGAAGATACGGAAGATCGTGTACCGGCTGGATCCGGAAATCGATGCCTGACGACGTCGTGGAGGACGTGAATGCCTAAGACAAAGGCTGTGCAGGCCCGCAACGCCAAGGCCGCCGAGGCCTACCGGGCCGAGAAGATCCAGGTCCTGAAGGGCCTCGAGGCCGTCCGCAAGCGGCCCGGGATGTACATCGGCTCGACCGAGGCCCGCGGGCTCCATCACCTCGTGTACGAGGTCGTGGACAACGCGGTGGACGAGGCGCTGGCGGGCTACTGCGATTCGATCGCGGTCACGATCGGCCCCGACAACGTGGTCACGGTCGAGGACAATGGCCGCGGCTTTCCCGTGGACGTCCATCCCACCGAGAAGAAGCCGGGGGTCGAGGTCGCGATGACCACCCTCCACGCGGGTGGAAAGTTCGACCATACGTCGTACAAGGTCTCGGGTGGCCTCCACGGCGTCGGCGTGTCGGTCGTCAACGCGCTGAGCGAGTGGCTCGAGGTCGAGGTCATGCGCGACGGGCAGCGCTACCACCAGCGGTACGAGCGGGGCGCCAAGGCCACCGAGCTCGAGGTGCGGGGCGAGACGGAGGAGACCGGCACGATCGTCCGCTTCCACCCGGACCCGAAGATCTTCCCGGAGATCGACTTCCAGTACGAGACGCTGGCCGGCCGGCTCAGGGAGCTCGCGTTCCTGAACCAGGGGCTGGAGATCTCGATCACCGACCAGCGGGAGGAGCCGCAGAAGGACGTCTTCAGGTACGACGGCGGGCTGGTGGAATTCGTCAAGCACCTCAACAAGAGCCGGAAGCCGCTCCATCCAAAGCCCATGTACGTGGAGGTGACCAAGGAGGACGTCGAGGTCCAGTGCGCGATCCAGTACAACGAGACGTATACGGAGACCCTGTTCACGTTCGTCAACAACATCAACACCCACGAGGGCGGAACCCACCTGTCGGGGTTCAAGAGCGCCCTTACGCGCACGCTCAACGCGTACGCCAACGACAAGGGGTTCTTCAAGAAGGCCGATTTCACGCTCAGCGGCGACGACGTGCGGGAGGGGCTGACCGCGGTCCTGTCGGTCAAGGTCATGGAGCCCCAGTTCGAGGGACAGACCAAGACCAAGCTCGGTAACTCCGAGGTGCGCGGGATCGTCGAGTCCGTCATGAACGAGGGCCTCGGGAGCTGGCTCCAGGAGAATCCGGGCCCCGGCCGGCACATCGTCGAGAAGGCGCTCCAGGCGGCGCGGGCGCGGGAGGCGGCCCGCAAGGCGCGCGACCTGACGCGCAAGAAGTCCGCCCTGGACAGCGGGGTCCTGCCGGGGAAGCTGGCCGACTGCTCGATCGACGACCCGGAGCTCTCGGAGATTTTTCTGGTGGAAGGCGACAGCGCCGGAGGCAGCGCCAAGATGGGCCGCGACAGGAATTACCAGGCGATCCTGCCACTGCGGGGGAAGATCCTCAACACGATCCGGGCGCGGATCGACAGGATCCTGTCGAACGAGGAGATCCGCACGATCATCACCGCGATCGGAACCGGCTTCGGCGAGGACGAGTTCAAGCTCGAGGACGCCCGCTACAACAAGGTGATTTTGCTTTGCGACGCGGATGTGGACGGCTCTCACATTCGTACGTTGCTCTTGACGTTCTTCTTCCAGTGGATGAAGGAGCTGATCGAAGCCGGCCGCATCTACATCGCACAACCTCCCTTGTACCGTGTCGGCAAGGGCAAGCAGGAGTTCTACGCCTACGACGACGAGGAGCGCGACCTCTACATCGAGCGGCTGGGCAGGAACGGCGTGAACGTCCAGCGCTACAAGGGTCTCGGCGAGATGAACCCGGATCAGCTCTGGAAGACGACGATGGATCCCGAGAGCCGGACGATTTTGCAGGTGACGATGGACGACGCCGTCCAGGCCAATGAGCTGTTCCAGACTCTCATGGGCGACGAGGTCGAGCCGCGGCGGGAGTTCATCGAGAAGAACGCCAAGTACGTCCGCAACCTGGACGTGTAGTCCCATACCCAGCGAACGAGGTTCATCCAGACCATGGCCGTAGAGCAGACACGGGAACGGATCGTTCCGCGCTTCATCGAGGACGAGATGCGGGAGTCGTTCATCGACTACTCGATGAGCGTCATCGTGGCGCGGGCGCTGCCCGATGTCCGCGACGGCCTCAAGCCGGTCCACCGGCGCATCCTGTACTCGATGCACGAGCTCGGGCTGGGGCCGACCCGCCCGTACAAGAAGAGCGCGACCGTCGTCGGCGACGTGCTCGGCAAGTACCACCCGCACGGAGACACGGCCGTCTACGACGCGCTCGTCCGCATGGTGCAGCCGTTCTCCCTCCGGTATCCGTTGTTGGACGGCCAGGGGAACTTCGGCTCGGTCGACGGCGATCCCGCGGCGGCCTACCGCTACACCGAGGCGCGGCTCGCTCCGATCGCCAGCGAGATGCTGGCCGACATCGAGAAGGAAACCGTCGACCTCGCGCCCAACTTCGACGACCGGCTCCAGGAGCCGACCGTCCTGCCGTCGCGGCTGCCGAACCTCCTCGTCAACGGCTCGAGCGGCATCGCGGTCGGGATGGCCACCAACATCCCGCCCCACAACCTGCGCGAGGTGGTGGACGCGCTGTGCGCGCTGGTCGACGACCCCGAGATCGACCTGGCCGGCCTGATGAAGCACGTCAAGGGGCCGGACTTCCCGACCGGCGGCTTCGTGTTCGGCAACGAGGGGATCCGGGAGGCCTACGCGACCGGGCGCGGGAAGGTCGTGATGCGCGCCCGCGCGGTCACCGAGATCAAGGCGAACGGCAAGGAGCAGATCGTCATCACCGAGATCCCGTACCAGGTCAACAAGTCCAAGCTCGTCGAGCAGATCGCCGACGCGGTGCGGAGCAAGAAGATCGAGGGCGTCTCCGACCTCCGCGACGAGAGCGACCGGGACGGCATGCGGGTCGTGATCGAGCTGAAGCGGGACGCCATCGGCCAGGTCGTCCTCAACAATCTCTACAAGTCGACCCAGATGGAGTGGACGTTCGGGATCATCAACCTGGCTCTCGTCGACAACGTGCCCCGCGAGATGGGGCTCAAGGAGATGCTCGAGCACTTCGTCGAGCACCGCCACGATGTCGTCGTCCGGCGCAGCCACTTCGAGCTCCGCGAGGCCGAGGAGCGCGCCCACATCGTCGAGGGGCTCCGGATCGCGATCGACAACATCGACGAGATCGTGAAGCTGATCCGCGGGGCCGAAGACACCGATGCCGCCCGGGACGGCCTCATGGAGACGTTCGGCCTCTCCGAGCGCCAGGCCCAGGCGATCCTCGACATGCGCCTGGCGCGCCTGACCGGTCTCGAGCGGGACAAGCTGGAGGCGGAGTACACCGAGCTCCTGAAGACGATCGCTCGGCTCAAGGAGCTCCTCGCCTCCAAGCGCCTGCGGATGGAGATGATCAAGGACGAGCTCAGGGATATCGCCGAGAAGTACGGCGACGCACGGCGCACCGAGATCGTGGGGGGCGGCACGGACCTCTCGATGGAGGACCTGATCGCCGAAGAGGACATGGTGGTGACGATCAGCCACACCGGCTACATCAAGCGGATCGCCGTCTCCACCTATCGACAGCAGCGGCGTGGCGGCCGTGGCGTGACCGGGATGGGCACCAAGGAGGACGACTGGATCGAACGTCTCTACGTGGCGACGACCCACGACTACCTGCTGGTGCTGACCGCGCAGGGGCGCTGCTACTGGCTCAAGGTGTACGACATCCCGCAGGGGGGGCGCGCGAGCCGGGGCAAGCCGATCGTGAACCTCCTCGAGATGGCGCCGGGGGACACGGTGGCCGACGTGATCAGCGTGCGCGCCTTCGACGACCAGCATTTCGTGGTCATGGCGACCGAGCGGGGCCATGTGAAGAAGACGGTCCTGTCCGCGTACGGGAACCCGCGGCGGGGCGGCATCATCGCCATTCGCGTGGGCGAGGACGATCGGCTGATCAGCGCCCAGCTCACGGACGGCTCGAACGACATCGTCCTGGCCACCCGCAAGGGCCAGGCGATCCGCTTCCACGAGGACGAGGTCCGCGACATGGGCCGCGACACCCAGGGCGTCAAGGGGATCACGCTGCAGGGCAAGGGCGACGGGGTTCTCGACATGGTGGTCGTGAAGAACGAGCAGAACGCGATCCTGGCGGTGACCGAGAACGGCTACGGCAAGCGGACCCGAATCATGGACTATCGGGTAACCCACCGGGGCGGGAAGGGGATCAAGACCCTCAGCCCGACCGCCAAGACCGGACCCCTGGTGGGGGTGAAGGAGGTCGTCGAGCAGGACGAGCTCATGATCGTCACGACCGGCGGCATCATCATCCGGTTCCCGGTCAAGGGCGTCCGGATCATGGGACGCGCCACGCAGGGCGTCCGGCTCATCAACCTCGAGGAAGGGCATCGTGTCGGCGACGTGGCACGGGTCGTGCTTGAAAACGGGGATCAGGAAGCGGGGCTCGGAGACGAGCTCGGAGCCCTGGACGAAGAACAGCTCGATATGGAACCCGAAACGGAGTGACCCCTCCTGAACGCTCCCGCGAGAGCCGAACCCCGCCCGGCGGTAGGGGAGCCGTACATCCTCGTCGTGGACGACGACCCCTCGATCTGCGACACGCTGACAACGATGCTGCAGTTCAAGGGTTATCGGACGTCAGTGGCCAGAAATGGCAAGGAAGCGATAGATATAGCACGTAGTCATCCGCCCGATCTGGTGCTGCTGGACGTGATGATGCCCGAGGTCGACGGCGTGACCGTGTGCCGGACCTTCCGCGAGGATCCCCGCCTGCGCGACATCCGGATCCTCATGCTGACCGCCAGGAGCGGCCGCCAGGACGTCGTGCGGGCGCTCGAGGCCGGCGCCAGCGACTACGTCACCAAGCCCTTCTTCTTCGACGAGCTCGTGGCCCGGATCCGGACCAACATGGAGGTCAAGCGGTACCACGACGATCTGGCCGCCATGCTCCGGATCTCGCAGGCCGTCTCGTCGTCGCTGGACAGCGACAAGGTCCTGTACACGATCGTCAGCGAGCTCGGCGAGGTCGTGCAGTCGGACCGCGCCTCGCTGATCAAGGTCGCCGATCGGGAGACGGGCTACGTGGTCGCCACCCAGGACGACCCGGAGATACGGAACCTCAGGATCGACCTCCTCGACTATCCCGAGATCCAGAAGGCCTTCGTCGAGCGTCGCGTGGTGGTCGTCGACGACACCCACAGCGATCCGCTGACCGCCGAGGTGCGCGAGAAGATCCCCGACCGGAAGTCGGTGCTGATCGTCCCGCTCGAGATCCAGCGCGCCGACCTGGGGGACTACGTGCTGCTGAGCTCGCGCGAGTTCCGCCCCTATACGGAGCCGGAGATCAAGTTCGCGCAGGTGGTGGCAAGCGCGGCGGCGAACGGGCTCAGCAACGCCGCCCTGTACGAGCAGGCGGCGATCGACAACCAGCGTCTGGCCACGCTCGCCAACACCGACGACCTGACCAAGCTTCACAACCACCGCCACTTCTACCAGCGCCTGGAGGAAGAGTACAAGCGGGCGGAGCGCTACCGGTCGGACCTGTCGCTGATCCTGCTCGACCTGGACCACTTCAAGAACGTCAACGACACGCACGGGCACCAGCGGGGCGACGCCGTTCTCCGCGAGCTCGCCAACGTGCTCCTGCGCGCGATCCGCGAGACCGACCTCCTGGCGCGCTACGGCGGCGAGGAGTTCGCGGTGCTGCTCCCCGAGACGAGCCTGGCCGGCGCGTTCCGCCAGGCCGAGCGGATGCGGCAGGCCGTGAAGGCGCACTACTTCGAAGCCCTGCAGGGGCAGACCCTCACGATCTCCTGCGGTGTCGCCTGCATGCCGTTCAGCTCCGACGTCTTCACCGAGCCGCGTCACCAGCAGGACGCCCTGATCGCCTGGGCCGACCAGGCGCTCTACACGGCCAAGCGCGGCGGCCGCGACCGCTCGATCACAGCCGAAGCCCGGTCCGCCGAGGAGTGAGCGGCCTCGCGCTGGCGCTCCTCGCCGTCGTCCTCCTCGTCGGAGGAGGGCTCGTCGGGGTATGGTTGCTGATCGGCTGGCTCGGCGCCTGGCGGTTGAACCGGTCGTACGCCCTCTACCCCGACGTGAGCTTCACCTTCACGCCGTGGGAGCTCGGCGTGGACCACGAGGACGTCGAGTTCCGGACGGCGGACGGGATCACGCTCAAGGGGTGGCTCCTGCCGCGGCCCGAGACCAACCGCACGGTCGTGTCGCTCCATGGGTACCGGGGCCACATGGCCCAGCTCCTGGGGATCTCCACGCTCCTCTGGCGCGCCGGCTTCAACGTCCTGCTGTTCGATTTCCGCGGCCGCGGCCGGAGCGGAGTCGCGCCGATCTCGATGGGGCTCTGGGAGCGCGGCGACCTGGAGGCCGCGCTCGACCTCGTCACGGACCGGATCGCGGGCGCCCGGATCGGGCTCCTGGGCTACTCCATGGGTGCGGTCGTGGCCGCCTATGGCGGCGGCGACCCGCGCGTCAGGGCGCTCGTGCTCGACAGCTGCTTCACATCCATGCCCGAGGTCCTCGAGGGGATGGCCGGCCGCGAGGCGGGGCGCTACCTGCGCGGATGGGTAGGCGGCCGGGCCTTTCTGCCGGCCATGGAGTGGTGGCACCGCCGCCGCGGGAAGCCGGCCTTCGCCGAAGTCGCTCCGATCCAGGTCATGCGGTCCCTGGCGTCCAAGCCGATCCTGGTCATCCAGGGGGACCGGGACGCCACCGTCCCGCCCGAGCACGGGGCGCGGCTGGCGGCCGCGGCCGAAGCCGAGCTCTGGCTCGTTCCCGGGGCCCATCACTGCGGCGCCTACTTCGTCGATCGTCCGGCGTACGCCGAGCGCGTCACCGACTTCTTCCGGCGGCATCTGGAGGAGGCCGCCGGCCACGAGGCCGTGGAGGGCGGGCGGTGACCGACGCCGTCTTCGAGGTCCTCCTGTTCGGCCCCGCGCGGGAGGCGGGCGGAAGCAGCCGCGTCTCGGTCCGGGTCGACGGGGCGGCCACCGCGGCCCGGGTCCTGGCCGCGCTCGAGCGGGCCCATCCGGCGCTGGCGCCGCTTCTGCCGCGCGCCAGAGTGGCGGTCAACCGCACGTACGTCGACGCCGACACGCCGGTCGAGCCCGGCGACGAGATCGCGGTCATCCCGCCCGTCGGCGGGGGGTGACCCCGGCAACCTGGACCGGTCACCTCGCGCGTATAGGTTGAATGGATGGCTGCCCACCCGGAGACGTTTCGCGCGAGCCCGACGCTCCGGGACGCCCCGATCTCCGCCCTCGACCAGCTCGCCACGCACGCCCATGAGGTCCGCTTCGAGGATGGCGAGCGGATCGTCCCCCTGATCGACCCGGCCCCCAATCTCGGTGTGCTCCTGGAGGGGCTCGCGAAGCTGGTCGGCGTGTCGAGCGAGGGCGAGGAGCGCATCATCTACGTCTACCATCCGGGCGACATCTACGGCGAGCAGCTGTTCATCCAGGAAAGCGGCATTGACGACTACGAGGTCCTCGCCATGGGGCGCGTTCGCGCGGTGGTGTTCGCGGTCGAGGAGTTCCTGAAGGTGGGCGCCGACCATCCCGCCCTGCTGATCGCCGTGACGCGCGCCCTGTCTTTGCGTCTCGACCAGATGAACGACCGGTTGATGGCCGCGATGTCCGACGACGCGCGGATCCGGTTGAGCCGGCTGTTGCTCGACTTCGCCGACCATACGGGCCAGCCATCGAGCGCGTTCGTTACGCTGCGCTTTCCGCTCACCCATGAGACGATGGGGCAGATCATCGGGGCGTCCCGCCCGCACACGTCGACCTTGCTCAAGGCACTGGAGGAGGAAGGGGCCGTCAAGCGGCAGCGGCAGAAGGGACTGATGGTGCGGCCGAGCCGGCTGAGCGAGATCGTCTCGCGTCAGGCGTTCGAGCTGCTCCGGGAGCACGAGGAGGACGAGGGATGGACATGGCCGCGTCCTCTGGGCCCGCGCGACGTCGCGTGACGCCCCCTGGCACCACCCGCTGGCGACTGCTGCCGTCGGATTTCTGAGCCCGTGCGCATCCGTTTCGAAATCACCGAGACCCCGCTCCGCCCGGAGACCTTGATCGAGCAGGTCGCGGACCCGACGGCGGGGGCCGTCGCCACGTTCGTCGGCGTGACCCGCAACTCCTTCCAGGGCAATCGTGTGCGTCATCTCGAGTACGAGGCGTACCGGCCCATGGCGGAACGCGCGCTGGAGCGGATAGGTATGGAAATTGCCAGCAGATGGCCGTCGGTGACGGGTGTCGCCATCGCCCACCGCCTGGGCCGCGTCGAGGTCGGCGAGGCCAGCGTGGTGGTGGCGATCTCGGCGCCCCATCGGGCCGACGCGCTGGCCGCTTGCGGCTTTGGCATCGACCTCCTGAAGCGGGAGCTCCCGGTCTGGAAGCGGGAGGTTCTCGAGGGAGGAGCGGTCTGGCGAGAGAACGAGGCGACCCCCGACCCTAGGAGGTGAGCCACCCTGATCGTCGCGAACTGCCGCTCGAGCATCACGGAGCACGATCTCGACTTCCTCGTCGACGCGCTCGCCGCGAGCGAGGCCGACCGGCCCGCGCTCAGGTCGCTCGCGGCGGACCCCGAGGCCGTGGATCGGCTCCTCGACAGCCCGGTCCTGTTCGAACGCCTGCTTCGGGCCCCGCGCCTGCTCCACATCTCTCCCTACTTCTTTTATTACGTGCTCGTCCGGCGGGCCTTCCTCGACCATGGCATCGACCACCGAGTGGCGTCCGACTACGTGGGCGCGCTCCTGTCGTTCCACATACAGCGAACGGGTCGGCGCCCGGCCCGTGAGACGGTCTACCTCGTGGATCTGGTCAAGGCCACGGCCGAGGCGCGGACGCCGCAACGGGTGTTCGAGCTGCAGGCCGAGCTGGGAAACCGCGCCCTCTATCTGGCGGGGTTGTTTCCCGACTGGATCTACCACCGGTTCACCTACGGACGGCGCCCGGTCCCGCTGGAGTACTACGAGGAGATGGGTCGACGCTCCTACGCCGCCGCGGCGCGGACCGAGCCCGCCCGCCGCCACGAGCTGGACGAGCCGCTCGGATTCCTGGGCGAGGCGTTCTCGGAGGTCCGTCAGGCGCTCAACGACCTCGTCGATGAGCACCTCCATCTGGCTCCGCGGCCGGAGTCGGTGGACCGGCTCTTCCGCCAGGCCCTGTATCGCGTCCGGAACTGAGGTGGCGCTCCTCGGCGACCTCCAGCGCGTGTTCGAGAACACGTACGGGCGCCGGACAGGCGTGGATCTCGAGAGGTGCGTGGTCGGACCGGCGCGCTGCGCCGAGCTGGTGACTCGCTCCGGCCACCACGCCGAGATGTCGGACTGGGCGCGCTTCTTCTACTACGTCGACCGCGGGAACCTCCGCCTGGCCCTGTTCTACCGGCCCGACATGATCGGCGCCCTCGAGGCGCTCGATCCCCGCCGCTCGCTGGGCGAGTCGAATGTCCTGCCCTTTCTGGTCTTCGCCGAGGAGCTGAGCCACGCCGTCCACACGACGTTCGCGTTCCGCGAGGGAGGCGTCCGCCGGGTGCAGGACGCCGCGTTCCTGGAGGAGCTCGAGCTGCTGGCGCGGATCGACGCGTATCTCGTGCTGCGGCACTTTGTCGTCGGCCTGAGCGGGCGCTTCACGCCGGAGGACCGCTCCTGGGCGCGCCATCACGCGGTGGCCCGCTGGGACGTGCCGTACGAGGACGCCGCGATCGGCGGGCGCTATCGACGCGCGGCCCGCGGCGCGGCGCGGTTCCTGGATGCCCTGGAGGCGCTTCCGCCACGGCGCCAGATCCCGGAGCTGCGAAGGTTCCGGTCGCTCTCGTGGCCGGCCAAACGAGTTCGCCTGGTTCGAGCCCGCGAGGGCGATTCCTAAGGCGCGGCCGGCTCGATCAGCGGGACGCCGGGCAGGAACGCGGTTCGCACGTGGGGCAGCCGGCTCCCCGTCCGGCCATTCAGGACGTCGACCAGCCGGTTGGTCAGGAGCCCGTATCCCTTGGCGGTGAACGAGGCGCCGTCCAGGCCGAAAGCCTGACCGGTCAGCCACTCGTCGCCGAGACGCACGCCGTCCGACAGGATTCCCTCCGTCCGGGTCAGGTCCTCCACGAGCGCGTGCGCGTCGACCAGCGCCAACCCACGCGCGGCGGTCAGCCGCTCCAGCGCCAGGTTGTATCCGACGGCGGCGTCCCGGGCCACGAACTGCTCGCCGACGTCGAGTACGACCCGGTCGGGGAGCGGCAGGCCCAGGCCGTCATGCTCGATCGGCACGCCGATCCCCTCCTCGGTCAACGGCCCGGCTTCCATGGTGACCAGGTCTCCGGGTCCCAGCGGTCCGTCCGGCCCGATGAGCGGGACCGGAACCTGGCGCTGGACGATCAGCGTGTCGCCGGTGAACGGATCGATGACCTCCTCGAAGATCGTGATCGTCCTGGGCTCTCCGGTGAGGGGATCGATGACGATCGGTGGCACGGCGTGCAGGAACGGGAAGAGGGTGACGTCGGGGACATTGAAGACGGCGACGTCGTCGGTCAGCTGAATGAGCTGGTCGAGGAGGGAGCCGAGGATGGCCTCGAACGTCGCGGGCGAGGTCGGCAGCCCGGGTGCCAGGGCGGGGTCGCCGCCCGCCGCCGCGTAGGCGAGGACGTCGGTCGTCCCGAGCCAGACGAGGATGAAGGTCGGGTCGAGGGCGGCGGCCTCTTCGGCGAACGTGCCCCGGTTCCTGAGGACCAGGTCGTAGAAGGGGTTGCCGGTCGTGGAGGTGGCCGAGCTGCGGGTCGCCGGAACTTCGAAGGCCAGCGCGCCGGGGACGCCGAGGTTGTTGTAGGGCCGGGGCAGCTCGGGCTGGAGGGGCGGACCCCCCCGCGGCTGCCGCTCGATGACGGGCGGCGCGAACCGGACCAGCGCCAGGCGACCTCCCTGATCCCCCTGGGACGCGAATCCCGGATCGGCCACCAGCGGCTGGACGAAGTCCTCCGTGCCGGCCAGACCCGCCAGGAGCGCCGGGATCGAGAGCTCCTGGCCGCTCTCGAACAGCGCCCCATCCTGGACGCCGGCCAGATACCCGTCCCCGATGGCGAGGGGCCGGCTCAGGTCCAGCGACCCGGTCCGGTCGGGGAAGGCGTCCAGCGGGACGTCGCTCTCGCCCAGGCAGGCCGTTCCCGCCAGGAGGAGCAGGCCGACCCGGAGGCGGGCGAGCGCCCTCATGGTCGGGTCTCGACCGGCAGGCCGGCCTCCTTCCAGGCCCCGAAGCCGCCCTGGAGCACGCGAACGTTCGGAAAGCCGTACTCGACCAGCAGCCGCGCCGCCCTCTCTCCGGAGTCCGTGTCACGCCCGTAGACGAGGACCATCTGATCGCTCCGGACGTGGAGGTCGTCGATGTTCTCCTCGAGCCGATCGAGATCGACGAGGATCGCGCCGGCCAGGAAGCCGTTCCGGATGTACTCCTCGGCCGTCCGGACGTCCAGGACACGCCACGGTGGCCGGGCCCCCTGAAGCATGCTGCGCGCCACCTCGGGAGCCAGGACGCGGTACGCCTCGGACCCGTCCGGGTCCCCCGCCCCCTTGCGGGGCCGGACCTCGCGGATGGCGCCGGGCGGCCGGTTGATCACGATCATGAGTCGGGCGCCGCCGGAGTCCACGACGTACTGGGTGTCGGCGGTCCCGAAGTCGAGATCGGGGCGGGCGGCCGCGTCCGGTTTGGGCCGGTCGGCGGGACCGCAGACAGCCAGGACCGCCGCCAGGAACAGGGGCCCGGAGGACCTCAACGTCCCTCGCGGGTGAAGGTCCCGCCGGATCCGCCCGTCTTGCTCTCCAGCCGGATCGCTTCGATCACCATGCCGCGGTCGACCGACTTGACCATGTCGTAGAGCGTGAGAAGCGCCACGGAGACCGCGCTCAGCGCTTCCATCTCGGCCCCCGTCCGGGCGATCGTGACGACCGACGCGGAGACGCGCAGACCCGGCAGGGACGTGTCCGGGACGACGTCCACGGCCACGTGCTCGAGCGGCAGCGGGTGGCAGAGCGGGAGCATGTCCGGCGTCCGCTTGGCGGCCAGGATCCCGGCCACCCGCGCCACCGCAGGCGCGTCGCCTTTCGGGAGACGGCCGTCCAGGACGGCCGCCAGCGCCTCCCCGCTCATCCGGATCGCTCCCGTGGCGCGCGCCGTCCGACGGGTCGGCTCCTTGCCGGACACGTCCACCATCCTGGCTCGTCCGGCGTCGTCCAGATGCGAGGGGGCGCTCAGGGCGGGGACGGGGCCTCCCGCTCCCGTGCCGCGCTGTGGACGAGGTCGCCGTCCGTCCACGCGCCCATGTCTCGGTACTTGTTGGAGCGGCGCCGGATCCGCTCCTCAGGGTCGGGCTCGGAGATCTCACGGAGGTGGCGCCTGAGGACATCCTCGAGCGCGCGGGCCGTGCCCGCGTAATCGGTGTGGGCTCCGCCCATGGGCTCCTTGACGATCTCATCGACGATGCCGAGGCGGTACAGGTCGTCTGCGGTCAGCTTCATGGCGCGAGCGGCCAGGTCGCGCTTCTCGCCGTCCTTCCACAAGATGGCCGCGCAACCCTCCGGGCTGATCACCGAATAGAACGCGTTCTCGAGGATGAGGATCCGGTCCGTGACGCCGATCCCCAGAGCCCCGCCGGAGGCGCCCTCACCGGTCACGACCGAGATCGTGGGCACGCGGAGACCCGCCATCTCGCGGAGGTTTCTGGCGATGGCCTCGGCCTGGCCGCGTTCCTCTGCGCCGACGCCGGGGTACGCGCCGGGCGTGTCGATCAGCGTGATGACCGGGTGCCCGAACTTCTCCGCCACCTTCATGAGCCGGAGCGCCTTCCGGTATCCCTCGGGGTGCGGCATCCCGAAGTTGCGGCGCAGGTTCTCCTTGGTGTCCCGCCCCTTCTGCTGGCCGACGATCATGACCGGCCGACCCTCGAAGCGCGCCATCCCGCCGATCATGGCGCGATCGTCGGCGAACGAGCGGTCTCCATGCAGCTCGATCCAGTCGGTGAAGCAGCGCTCGACGAAATCGAGCGGGTAGGGGCGGCGCGGGTGCCGGGCGAGCTGCACGCGCTGCATGGGCGAGAGGTGGGAGAAGATGTCGGACTTCAGCCGTGTGAGCTTGGCCTGGAGCGTGGCCAGCTCGGCCGAGACGTCGATCCCTCGCTCCTCGGCCGCGTTCTCCATCTCGGCGATCCGCTCCTCGAGCTCCACGATGGGACGCTCGAAGTCGAGGTGGACGCTGTTCGTCATCGCTTTTCCGCGTGACCGTTGCCGGATCGCGCCAGGGCGGCGCCGGCGGGCTCGGCGAGCCGCACGTTCTCGGGGCCGAGCAAGATCGCCAGCGGCTCGAGAAGACCGTCATGAAGCGCCACTCGCAGATCGGTGGCCAGGATGGCCCGGCTGGCACCGGTGTCGATCGTGATCGTGACCGGCATCGACCCCGAGTTCCGGAGGAGCACGGACCGGACCTCGTTGAGGATCTCCTGCTCGCACTTCTCGCGGGGCACGCGGACCTCCAGGCGCCGCTCGCCTTCGGTCGCCGCCTGGGCCAGCGGGACGATCGCCTCGGCGACCACCTTACCGGTCTCCTCGTCGCGCCGGTCGAGCCGCCCGGTGACCAGGATCGGCACGTCGCTGTGGACCAGCGGCCGCGCCGTCTCGTACACGCTGCTGAACGCGATCACCTCGATCGCTCCGGTGTAGTCCTCGAGGGTGAAGAACGCCATGTCGTGACCGCGCTTGTCGCGCTGACCGCGAACGCCGGTGACCACGCCGCCGATCGTGACCTGGCGCCCGGCGGGGAGCTCCGTCAGCCCGGCCATTGTGTGGCGGGCGAAGGCCGCGAGCTGGGCCCGGACGCGGTCGAGCGGATGGCCGGAGACGTAGAAGCCGAGGACCTCCTTCTCGTTCCGGAGCCGCTCGCCGGCCGGCCACTCGTCGATGTCCGGCAGCGGCGGGATCGTCCGGCTCGCGTTCTCTGGCGCGCCGCCGAAGAGCGTGAACTGGCCCCGCTCCCGCTCGCTCGCCTTCCGCTGGCCGTGAGCCAGTGCCATGTCGAGGGCCACGATCTGCTGGGCGCGGTGCCCCTCCAGGCCGTCGCATGCGCCGGCCTGGATCAGGCTCTCGACGACCCGCTTGTTGACATGGCGCAGATCGACCCGCTCGGCGAGGTCGAACAGGTTGGCGAACGGCCCGTGCTTCCGGCGCGCCGCCAGGATCGCCTCGATCGCCCCCCGACCCACGTTCTTGACCGCGCCCAGCCCGAAGCGCAGACCCCGCTCGACATCGGTGAACCCGTACCCCGACTCGTTGACGTCGGGGCCAAGGATCTCGATCCCCATCGACCGGCAGGCGTCCAGGTAGCGCACGACCGTGTCGGTGTTCCCCATCACGTTGGAGAGCAGCGCGGCCATGAATTCGCGCGGATGGTGGGCCTTGAGCCACGCCGTATGGTACGCGACCAGCGCGTAGGCGGCGGAGTGGCTCTTGTTGAAACCGTAGCGGCCGAAGGTCGTGATGTCGGTCACCAGTCGGTCCACGACTGCCTCGGAATAGCCGCGCTCGAGCGCCGCCTTCCGGAAGCGACTCATCTGCTCGTCGACCAGCGACTGGATCTTCTTCCCCATCGCCTTGCGAAGGATGTCGGCCTCGGCGAGCGAGAACCCGGCCACCCGGTTGGCGATCTGCATCACCTGCTCCTGGTAGGTGATGACGCCGGATGTCTCCGCCAGCAGGTCGGTCAGGTCCGGGTGATAGGTGTCGACCGGCTCCTCGCCACGCTTGCGGCTGATGTACCGCTCGGTCATCCCGCAGTCGAGCGGCCCGGGCCGGATGAGCGCGTTCAACGCGATCAGGTCCTCGAAGCGGGCGGGATGGGTGCGTGCGCAGATGTCGGTGGCCAGCGAGGACTCGAACTGGAAGATGCCCTCGGTTTCGCCGCGCCCGAGGAGCCGATACGGCTCGGGGTCGTCCAGCGGGATGGCGTCCACGTCGATCCGCTCGCCGGTCTTCCCGGCGATCATGTCGATTGCGTCGTCGATGATGGTGAGCGTCTTGAGCCCGAGGAAGTCGATCTTGAGAAGCCCCACCCGCTCGATCGATGCCATGTCCCACTGGGTCGTGAGCTCGCTCCGCTCGGAGCGGTACAGGGGGACGTAGTTGACCAGCCGGTCGGGGGCGATGACCACTCCGGCGGCATGTACGCTGGCGTGGCGCGCCAGGCCCTGGAGGGCCCTGGCGTCGTCCAGCAGCCGCCGCAGCCGATCGCTCGAGCGGTACGCCTCGCCGATCTCGGGGACCTGCTCGATCGCCTCCTCGACCCGCACCGGCTGGGGCGACCCCGGTGCGTTCGGGATCAGCTTGGCGAGTCGGTCGGCCTCGGCCAGCGGGAGCTGCAGGACACGCGCGACGTCGCGCACGGCGGCCTTCGACTTCATGGTCCCGAAGGTGATGATCTGAGCCACCGACTCCTCGCCGTACTTCCGCTTCACATACTCGATCACCTCGCCGCGCCGGTCGTCCCGGAAGTCGATGTCGATGTCCGGCATCGAGATCCGCTCCGGGTTCAGGAACCGTTCGAAGAGGAGGCCGTAGCGCAGCGGATCGATGTTGGTGATGCCGAGGCAATACGCGACCAGGCTCCCCGCAGCCGATCCGCGCCCCGGGCCCACCGTGATCCCCTCGGCCCGGGCGTAGGCGATGAAGTCGGCTACGATCAGGAAGTAGCCGGCGAATCCCGTCCGCTGGATGACGTCGAGCTCGTACTCGAACCGCTCCAGGATCGTCTCGTCGACCGGGTCGTAGCGCTCCTCGAGCCCGCGCCGGGCCTGGGTCTCCAGGAGGGCCTCCAGAGAGTCGTGGCCGGCCGGCAGCGGGAAGGCCGGGAGCAGCGGACGCCCGAAGTCGAGCTCCACTTCGCACCGCTCGGCGATCCACGCCGTGTTCTCCAGCGCCTCCGGGCAGTCCGGGAACCGCTCCGCCATCTCCTCCGGCGATTTGAAGTAGAACTCGTCGGAGTAGAACCGCATGCGGTCCTCCTGGTCGACCAGCTTGCCGGTCTGGATGCACAGCAGGACGTCGTGCGCGGAGGCGTCGGCGCGGCGCTCGTAGTGGACGTCGTTGGTGGCCACGAGCGGCAGCCCCAGCTCGTGCGCGAGCTCGCGGACGCCGTCGTTCACCGCCCGCTGCTCGGGGATGCCGTGGTCCTGGAGCTCCAGGAAGAAGCGGTCCGGCCCGAACACGCGCGCCAGCCGTCCCGCCCGCTCGCGGGCCGCGGCGTAGTTCGCCTGCATGAGGAACGTCGGCACCTCGCCCTTCAGGCAGGCGCTCAGCGCGATCAGGCCGTCGGCATTCTCGGCCAGCGTCTCATGGTCGATCCGCGGCTTGTAGTAGAACCCCTCCAGGTAGCCGATCGAGGAGAGGCGGATCAGGTTCCGCCACCCTGTCGCGTTCTGCGCCAGGAGCACCAGGTGGGAGTAGGAGCCCGCCCGGCCGCCCCGCTCCCGGCGGTCTCCCGACGCGACGTACGCCTCCATCCCGAGAATCGGCTTGATGCCCGCCTCGCGCGCCGCCCGGTAGAACTCGACCGCCCCGAACAGGTTGCCGTGGTCGGTCAGCGCGAGCGCCTGCATCCCCTGTCCGGCGGCCGCGGCGACCAGCCGGTCGAGGCGGTTCGCCCCGTCCAGCAGCGAGTACTCGGAGTGCGTATGGAGGTGGACGAACTTCACGCCGCGCCGTCCCCGGCGGCGGCGCACCGGAAGGTCTCGAAGATCCTGTCAAGCTGGACCACGTACGGATACTTGCTCCGGTCCGGGGCGTAGAGGTTGCCGTCGAGGAGGACGAGCCGGTCGCCGCAGATCACGCCGTAGGTCACGAAGAGCCCGGTGCCGACGTCGGACGGGCTGGTCCACGGCCCCTGGAGGCGGATCGCCGGGAGCCCGCCGAGGCGGGTCTCGAGCGTCCGGACCTGGGGGACGGGACCCTCGGTCAGCGAATCCGCAGGGACCGCCGTGCCGGCCGGGGCCGGGAGGACGCCCGTGATCGAGTCCCCCGGGAAGAGCTGGTGGCCCCACTCGCGCCGGAGGGCGAGGAGCGTGTCCGCCGTCAGGCCGGTCGGCCGGGGGAGCCAGTGGAGCGAGACCACCCGCCGGGGATCCTCGTTGTACCACACACGCGAGTCGGCCGGGGCGGAGGCGCCAGCCGGCCGATAGACGTTGGGGAGCAGGACCGAGAATCCAAGCTCCTCGGCCAGGCGCCCGGCCAGGGCGGAATCGGGCTCGCTGGCCCACATCCTGGCCACGTGATAGTCGACGAACTGGTCGTGGATGACTCCGTAGAGCGAGTCCGCCGACGCGCGCACGAGCTCCGCCGTCGCCTCGGGGGTGGGCGCGGCCAGCACGTAGATCGTCTGGCCCCGGGCCCACTTGTCGTGGACCACCGTCGAGACCGGACCCTCGAGCGGCGTATCCACGAGCTCGGGGAGGAGGACTGCGTCCTCTCCACCGGGCTCGATGACCAGGAGCCGCTTCCACTTGCGGAACTCGCCGATTCCCTCGGGCGTCGTGAACGTCACCTCGAAGACGGGTTCCATGCGGGTCGTCTCCACCCCCCGCTCGAGCGAGGCCCGGAGCGCCGGCTCGACACGCTCCCGGAGGGCCGGATCGACGACGGCGACGATCGCGTTGTCGGAGCCGTAGGCAGGTCCGCGGCCGCACGCCGTCAGAGGAAGCAGGACGGAAAGAAAGGCGAACGCGAATCGGCGGCGTGGCGGCATCGGCAGGCGAACCGGTCCTTCGCGGCCCGAGGAGAGGTACCAGGAGATCGACGAGAGCGCTTCCAACTTCAAGATAACATCACCTCACGGCGCCATCATCGGTTTCACGAGAAAGCCGCCGGCGCGTCCCCCGGCCACCGGGTCTGCCGCAGGCCTTCGTACAGGACGATCCCGACCGCGATGGCCAGGTTGATGGACCTGGCGCGCGGGTCCATGGGGATGGCCAGGCACCGCTCCGGACGGCTCGCCGTCAGGTCGGCCGGCAGGCCGGCCGTCTCGGCCCCGAAGAAGAGCCAGTCGCCGGCCCGCAACCGGGCGTCGGCGTACGTGATCCCACCCCGGGTCGTGGCGTACCAGGAGCGGTCCTCGGGAGGGTCGGCACCGCGGAGGAAGGCGGGCAGATCGTCCCAGGCGGTCCACGCCAGGTGCGGCCAGTAGTCGAGGCCCGCGCGCCGCCGCCGCCGGTCGTCGATCGAGAACCCCAGGGGCCCGACCAGATGGAGCTCCGCCCGCGCCGCCACGCAGAGCCGGCCGATCGTCCCGGTGTTCTGCGGAATCAGGGGCTCGACGAGGACGACGCGGAAGGTGGGGTCGGACATGGCAGCCCCAATCTACCCCGTGTCATGTCAGGACCGGTCGAGAGGCCTGACCCGCTCTCGCCACGTCTGGTGTGGTATATTTGTAATTTGTCCGGCGTTTCCTGTCGATGACCAACTCTCTTCAGCGATTACGCTCTTCCCTGTCGGCGAGGTACGACGTCCAGGTCGAAGTCGGCCGCGGCGGGATGGCGACCGTTTATGTGGCTCTCGACCGCAAGCATGGTCGCAGGGTGGCGATCAAAGTGCTCGCCCCCGAGATCGCGTCGGCGCTCGGTCCGGAGCGGTTCCTGCGCGAGATCGAGATCGCGGCTCGTCTCAACCACCCCCACATCCTTCCTCTCCACGACTCCGGACAGGCGGACGGGCTCCTCTACTACGTCATGCCCCACGTCGAGGGCGAGTCGCTGCGGGATCGGCTGAGACGGGAAGGGGAGCTGCCGAAGGACGATGCCGTTCGGATCGCCAGCGAGATCGCGGACGCCCTCTCCCATGCGCACCGCCTCGGATTCGTCCATCGGGACATCAAACCCGAAAACATCCTGTTGACGGAAGGCCACGCGGTCCTGTCGGACTTCGGGGTGGCGCGGGCGGTGACGGCGGCGCGCGAGGAGACCCTGACCGATGCTGGATCGCCGATCGGCACGCCTGCTTACATGAGCCCGGAGCAGGCCGCGGGGAGCGCCGCCGTCGACGCCAGGAGCGACGTCTACAGCCTGGGATGCGTGCTCAACGAGATGCTGGTCGGCGGGACGCAAGACGGAACGGGACGACCGGACGGGGATGGGCCCGCCGCGCCCTTCCCCGCGGGTACTCCGCCTTGGCTCGCTCGGGTGATCGAGCGGGCGCGGGAGCCGTTGCCCGAGGACCGCTTTCAAACAGCGGAAGCTCTCCGGCAGGCCCTCCTGAGCGAGCGTGCGCCGCGACCGGCGCGGCGAATTCCAGCCAACCGAGCGCTCGTTCTCGCGTCGGCTCTCGTGGTGGGCGGGGTCGTTCTCGGCATCACTCTCCTCCCGGATCGCGCGGCCCCGCTCGATCCGGGGCGGGTCCTCATCACGGTCCTCGAGAACGGGACCGGCGATCCGCGCCTCGACCGCCTGGGCGACATGGCGACCGACCATCTGGTTCGCGGAATGGCGGAGACCGGTCTCGTTAAGGTCCTAGATGTACGCAACGAGCTGGAACCGAGGGAGTCGCTCGCCGACGCCGGCCCCCCGCGAGACCTCGCCCGCCGACTGGGAGCCGGAACGCTCCTCGGCGGCCGTTACTATCGGGAAGGCGACAGCCTCCTTTTCGAGACCCAGGTCGTGGACGTGAGGACCGGTGAGGCGCGGTGCGCGGTCGCGCCGGCCGCGACCGCCGTCGGCGACGAGGCCCACGGGGTGACGCTCGCAGGGGAGCGCGTCATGGCGTGCTTTGCGACCCTGTTCGATCCGCGGTTCGCGCAGTACGAGGGCACGAACCCGCCCACGAGCTACGAGGCGTACCAGGAGCTCCGCCTGGCGGACGAGCTCTTCTGGCGCCGGTGCGATGGCTGCGCAGAGCGTGCGCTCGGGCACGTGGAGCGGGCGATCGCGATCGATTCCACGTACACCGCGGCCTGGACGGCCCTGGCCGGTATGTCCGTTCTCCAGGGAGACTGCGGACGCACCGAGGAGATCGCCCGTCGGCTTGAGCCCGTGTACGACGGCCTCCCGATCCGCGAACGTGCCGCGCTCGACCAGGCGGTGGCGGCGTGCCACGCCGACTGGCAGGCGGCGCTCCGAGCCGGGAGGGCGGCCCTCGCGGCCGAGCCCGCCCGCACGGGCGTGTCGGCGTGGCTGCCCCTCTTCGCCCTCCTCGTCAATCGCCCACGGGAAGCGCTGGCGGTCCTTGAGACCATCGACCCCACGGGCTTCCACCGGGGTCCGGTGGAATACTGGTGGCACGTGGCGACCGCGTATCACCTCCTGGGCGATCACAAGCGCGAACTCGAGGCGGCCCGGAGGGCGCGCCGTCACGATCCGAACGACATGTACGCGCTCCAGACCGAGGTGGTCGCCCTGGCGGCACTCGGAAGGGTCGGGGAGGTCGAGGATCGGATCCAGGAGCGGCTCGAACACGGCGCGGAACAGCCGTGGCCCGCGGACTGGCCCGGTCCCCTGATGGTGCGGGCGGGCCTCGAGCTGCACGCCCACGGTCACCCGATGGAGGCGAAGGCCTTCTACGAGCGGGGGATCGACTGGTATCGGGTGCACGGAGAGGGCGGCGCGGAGTTGGCCCGAGCCCTCTACCACGCCGGACGAGGGGAGGAAGCGCGGGCGGCATTCGAGGAGTCCGCGGCCACGGAACCCCAGGACGTCCGCGTACGGGGGGCGCTGGGGGCTCTGGCCGCACGGCGGGGCGACCGGCGCCGGGCCGAGCGGATCGATGCCTGGCTGGCCTCGCTCTGGAAGGCGTCGTCCCCGAGCGAGCACCGGGCGAGCCTTACGTACGAGCGGGCCAGGATCGCCTCGCTGCTCGGACAGCGGGAGCGCGCGGTTGAGCTCCTTCGGCAGGCGATCGAGGAGGGGTACCCCTTCATCCCGCACGATCGCAGCGTGTCGTACGAGGACCCGGATCTGGACCCCCTCCGCGGCGATCCCGAGTTCCAGCGGCTGATCCGGCCGAAGGGCTGAGCCGGTAACCGTATGCCATGGCGGCGGACCAGCGGAACCGGCACGGCGGTCCTTGTGGTCGTTTTGACCGTCTCTTCCCTTCACGCTCAGGGCGTGACGACGGCCGCCATCCAGGGGAGAGTCACGGCTGATCCGGGGAGCGCGGTTCCGCTCGATCAGGCCGTGGTTTCCCTCACCAACAACTCCACCGGGCACCGCTGGGAGGTCAGGGTCGGCGAGCAGGGCCACTATTTCGTCGAGACCGTCCCGGTCGGCGGGCCGTACACGATCCAGGTGGACGCCCCCGGTTTCCAGCCGACGGTTCGATCGGGCGTCGTCCTGGCGCTGGGCCAGCGACTTATCACCGATTTCGCCCTTGAAGCGACCGTGTTCGAGGTCGAACCGATCACGGTCACAGCCGACAGCGATCCCCGGATCAACGCGGCCCGCACCGGGCCCGCGCAGACGATCGACCGCTCGCAGCTCGACCGGCTACCGGTTCTGAGCAGGAACGTGCTCGCTCTGGTCCGCGAGAGCCCGCTCGCGAATCGGGGCGAGTTCGGCGTGTCGATCGGGGGACAGGACCCGCGTTCCAACAGCTTCCAGGTCGACGGGGCCGTGAACAACAACTTCTTCGGCCGGTTCTCCGCTACCCCGGGTGGCCTGGTCGATCTTGTGGGTCCTCAGCAGCGAACGATCCCGCTCGACGCGGTCAAGGAAGTGCAGGTCGTGGCCTCGCCGTTCGACGTCCGGCAGGGGGGCTTCGCCGGCGGGCTGATCAACGTCGTCACCCGATCCGGGACGAACAGCCTTGGGGGCTTTGGCTTCCTGAGCCTCCAGGACGACGCCCTGGTGGGGGAGGACTTCCTGGGGAGCCCGGCCGCCGACTTCACGGCCTGGCAGTTCGGAGGGACCCTCGAGGGGCCGCTCGTCCGGGACCGCCTTCACTTCTTCGTGGCCACCGACCTCCAGCCGAACAGGACCCCCTATGCCGGCCCGCTGATCGGCACCGACACGACCGCCGGGGCCGATTCGGCGGCGGTCGGGATCCGCCGAGCCAGCGCGCTCAGATTTCAAGAGATTCTGCGGGAGCGCTATGGGGTCATTGCGGGAGATTTCGGGCCGGTGGACGGCCATACACCGGTCCGTAGTGTATTTGGAAAGGCCAGCCTGCAGCTCGCGACGAACAGCCTGCTGGAAGTGTCCCAGAGCTACGCCTACGGTTTCCTGCAGGGCTTCTTTCTGGACCGGGAGCAGAGCGGGAACTACGACCTCAGCTCGGCCGACATCCGGTTCGCCAACACGACCTCGGCCACCCGCGCCAACTGGAACGCCCTGCTCGGCGGTCGCTTCTCCAACGAGCTGATCCTGGCCTACCTGAGGATCCGAGACGATTGCCGGCCGAATTCGAGCTTCCCGCACGTAATCGTGGATGCGGATCAGGGCTTTCTGAAGGCGGGCGACAAATTCTCGTGCTGGCCGGCCTCGGGAATCGACCAGGACGCGCTGGAGCTTACCGAGAACCTGACGTTCGGCCTGGGAGCGCAGCGGATCACGGTCGGCGCCCATGTCGAGCTCCTCCACCTCGAGGGCCGGACGGGGGCGGGCGGCCAGTGGTCCTTCCAGAGCCTCGACTCGCTCGACCAGGGAATCGCGGCCGAATACTTCCGGGTGTTCGCTGGGCCCGAAATCGAAGGTCCGGCGGCCGAGTTCCGGGTCCGCCAGGTCGGCGCCTACCTACAGGATCAGTGGACCCCGTCGGCGGGGCTCACGTTGACAGCTGGCCTGCGCATCGACGCTCCGTTTTTTCCGGAGACACCAACCCTGAACGCGGCGCTCCGGGAGGAGCTCGGAATCGACACCCGGGTGATCCCGAGCGGAAACGTCCTTTGGTCTCCCAGGCTGGGATTCAACTACGACCTCTGGGGGAGGGGTTCCACCACGTTGCGAGGGGGGGCGGGACTCTTCGCCGGCCGGCCGCCCTATTTCTTCGTCGCCCAGGCCTACCGCTCGACCGGGTTGGAGGAGCTCACCTTGTTCTGCGCGGGCGAGGACGTGCCCGCGTTCACGATCGATCTGGCACGCCAGCCGACCGAATGCCGCGCGAGCGGCCCCGCCGCTGTCCCCAAGGTCGCCTTCTTTGACCCCGACTTTCGCTTCCCGCAGAACCTGAAGCTCGCCTTCGGCGTGGATCACCGCCTTCCCTGGGGACTGGTCGCCACCGCGGATTTTCTGTACACCCGCGCCGTCCATCAGCTCTACTTCCGGGACGTCAACCTCCTCCCCCCGGTGGCCGTGGCCGTCGGAGAGGGCGGCCGGGCGCTCTACGGTTCGATCGACCCGGCGAGCGGGATCGCGACCCCGCGGCGCCGGAGCCCGGACTTCGGGGCGGTGATCGAGCAGACCAACCGGAGCGGTGACAACGGCTTCTCGGTGACCGCTCAGGTCCAGAAGCGGTTCGGCGGACGCCTGGGGCTGAACGCCAGCTACACCTGGTCCCGGACGCGGACCCTGCTCTCCCTCTCCGGACTGGGGCTCGACTTCACGGGGCTCGGCGTGGCGGCGGAGCAGCTCGCGTCGACCCCTCTGGATGGCACGCTGGAGCGGCAGAACCTGCGACCGCCCCTCTCCGACATCCCGCACAGCGTGCGGCTCAGCGGGACCCTGGATTTGCCCTACGGGGTGAACCTGGCTCTCGTCTATGACGGCGCATCCGGGGATCCCTACACCTACGTGATCGAGGGGGATGCCAACGGCGACGGCTTCGGGGCGGCGTTCTTCAACATTCAGAACAACGATATCGCGTACGTCCCGCAAAACGCGGCGCCGGGCGGCGACATCTCACTGGTCGTATTCGACGAGGTTGCCCACGCCTTCGTACCTGCTCCACCCTCCGAGTACACGCGCCTGGAGGCGTACATCAGGAGCGAGGCATGCCTCCACAAGCAGCGGGGGACGATCCTCCGGCGGAACAGCTGCCGGGACCCGTGGCGGAGCTCGCTGGACATGCGGCTGTCAAAGGCATTCCCCACCCGGCAGGGACAGTCCCTGGAGATCACCGCCGACATCTTCAACCTCCTGAACTTCCTTCACCGCGACTGGGGGTTGATCCGTCGCTCTGCCTTCAGCGGCTTCGAGAGCTTCGGCCTCTTTACGCTGACCGGATTCGACCCCGTGAACGGCCGCGGCGTCTACTCGCTCAACCTGCCCGAGACCCGCGTCGTCGACGGCGACGCTTCCCGGTGGCGGATGCAAATCTCCATGCGGTACGCGTTCTGATTTGAAGCGAGCCGCGTAGTTCCAAGGCGGGCAACCCGCCCACATGGCGGTCCTCCGGAGGGTTCGCCTGGAGCCATGTCGGGAATTGTAACGTAGCTCCCCCGCCACCAGCGCCTTTCTCGGGGAATCCTCCGCGTAGCCGTTGATTTGTTTGTGACCGCTCGATGACCCGCCGACGGTAGGATGAAGCGCGTATCCCGTGACCGTCTGAGTACAGGCGGCGCGGGTTCCACATAACCTGCTCACGGAGGTTACCATGCGTGGCACAGCACTCCCTTCTCTCGCCGTCCTGATGATCGGGCTCGGCGCGTGCTCGGACGAGTCCGTCTCAAGCCTGGGTCCCGCGGAACCCGAGAACCTCGCGCTCGCGGCAGGAGCCGAAACGTTCACCGAGAGCTTCCAGGATCCGGTGGACATCCTCGTGTTCATCCCGTGCGCGAACGGCGGCGCGGGAGAGGATGTTGAATTGACAGGGTTCTTCCACAACGTGATCCATACGACGATCAACGGCAACAACTTCGTCTCGAATTTCCACTTCCAGCCGCAAGGGGTGAGCGGAGAGGGGCTCACCAGCGGGGACAAGTATCAAAGCACCGGAGTCGGCGAGGAGCAAATCCGCGGTTCCTTCGTCAACGGCCAGTTCTCGACCACGTTCATCCTCAACATCGGGATCATCGGCCAGGGCAGCGGCAACAACGCCACGCTCCACGGACAGACCCACGTGACCATCAACGCCAACGGCGAGGTCACCGCCTCCTTCGACAACTTCAGCGCCGAGTGCAAGTGAGCTTCGCTCGCCAAGGGCGAGCGCAAGGACGGAGTGAGCTTTGGTTTGGGCCCGTCGCGCTCCACCTGCCCCAAGACGCGCGTCATCGGCGACCATGATTTGAGGTAGCCGGATGCAGGGTGGCATCCGCTACATGTTCCAGCCGCCAAGCTCCGGGATAGGTCAGCCGCGCACCGGAGCTCGCGGCCCGCAAATTCCCGCCCCGACGGGAGCGTACGATTCTCCCGGTTGACTCCCCGCTGACCGGCGGCTGACCTGACCTGCTTAGGCTCCCTCCTGCACCGTCCTCGGCGAGCGCCGTGCTTCCGAGGCCGGCACCACCAGGAGGTCCCGAGATGCGAACCGCCCTTTTCCTCTCGATCGCTGCCGTCCTCGCGGCGTGCTCCGACACCCAGGAATCGCTCGTGGCCCCCATCCCGAGGGGCCGGATCGAGGCCGCCGGCCCGGGGCTGGAAGCCACCGTGCAGTTCGGCCTCGCCGCGGGCGACGTGGGCACCGACTTCTTCCCGGGGTCCCACGACCGGTCGTTCCACGCCTACGACAGCGTGCGGCCGCAAACCGTCGTCATCGCTGCTGGCGGGAGCGTCACGTTCGAGATCTCGCTGGCGGTCCACCAGGTGGCGATCTACGAGCCCCGAATCCGGCCGGAGGACATCGATGTGACCGAGGTTGAGCCGATCCCGGCGCTCCCGTTCCTCACCCGCATCACGGACGACGACGGGCTGGTCATCCGCGGACCGGACCAGCAGTTCGCCGGCTTCGAGTGGAAAACGCCGCCCGGGACCTTCGACGAGCCGGGGACCTACTTGGTGATCTGCACGACCGTCGTGCACTTCGTCGACTCCAACATGTACGGCTGGGTGATCGTCCAGTAGCGCCGGTCATGTCCGGCAGCGCTGGATGAGCCACGGGAGAACCGCCATGAGAGCGCGCTTCTTGAAAATGCGATGGATCCTTCCATTGATGGGTTCCCTCTTCGCCTGCAGCGGAGAGGACGGCTCGGGAACGAGCCCGCTTGGGTCCGATCCCACTCCGGCGATCTCGGCCGTCGAGCCCGCCGAGGCCGCATCCGGCGACCGGATCACGATCCGGGGCGAGTTCGGCGCCGGCCAGGCCACGGTCACGATCGGTGCGGTGAACGCCGAGCTGAGCTCGCGGTCGGCCACGGCCATCGCTGCGGTCGTGCCGGAGGTCCCCCCTGGGGCCGTCTCGGTGGTCGTGACCGTCGGCGGCCGTTCGTCGGCGCCGTTCGCGTTCCGGGTCTCGCCGGCCCTGCTGCCGGTCATCACCGGGATCGAGCCCGCCCGGGCCCGCCCGGGGGAGCGGATCACGATCACCGGGACGAACCTCTATGGTCCCCGGGTCACGGTCACAGTCGGTGGAAAACGCGCGTCGGTTATTGCGGCCAGCGCAACGGCCGTGGTCGTCGTGGTGCCGGACCTCCCGTCCGGGACCGCGGCGGTCGTCCTGACCGCGGGAGACAGGACGTCGAACGAGTTCTCGTACGAGCTCCTCCAGGCCGTTCCTCTCATCCACGGCGTCCTCCCGAACCCCACCCGGGCGGAGCTTCCGCTCACGGTCTTCGGTCGCCATTTGAGCGCAGCCGAGCCACGCGTCCTTCTCGACGGTGCCCCGCTCGAGATCGTGTCGCGAAGCGACACCGAGATCGTGACGCGCGTCGCTCGGGGAACGGCGGTCGGGGCGCATGAGCTCCTGGTGCAGGTGGGAGAAGAGCGGAGTGTGCCCCTCTCTCTCGAGGTGGACGACTTCAGCGTGACGGGGATCTACCAGGTCACGGCCGTCATCACGAAGGTGGGACCTCGAAACCCCATCCTCTGTCCCGGTCCGGGTCCTGCCGTGGGGACCTCGAGACTCACCACGATCAGGCTCGGCGACAACCGCCCGCTCCTTGTGGCGAACGTCGACGGTGCAGCCCTGAGCGGGAGGGTGGATTCGAGGGGCCGCTTCAGCGCAGAAACCTCGGGATCCAGGATCACCGGAAGCGTGACCCGGCGCCTCGTGGACGGCGGGACTGTGTACGAGATCGACATGACAATCGATCGCCTCGGGATCCTCGGGATCTGCGGGCGTCAGGAGCACGCCACGGGAACCCGGCGCTGAGCGCCGGTCCGACTCTCCAGGAGAAGGGAGACTGTTGATGAAATCGTGGACGGTTCTGGGAGCGGAGGCGTTCTCCTCCCGTGCATGCCCGGGGGACCGAGCGGGCCTTGATCGCGCGGATCCCGATCGAGCCGGACGGAAGTGCCGGGACGCCGGAGGTCGTCGCCGCCGGCTTCGAGCTCTTCTCATCGACGGGCTGGCCGCCGACGCCCATGGAGACCTCCACGCGGTGATCGTAGGATCGCTCTTTTTCGGGACCGCGCCGCTCGTACGGGTCGATCCCGAAACCGGTGCGATTACGCCCTCGACGACCGAAGTCGGAGAGCTCGACGACCCGACGAGCCTCGCATTCGTGGCGGCTCGCCTGGACAGGAAGAGCATTGACGTGCTCAATGCCGACCTCTTCTCCGATGACCAGCCGGGGACGGGGCCGGGCGTCGTGCGTGTCGGAGTCGGGGTGCCGGGAGCCCCGACCCGTTGAGATGACTCTCGCTACTCGCCGGCGCTGCCCCGACGAAGGCGTTCCACGAGGCGGAGGAAGTCGTGCTCCGGAGCCGCGTCCAGCTCGTTCCGGAGCGCCTCGGTGTGGCGCCGGGCGATTCCGAGGGCGGTCCTCCTGTCGCCGACCCTGGAGAGCGCGGTCACGAGCCTCGTCGCGACCGGTGTGCTCAGGGGGTCGAGCTCGAAGGCGCGCCCGAGCCAGCGGAGGGCCTCGGGCAGGCTGCCATTCGCCATGGCCCTCTCGGCTAGGGCGGCGAGTGCCGCATGGCACCGATCGGCGAGACGGGTCCGCTGGCTTTCGGCCCAGTGCTCGAAGTCCGGCGCCCGTGTGATGAAGAAGCCGTCCAGGAAGGGGCCTCGGTAGACCGCGACCGCCTCTTCGAGGTCTCCCCGGTCCAGGGCATCGTCGAAGGCGCCAACATCGGTCCATACTGCTTGTGGGTTCAAGCGCAGCGTTTTTCGGCCCGCGAAGAGATCAGGGTCGCCGAAAAGCTGGCGCTGGGCATAAAGAAGCTGGTTCAGCGTGTGACGGGCGCGATCGAACTCGGACTCCGGCCAGAGAAGCCCTAGGATCTTGTCCCGGCTTAGTCCGCGATCACGGGCGACGGCGAGGAGGGCCAGGATGGCGAGCCGGCGCCGCTGCGTGGCCGCGCCGGTCATGGGGGGGTCGTCGTCTCGGGCCAGCGTGAGCCCGCCGAAAGTCCTCAGTCGCAGCATGGGATGGTGGTCTGACAGATACAGGGGGCGCACAGTGGAGGCAAGCAATCCGTGGGTGGACAGTGACGGGGGAAGGCGCTCGCTTGACAAACGGAGCCGCTCGGAGAACCTTGAAGCGCCCTCTCTGAACCCCATCCGCCTAACGACGGAACCTGGCGATGAAGGTACGCCCACTATTCCTTCTGCCGTCCGTCCTCGCGCTCGTGTGCGCTGCTGCCGCGGCCATCCGGGTGGGTGACGGGTTGGCGGGCCTTCCCCATGGCGCCGACCTCGAGGTCGTGGTCGAGGAGACCGTTCTCAAGTGGAGCTCGACCGGCCGGCTCCTGGGCCATCTCCATCGCGGCACTCCGCTCGAGCGGCTCGGCGGGCGCGGGAGCTGGACCCGGGTCGGCGTCCACGGCTGGATGTGGCGGAAATCGCTCGACAGGTCGGGCGACGCCTACGCGGTGACGCCCCCCCGCGAGAACCTGAGGGACGGCCCCAACGGGGAGATCCTGGGGACGCTCGAGCGGGGGGTCGAGATCCGGCGCGTCGGCGGGAACGACCAATGGTTCGAGATCGAGATGATCGGCTGGCTCCCCGACTCCGCGGTACGTCCGCCCGCGGCGGGAGCCACCCCGGAATCCGGGGCGCCCGGGGAGGGTGCCGAGGAGCCACGCGGGGAGGCGGCCCCCTCCGCGGAGGTGACCGCTCCGCCGACGCTTCCTGCGCCCGCGGCGGGGCGCGGGGCCGCCGGTCGGGTCGAGGAGGAGATCGGCCTTCGGGGATCGCCCGGAGGAGCGGTTGTTACGACGATCCCTTCCGGCACCGTCCTCCGGACGGTCGAGCGGCGCGGCGCCTGGACCCGGGTCCAGGTGGAAGGATGGGTGCCCAGCGAGTCGGTCTCGACCGACGGTGGGACGGCCTCCGCGCCCGAAGCCGTCGCGCTCTCCCCCGACCGGTTCACCGGTCGGCGGGTCCAGTGGACGCTCGAGCACGTGGCGCTCCAGAAGGCCGAAGCCTGGAGAACCGACTTCGAGGGTGAGGAGTGGTACGGGCTGGCGCGCGTCCCCGACCGCGCGATCTACGTCTACCTGGTCGTGCCGCCGGCCCTGCTGGACGAGTTCCGCGGCTTCTCGCCCTTCGAAACGATCCGCGTCGAAGGCCGCGTCCGAACCGGACGGAGCGAGCTGACGGGCAATCCCATCGTGGAGGTCGCGAGGCTGCTCCCGTGACGCCCTGGGCGCGCCACGGACGTGACGTGCTCGTCGTGCTGCCACGCGGGACCGAGCTTCTGGAGGGGATCCGCGAGGCCGCGCGGGAGGCGTCGGTCGAGAGCGGGTCGTTCATCGGGCTGGGCGCGATCGAAGCCCCCCGGCTGGCGTGGTTCGACCGTTACGAGCTGCGCTACCGGGAAACAAGCCTCGAGGGTGTCTGGGAGATCGCCAGCCTGATCGGAAACGTCACCCGGTACGAGAATGCCCCCCGCGTCCACGCTCACATCGTGGTCTCGGACCGCTTCTGCCAGACTCGTGCGGGTCATCTCGTCGGCGGGGTGGTCGGCGTTACCTGCGAGGTCGTGCTGTCCCCCCTCGAGGCGCCGGTCGAGCGCCGATTCGACGACGCGCTCCATCTGCCGTTGATCGAGCTGTGATCTGACGGTTCGGCCGGGGCTCAGGGTCGTCCCAGATCGATCGCAACGAAGAGATCGGGGGGTCATGAGCCCCGGCTATCGCCAGGCGGTGCCGATCACGGTCCGCGCTGCCCTCAGCACCTCCACCGCCCCCGGCCCCAGCTTCGTCGCGTCCCAGTCCGAGATCGTGATCGCGGCCTGATCGGGCTCCTTCTGGAAGACGACGATGTCGTTCCGGGTGCGGATCATCCGCCAGCCCGGCAGGCTCTCCTGGTAGAAGGCGACGACCCGCTCCTTGGGATCCGGAGTGAAGGCGTTGACACGGTAGGTCGATGCGGGGGCGGGGTTGATCATCCGGACGATCGCGCCCGGGTACGGCGGGATCCCGGCCGCGTCCCGGGCGGCCGGCATGGGCTCGCCGTCGGCAACCGGGGGCGGGATCGTGTCGCGCACGACCGCCGCCGCCGTCGTGTCCGGCACGATGGCCTCGCTCGCGGTGTCCGGCCCCTCCCCGCCGCACGCGGCGAGTAGGCAGACTACGGTCGCGAGGCCTAGAAGTCCTGGACGGTGAACGAGGGCCACTTCTCGACGGTGCGGTCCTCCAGCGAGGCGAACTGGCCGTCGGTCATCCGGATCTCCCAGCGCTTGAGCTCGCCGGTCTGCGGATGCCAGGTGTAGAAGGAGATCCGGTAGTCGTTCGCTCCGGCGCGCTGAACGCGGGGCGGGCTGACCGCGCCCCGGACGGTGTCGGGGACCTTCCCGTACAGGAGGGCGTCTCCGTCCGCGGCGTCGAATCGCCGGAGCCCCTGCGGGATCTCGTCGATCGAGTTCAGCACTCGAACCAGGTTGAGCTCGGCGAACGTGATCGAATCGACGCTGGATTGCGTGTATCGGTAATCGAAGTTGTAGAACGCCTCGACCAGGAAGCGGGCCAGCCGGAGCGCTTCGTCGGCCGAGTTGGGCCGGACCCGCTCGCGATCCAGGAGCGCGTTGACGGCGTCCACGTAGGCGCGGTTCATGGTGTGCGCGAAGGAGCCCGGCTCCATGCGGTTGACGAGCGGCCACGCGCGATCGTTCTCGTTGACGACGAAGAGCCCCTGGTAGAGGTCGCCTTCGGTCGTGACGCTGTAGAACGAGACGTCCACCATGGCGGGATCTAGGATCCGGCCGAGGACGAGGATCTCTCGGTAGAACTCCTCCGGGGTAGGCTCGGGGAGCGCGATCCTCCCGGCGTCGTCGGGAGTGTTGTGGAGAAACTCCCGCATGAGCCGTTCGTAATGCGGCCACCACAGCGCGAACGCCGCCTGCCGCACGAGGTGGGTCTCGGAGGCGGGTGTGACGGGCCGCACGTCCTGGGCGCGGATCGGCCCGGCCAGGACGAGGACGAGCAGGCACGCGACACCGATGGCGGGCGCACCGACGCGACGGTCCCGGGCGGGGGAAGTCCTGGTCCGCATGACGTGTCCGAATGTAGACACCCTCGTCCACCGGGGGCAACCAGGGGAAGATCCGGCTCCCGCCCCCGTCAAGGTCGGCCCCGCGAGGGCCGCGTTGCCCGAGCGGCGACCCTCCCTAACTTGGAGCCCCCGTGCCGATTCCCTGGAGCTACCACGAGGGAGAGCTCGCCGCCGAAGGCGTGCGGCTGGCCGACCTGGCGGACCGTCACGGGACCCCTCTCTACGTCTACCATCGCCCCTCGATCGCCTCACGCGTGGCGGGGGTCCGCGCGGCGTTCCGGGATCACCCGACCCGGCTCTGCTATTCGGTCAAGGCCAATTCCAACCTGCGCCTCCTAAAGTGGCTCGCCGGGCTGGAAGTTGGCTTCGACGTGGTGTCGGAGGGAGAGCTGGACCGGCTCTCGGAGGTCGGCGTGCCGTTCGACCGGGTCGTCTTCGCGGGGGTGGGGAAGACCCCCCGTGAGCTCGAGCGGGCGGTTGCGGCGGGGCTCTGGATGGTCAACGTCGAATCGGTCGAGGAGGCCCAGCGGCTGGGCGGGCTGGCCGCCCGGCGCGGGATCCGGACACCGGTCAGCCTGCGCCTGAACCCGGATGTCGACGCCAGGACCCACCGCCACATCACGACCGGGCGGAAGGTCGACAAGTTCGGGATCGCCCTCGCCGAGTTCGCTCCCCTGCTGAAGTGGATCGTGCAGTCGCCGGGTCTCGAGCTGGTCGGGCTCCACATGCACCTCGGAAGCCAGATCACCGACGCCGAGCCGTACGGCGCCGGGCTGGACGTCCTCCTCGACTGCGGGCGGGCGGCCCGGACGGCGGGGGCCTCGATCCGCTGGATCAACGCCGGCGGCGGGTTCGGCATCTCCTACGACGGCGATCCCGTGCCGGGGCCGGACGCCTACGCGCGGGCCATCGTCCCGCGGGTCCGGGATTTCGGGGCGGAGCTGCTGCTCGAGCTGGGACGTTACCTGGTCGGGCCGGCCGGCTGCCTTCTGACCCGCGTCCTGTACCGGAAGGAGCGGGATGGCCGGCCGCTCGCCGTGGTGGACGCCGGCATGACGGATCTCATGCGACCCGCGCTGTACGAGGCCCGGCACCGGATCTGGCCGGTCCGAAGGCGGAACGGCGAGCGGCCGACGGACGTGGGCGGGCCCATCTGCGAGTCGAGCGACTTCCTGGGTCGCGACCGCCTTCTCCCGCCGCTGGAGCCGGGCGACCTTCTGGTCGTCCTGGACACCGGGGCCTACGGGATGGCGATGTCCAGCCACTACAACTCGCACCCGCGAGCGGCCGAAGTGTGGATCACCGAGGGCGGCTCGGTCGAGGCGATCCGCCGCCGCGAGACCGCCGCGGACCTGATGGCGGTGGAGCGCGAGTCCCTGTAACGGATCAGCGGGCGGAGCCACGCGGCCGGTGAAGGCGCCCGACCCGCGGCGCGTGGCGGCCGGGGTCGCGTGGGGGGCGGCGCTCCTGGTCCTCGGACTCCTCCTGCATCCGGCCCTTGTTCAGGCCTGGCGTCAGGCGCGACTGCTGGCGGCGGAACCGCCGACCCGCCTCCCGGTCCCCATCGAAGGTGTCCGTCCGTCCGACCTGGTCGATACGTGGGGGGCCGCCCGAAGCGGCGGCCGGCGCCACGAGGGGATCGACATCTTCGCCTCGCGGCGGACCCCGGTCAGGAGCGCGACCGAGGGGCTCGTGGTTCGACGGGGTGGCAATCCGCTGGGGGGGCGCACGGTCACCGTGCTCGGGCCGGGCGGCTGGCGCCATTATTACGCGCACCTCGAGCAGTACGGCGGTCAGGGGCGGGGTGACTGGGTCGAGGCGGGTGAGGTGATCGGGTTCGTGGGGACTTCGGGCAACGCGCCCGACGACGCGCCCCACCTCCACTACGCCGTCTTCGCGGGAGGGGCGCCGCTCAATCCCTACCCGCTCCTGTCCGGGCCGGAGTCGCCTCAGGGGCCGGAGGTCGCGCCTTCGGAGGCGGGATCGGCGAGCCGCTCCGAGATCCACGGCAGGACCACCGTCGCCATCCGCTCTCGCATCCGATTCCGGTGGTCTCCGGCGTAGACTTCGTACACGTGCGGGACCCCGTGCGCATCGAGGGAGTCCGAGAACGCCGCCGTCGAGAGCGGGATGTGGATGAACTCGTCGTCGAAGGCGGAGTCGAACGCGAGCCCCTGCAGGGAGCGCAGGGCGTCGGCCCGGTCGGCCACGCGGCTCGCGGGATAGACCCCGTCCCCACCAGGGCCGACGACCGACTCGTCCTCCGAGACCGCGTCCGGATCTCCGTGGAAGGGGGGGCGGCCGGAATCGGGGAAGAAGGCGGCCGCGGCGCCGGCGACGACCAGCGGCCAGATGTTCCCCTCCTCGAGCTCCTCCCACAGGGCCTCGATCGATGGATAGGCGTCGAGCGCGAGCGCCGGCTCGGGAACCCGCTCGGCCGACAGGCAGCACAGGCAGCAGGGGTTCATCCCGTACGCCACCGAGAAGACATCGGGATGCTGGATCCCGGCCCATATCGCCCCCAGCCCGCCCATCGAGTGGCCGGCGATCGCGCGCCCATCGGCCGAGCCCAGCGTCCGGTAGCTCGCGTCCACGTGGCTGACCAGGTCCCGGGCGATGTAGTCGCCCCAACCGCCGGTGACCGGCGAGTTCCGGTAGTAGCTCCCGCCGAGCGCGTTCCGGCCGTTCGGCATCACGACGATCATGGGCCGGATCGCCCCGGCCCCGATCAGGCTGTCCATCGTGGCCTGGACGGTCATCCCCTGGTAGACCGGCTCGACCCACACCGACGGATCGTCGAGAACGCCGTGCAGGAGATAGAGGACGGGGTAGCGGCGCCCGGCGCCGTCGTAACCGGGAGGGAGGTAGACCCATGCCGGCTGGACGGTCGGGTCGCCGAGGAGGTTTCCCGCCAGGGCCGGGGCGGGGACCGTGTCCGCCACGATCCGGCCCCCGGCTTGACCGGGGGCGAGCTGGGCCGCGGCGAGCGGGGGAGTCAAGGAAAGCCCGGCCAGCAGAGCCAGCGCGGCTCGCGAGGTCCTCATGGTCAAACGGCGTCGCGAGTCCATCATCGTCATCTGTCTACGCAGGTCATGGCGGGACGGTTTCGGCACCCCCATCCGATGCCGCGAAACCCGGTGCGGGCTAGAATGGTAAGAGGGAATGCACCCGCTCGCATGCTTCGGCCCGACGCTTCGCGGCCGATCTCGCCCCGGATCGGAGGAGTCGCCATGACCCGTCTCTCGAGGATCGCTCTGGCCGCCTGCGCCGCCCTTCTCTTCCCGGTCCTGCCAGCCGAGGCTCAGGAGCCTGCGGCCGCACCCGACCCGCAGGCCGGGACCACCTCGGGCGAGCCGTCCGGTTACGTCCTTTTCGTCGGCCTCGAGTCTGAGGACGCCGTGGCGATCGTCGAGCCCGGCTCGGGCCAGGTTCTCCGGAAGATCCCGGTGGGCGTGTCGACGGAGGACATCGAGGGCGTACACGCCCTCACGCTGTCGCCCGACGGCCAGTACTACTACCTCTCGATCGCGCACGGCTGGCCTTACGGGTCGGTCTGGAAGATGACGACCGCCAGCGACAGCCTGGTGGCCCGGACGAATGTCGGGCTGTTCCCGGCGACCACCGCGATCACTCCCGACGGCATGTGGCTCTTCGTGGCGAACTACAACCTCCACGGCGACCCGCAGACGGACACGGTGTCGGTCGTCCACACCCCCACCATGACCGAGGTGAAGCAGATCCCGGTCTGCACGAAGCCCCACGGCCTGGTGAGCTCGAACGACGGCAGCGCGGTCTACGTCTCCTGCACGCGGGACAACGTGCTGAAGAAGATCAGCGTCTCCTCGCTCGCGGTGGTCGACTCGACGAACACGCTCACCGAACAGGACCGGGCCGAGGAGAAGGTCTGCTACCCGGCCGGGCTCGCGGTGTCGAAGGACGACGGCAAGCTCTACGTGGCGTGCCATAGGCACGGCGAGATCCGGGTCATGGCGACCGATAACCTGGGCACGTTCACCAACACGATCCCGGTCGGCGAGGGGCCCTACCTCATCAAGGTGGATCCGGAGGGCGAACGGCTGTACGTGCCGAACCGGAACGACCAGTCGTTCACGGTGGTCGACCTGGCGAGCGAGACCCCCGTCGCGACGAAGCCCTCGAGCGCCACCCATCCTCACACCTTCGCCTTCGGCCCGGACGGCACGGTCTTCCTGTCGATGGAGAGCCACGCCGTCGTGCCCGGCGCCATCGACGTCATCGATCCGGAGACGCTGGAGACCATCCGCTCGATTCCCGTCGGGCTTCAGGCGACCGGGGCCGGCGCGGTAGCGCTCCCGCCGTCGCAGGTTCCCTAGCCGGCGGGTCGGGCGGGCGTCGTCCCGGAGCCGGTCGACGGCCGGTACCCGCGGGGAACGCCGGTGCCCCAGGGACGACGGGCAAGCGTCTTCCGAATCGCAACTTGGACGGCTCCGGGAGGACGCCCGCCCAACCCGCCCCGTAGCGCCGCTGGAACC